>JAFLCY010000048.1:0-27321 GCA_017303485.1 Rhodobacterales bacterium
GTCACCCATTCCATGCAGCAGGCGGCGCGGGTCAGCCAGAAGACGGCGTTCTTCCACCTTGGAAACCTGGTGGAATACGGCGACACCTCGGCGATCTTCACCAACCCGCAGGACCCAAGGACCGAAGCCTATATCACCGGACGCATCGGGTAAGGAGAGTGGCCATGAACACCGCACATATCGTTTCCTCCTTCGACCGCGATCTCGAATCCGCTCAGGCCCTAGTCATGCGGATGGGGGGGCTGGTGGAACGCGCACTTCTGGATGCGGCCGAGGCGCTGGACACCCGCGACGAGGACCTTGCCGCGCGGGTTCGGGCCGGGGACGCGGCGATCGACGCGCTGGAGGACGAGATCAACACCAAATGCGCGCTTCTTCTGGCCTTGCGCGGGCCGACGGCGGGCGACCTGCGCACTGTCCTGACGGTGATGAAGATCGCGGCCGCGCTGGAGCGGTCAGGGGATTACGCGAAGAACCTGGCGAAGCGGACGGCGGTGCTGGCACAGATGACGCCGGTGGCCGGGGCCTCGGGCTCGATCCGCAGGCTGGCGCGGGCCGTGGTGCAGATGCTGACCGACGCGCTGGACGCCTATATCCGCCGTGACGTCAAACTGGCGGAGGATGTGCGCCACCGCGACCGCGATGTCGACCAGATGTACAACTCGATCTTCCGCGAATTTCTGACCCACATGATGGAGGACCCGCGCAACATCGGGCCCTGCATGCACCTGCATTTCATTGCCAAGAACATCGAGCGGGTGGGCGACCATGCGACCTCGGTGGCCGAACAGGTGATCTATCTGGTGACCGGCGCGCTGCCGGGGGATGACCGGCCTAAGGTCGACAGCACGGGGACGGGGGCATGAGCATGGGCAAGAGCGGACAACCGCGGGTGTTGCTGGTCGAGGACGAGCCGGCGCAGCGGACGGTGCTGGCCTACAACCTGGAAGCCGAGGGCTTTGCCGTCACCCAGGCCGACAACGGCGAAGATGCCATGGTGCTGGTCGACGAGGAGGAGCCGGACATCATCATCCTGGACTGGATGATGCCGAAGGTCTCCGGGATCGAGGTTTGCCGGCGGCTGAAGATGCGACCCGAGACGCGGGGCATCCCGATCATCATGCTCTCGGCCCGGGCCGAGGAGGTGGACCGGATCCGGGGTCTGGAAACCGGGGCGGACGACTATGTGGTAAAGCCCTATTCGGTGCTGGAGCTGATGGCCCGCGCCCGGGCGCAGCTGCGGCGGGTCCGGCCCTCGACCGCTGGGATGCTTCTGGAGCATGAGGATATCCGGCTCGACCCCGAAAGCCACCGGGTCTACCGGGCGGACAAGGTGCTGAAGCTGGGGCCGACCGAGTTCAAGCTGCTGGTCACGCTGATGGAGCGGCCGGGCCGGGTGTTTTCGCGCGAGCAGCTCCTGGACCTCGTCTGGGGGCGCGACATCTATGTCGATACCCGGACGGTGGACGTGCATGTCGGGCGGCTGCGGAAGTCGCTGATGCTTCACGGCGGCGACGATCCGGTGCGGACGGTGCGCGGCGCGGGCTATGCATTGGGTTGAGATTGTCCGCACACGGATGAGAAATACATATTATATATTAGTACATTGAGTGTAGATATTAATGTAGTTTATGAGCCTGCCCGGCGGGCGGTCACATGTCCGAGGAACGGGATGGTTCCAGTGCCGCAATGATGCGGCTGGTGATCGCCAGGAACTGCTCGCGTTCCGCGGCTGTCAGGGTTCCGGTCGCGATGTCGTTCACGGCTGATGCCTCCGCCAAGGCGGCGGCGCGCAGCCCGCGGGCATGGTCGGTCAGGTGAATCCGCTGGGCCCTTGCATCGCCTGGGTCGCGCTGACGGGTGATCAGGCCATCGCGCTCCATCCGGGAGAGGGTGGCTGCCATGGTCGGTTGCTCGATTCCCAGACGCTCCACCAGATCCCGCTGGGTAAGACCGTCCTGCTCCCAAAGGTGCAGAAGCGCGGGAAAAGCGCCGAGTGCGATCCCCTGGGCCTTCAGCCGCGCTTCCAGATGGCGCGCGAAGAGCCGTGCCATGTGGTTGACCAGATACCCGGCCGAGGTCTTGCGCTCGAATGTCATGTTGTCCTCTTGAAAAGGATAGCTTGCTATGTAATATAGATAGCAAGCTATCAAAATGGAGAGTACCATGATTCCCCAACTACACAAGCTCAGTGGTGCGGTGGCGTTCCTGACCATCGCCAGTTTCTGGACCTCGACCGTCGTGGCGGAACTGCTGCTGGACCGCGCGGCGATCGTGGCGGTGAAGACCTCGGTTCCCTGGGGGTTCCTGATCCTCGTCCCGGCGATGGCGCTTGCCGGCGCGACCGGAATGAGACTCGCCCGGGGGCGCAAGGCCGGCATCCTCGGCGCCAAGCGCAAGCGGATGCCATTCATCGCGGCGAACGGGCTTTTGGTGCTGATCCCCTCGGCGCTGTTCCTGGCCGCGAAGGCAGGCGAAGGCGCGTTCGACACCAGCTTTCAGGTGGTTCAGGCCATCGAACTGATCGCCGGGGCCGCCAATATCCTGCTCCTGGGGCTGAACATCCGCGACGGACGGCGCATGACCGCAGGCAGACGCGCGAAGGCGGCCTGAACCGGTGCAGCCCCTGCGGGTCAGAGTGTCGGCAGCAGGCGATCCAGCGTGGTCAGGAACTGGTCGACATTCGCGAGGCTGAAGGGGAGTGGCGGTCGAATCTTCAGGCTGTCCCCCTGCGGACCGGTCGAACTGACAAGGATCCTGTTCTCGCGGAGAGCATTGACGAGGCGGGCGGTACGGGCAGGATCGGGCTGGCCATCGGTCAGGATGGTCTGGCCGATGAACAGTCCGGCAGATCGCGTTTCACCAAGACTTTCATGGCGTTGCGCAAGCGTCCTCAGCCCTTGGGTGAAGGCATGTCCCACGGTGGCGGCATTCTGCTGCAACCCTTCGTCCCGGATCACGTCAAGGACAGCCATTCCGACGGCAGCGGCCACGGCATTGCCGCCGAACGTGTTGAAATAGCGCGCCTTCTGCCCGAATTCCGCGATGGTGTCCGGACGCAGGGCCAACCCCGCAAGCGGGTAGCCGTTGCCCATCGGCTTGCCCATCGACACCATGTCGGGGATGAGGCCGTGGCGCTGGAAGCCCCAGAACTGGCTGCCGGTGCGGCCGAAGCCCGGCTGTACCTCGTCGGCCAGGAAAAGACCGCCCCGTGCGCGGATCGCATCGGCGGCGGGCTCCAGGAAGCCCTCGGGGTCCGGAAAGACGCCATCGGAGGAAAAGATCGTGTCGACGATCAGGAGCGCGGGCCGGATGCCCTGCGCGGCCATCCGGTCACAGGCATCGGAGACGGCCTGAGCAAAGCCTGCCGCAATGCCCTTCGGATAGTTTGCAGCCGAAGGTGCCGGGACAGGGAAGACGGTCGGGCCGGGCGCTACGGCGGCACCGATCGACATCGACATCTCGGCAGTGGCCAGGGTGACGCCGTGATAGGCGTTGTCGGTGACGATGATGCCGGTGCCGCCGGTCGCTGCACGGGCGATGCGCAGCGCGAGATCGTTCGCCTCGGACCCGGTGCAGGTAAACATCACATGCGAAAGTTCGGGCGGGAAAAGGGCGAGAAGACGCTCGGCATAGGCGAGGATGCCGTCATGCAGGTAGCGGGTGTGGGTGGCAAGGGTGCCAGCCTGAGCGGCCATCGCCGCGACCACGCGCGGGTGGCAATGGCCGACGGAGGCGACGTTGTTGTAGGTGTCGAGATAGGCGTTGCCGTCCGGATCGTAGAGGTGGACCCCTTCGCCCCGGACCAGATGGACCGGGGTTTCGTAGAACAGGCGATAGGCGGGGCCAAGGGCGGCGGCGCGGCGGGCGGCCAGTGCCGCGTCCTCCGGTGAGAGGTGGCCAGCGCCGGGGGTGTAGGCATTCAGCATCGCGGTCTGGCGGGTCATGGGCAGGGCCTTTCGCAGGCTTTGAGGAGGGCATCGGCCAGCGCGGCCGGGTTGGTCAGCGCATCGAGGCCCGCGCGGGAGGTGGGGGCATTGCGCAGGATGTAGGCGGCGTTGTCAGGATAGCGCGCGGCTCGCCAGGCGGAAATGGTCAGCGTGGTGGCAAGGCGCGCGGTGATCAGGTCTGGCAGGAGGCGAAGCTCGGATTCCGTCAGCGGGTTGGCGCGGTGGTAGGCGCGGGCAAGGGGGAGGACAAGGGCAGCCGGGTCGGACGGCTCGATCAGGTAGGAGGCGGCGACGGCGAGGTCGCAGACGCGATACGAAAGCGTCATGTCGCCGAAGTCGAGGATGCCGGTCAGCCGGGCGGGATCGGCGGCGTCGGCGAGGAGGTTGTGGGGGTTGAAATCGCCGTGGATCACCTGGCGCGGCAACCGGGCGAGGGCCGGTGCGGTCGTGGCGCGGAAATGGTCGAGAAAGCCGGTGATCCGCGGTCTGAGGGCGTCGGGGAGAGCGTCGGCCAGCGGAGCGAGGTCGCTGGCGTTGCGGATGTCCCAGAGCAGGTGATGGTCGGCCGCCAGGTGGTGAAAGCTGGCGAGAGTGGCGTCAAGCTGGCCAAGCGCAGCGCCAATGGCTGTCGCCAGTGCGGAGGTCCGGGGAAGATGGGCCAGCGGCGTACCTGCGAGCCAGGTGAGCAGGCGAAGCGCGCCGTCGGGTGTGGAAATCACCGGGCGGCCATCGCGGGCGGGAATCACGCGGGGGGTGGGGAGATCGGGCGCTTTCCGTGCGACATGAAGTAGTGCGAGGGTCTGGAACTCGGTCAATGGTCCGGGCTCGGCCGGGTTGGCGAGTTTCAGGGTGAACTGGCCCTGGGCGCTGTCGATCCGGTGGTTCTGGTCGCGTTCCGAGGTGAGGGGATGCAGCGCACCCTCAAGGCCCCAATGGGCCGCGGCAAGCCGGGCGAGGGCCTGCGCGGGCAGGCACGGCGGCGGCAGGGAAAGAAGGGAACCGGCTGGGTCTTGGGTCATGGTCGAAGGTCCGGGCGGCAGGATAGCCATTGCGACGCGGGGGGCCAGCGGAATGTGCGGTTGACAAGTCCGAGTGTTTTGCTCAGGATAGCCGGCAGAAGCCTAGCCAGCCCAGCTGATCTTGAATCGGGGGCACGCCCGGTGTCCTTCAATCAGGTGGAGTTCACCATGCCCGACCGCGATACGGCGCCGCGTGCCGATTTTTTGGAGTTGTTCATGACCGCAGCCTCGGGACTCCTCCCGGCTCAGATGCTGGAGGCGCTGTTCGCCCGGCTGGAGGGGCGGAAATGAATGCCCGTGTCGAACCCTGGCTGACGGCGGATGCGACCCCGGTACATGACGCGCGTGCGCTGACCGAAGGCGGAAGCCTGGCGCGTGTCGTGCTGGACGGGCAGGTCTATTCCCTGCGGATTACCCGGGCCGGAAAGCTGATCCTGACGAAGTGAGGGGTTCCGGGAGGCGGGTCGGTGACTGACCCCAAGCCCGTGTTCCGAATCGGAACTAACCGCCGGTATGGCTCATGTGGCGGGTCATCTGGCCCGCGACCTTCTGGCGGGAATAGTCGAAGTCATGCCCCTTGGGCTTGCGGGCGATGGCGGCGCGGATTGCCTCGTCGACGCTGGCGTCGTCCGAACTGGCGCGAAGGGGCGCGCGGAGGTCGGCCATGTCCTCTTGCCCGAGGCACATGTAAAGCTGGCCGGTGCAGGTCAGCCGGACCCGGTTGCAGCTTTCGCAGAAATTGTGGGTGAGGGGCGTGATGAAGCCGACCTTCTGGCCGGTCTCCCCGATCCTGACATAGCGGGCGGGGCCGCCGCTGCGTTCGGTCAGATCGGTAAGGGTCAGGCGGTCCGCCAGCCGGGCGCGAAGGTCCTTCAGCGGCCAGTACTGGTCAAGCCGCAGGCCATCGCCCATATCCTCGCCCATCGGCATGACCTCGATGAAGGTCAGGTCGTGACCTTCGCGGGCGCACCAGTCGACCAGGGAGAAAAGCTCGTCCTCGTTGAAGCCTTTCAACGCGACGGCGTTGATCTTGACGCGGAGACCGGCGGCGCGGGCGGCGGCGATTCCATCCAGGACCTGGGGCAGGCGGCCCCAGCGGGTGATCTGTGCGAATTTCGCGGCGTCGAGCGTATCGAGCGAGACGTTGACCCGGCGGACTCCGAGATCGGCGAGGGGCTGGGCGAACTTTGCCAGCTGGCTGCCATTGGTGGTAAGGGTCAGCTCTTTCAGCGCGCCGGTCTGAAGATGGCGCGACATCGCCTCGAAGAAGGTGAGGATGCCCTTGCGGACCAGAGGTTCCCCGCCGGTGATGCGGAGTTTCGAGACACCCATGCCGATGAAGCGGGAACAGAGGCGATCAAGCTCCTCAAGGCTGAGGAGATCGGCCTTTGGCAGGAAGGTCATGTGTTCCGACATGCAATAGGTGCAACGGAAATCGCAGCGGTCCGTGACCGAGACGCGCAGGTAGCTGATCGCGCGGGCAAAGGGATCGATGAGCGAAAGCATGTGGGAAAAGTAGGCCGACGCGCAAAGACGCACAAGTACGGACACGACGATTGCGGCACAAACACCGTCAGGCTAGGCTGCGCCCATGAGACATCTTGCCCTGCTTACCGTTTGTGCGCTTGCCCTGTCCGGCTGTTCCCTGTTCCAGAAGGAGGAGGGTCGGACAGGCGTAACCGGGCCGGGCGATGCGCCCCCGGCGACGGAATTTGCCCCGGCGGTCTCGACGACGACCCTCGGCGCGCGCGCGGTCAGCGCGGAGACGCTGGACAAGACCTCGGCGGAAGAGAAGGCGGCGGCGCTGGCGGCCCCGGCCAAGGGCGGGGAGCGGGAACTGGGCCGCGTGGTGGTGGCGCTGGGGGCCCCGGCGGAGCAGGGGCTCTGGCTGTCCTCGGCGCTGGTCAAGGAGAAGGCACAGGGCAGGATCGCGACGGCGGCGGGAAAGAGCCTTGCGGTCGAGCTTCGCCCGGGGACCGGCGGGGCGCTTTTGTCGCTGTCGGCGTTTCAGGCACTGGGCCTGAGCCTGACCGACCTGCCGCAGGTCACCGTCTATGGACCCTAGCCACGGGCGCCTTGCGAACTGAGCGCTTCGCGCAATCTTCTTGTCTCGCCTCCGCGCGTGAAGAACGCGCAGAGGCTGGGAGATAGGGGGCCTTGCCCCCAAACCCCCAGAGTATTTTGGAAAAGAGCAAGCATATTGCCGCGCTGACCTTGATCAGGCGGGCTCGCGGTCGAGAGCGGCGGCGAGCGTGCCGGTGACTGTCCAGTCGTCGTCGAGAAGAAGGAGATCGGCGAGGTCGCGGTTTTCGGGCGCGGCGAGTTCTGTGCGACCGAGGAGGCGTGCGGGGGCGGCAACGGCCATGTCGAGCGCGGTTTCAGGCGGGGTGCCGACCCTGGCGATCAGACGGTGGAGGCCTTCGGCCATGGTGACATGGGCCCCGGCGAGCGAGCCTTCGGCGTTCACCAGGCGACCGTCCTTCAGCCAGACGTCCTGGCCGTAAAGGCGGAAATGATCGGAGCCGCCAACGGTACTCATCGCGTCGGAGACGAGGAACATGCGGCCTGGCTGCGGGCGGGCGCGGATGGCGAGGCCGACCATTTCGTCGGCAACGTGGATGCCGTCGCAGATGATGCCGGCGTAAGCGGTCGAATTGATGCAGGCACCCGTCACGCCGGGGGCGCGGTTCAGCATCGGCGACATCGCGTTGAAGAGATGGGTGAAGCAGCTGGCCCCGGCATCCAGGAGGGTGCGGGTCTCCTCGGCTGTCGCGTCGGAATGACCGATCGAGACGACGGCCCCGGTCGCGGCAAGCTGGCGGACCTGCAAGGGCGTCACGTTTTCCGGGGCGACGGTGATCTTGACGAAGATCCCTTCGCCGCGCAGGCGCTGGACGTGGGCTAGGGTGGCGGGCTCGAACGGGCGAATCCACTGTGCCGCATGAGTTCCGCGACGGGGAGTCGAGAGGTGCGGGCCTTCGATGTGAAGCCCGAGAAGGCCCCGCCCCCCTTTGGCGGCGATCACCGCATCCACCGCCCGGCCGAGGACTTCGGGGGCGTCGGTGATGACGGTGGGCAGGATGCCCACGGTGCCGAAGCGGCGGTGTGCGGCGGCCATTCGGGACAGCGCCTCGGGCGACTGGTCGTTGTTCAGGAGCGCGTCGCCGCCACCGTTGACCTGCAGGTCTAGGAAGCCGGGGGTGAGAGTGCCCTTGAGGCGCCGGACGGGGGCGCCCGGCGGGGGCGTGTCGATCAGCAGGCTGCGGCTGCCCGCGACGCCGAGGGCTGCGCCCTGTCGCAGCGACTGTCCGTCAAAGATCGCATCCGGGAGAAGCCAGAGGTCGGGTTTGGCGATCATGACCGGGATCCCGTGAAGAAATAGGGGCGGAGGGCGGTTTGCACCCGGGCGAGGGCCAGAGCGCGGGGCAGGGCATAGTGGCTGGCGCGGGCGCTGGCAATCTCGTCCGCGCGGAAATGCGCGGCAAGTACCGGGTCGGGCAGGCGTTTGTCGGCGAGATCGGACATGAGGCGCTGGACGGCCTCTTGCGCCATGGGGTGGGGCCAGTAGTAGCGGATGCGGTCGGCGAGGCCGAAGTGACGCTCGGTCCTCGGGTCGGCCGTGTGGCCATGGATATGGGCCTGCCAGTAGGCCGGATTCTCCAGCATCACCGCTTCCATCCTGTCGGCCAGTGAAGGGCCGCTGGCCCAGCCATTCTGGCAGCGGATCGCGTCGAGGGCATACAGCGCCTCGCGCCAGGCGAAGGTAAGGGCGGGGCCGACCTTCTGGAAGGCGAAACCAAGCTCGGCCAGGCGGGGGTAGGCCGCGGTGTGCTGGTAGTCGGTGGAATGGGCTTCAAGGCAGAGGTCGGGCCAGCCAGCCAATGCGTCGAGGAGGTGGGGATCGCGGGCGAGTGGCAGGTGGTGGACCTCCATCGGCGAGAACTCGACCCCCGGCTGGACGACAAGGCCGCCGATCTGGCTCAGGGGCAGGTTCAGGGCGCTGAAAGCCTCGCGATGGGCGGCGAGGGTGGCTTTCGCGGCGTCAGGCGTGGTCGGGGGAATGTCGCCATGGTCGTCGGTGCGGGCGCCGCCCGGGGGCGGTACTTCGGTGCCGATGACGAAGATGAGTTTGGCAGGGTCCGATGCGTGTTCAAGCGCGGTGGCAGCCAGCGCGGCAGATCGGCTGGCGGTGATGGCGTCGGGAAGCTGGGCGGGTTCGCCCGCGCAGCCTTCAGAGCAGTCGAGGTGGATCTTGGTGAAACCGGCGGCGGCGTAGTCAGCAACCATCCGGTGCGCCTTTTCCATCGCCCCGGATGCGGGCAACTTGCGCCAGGCCTGGGGGCCGAGATGGTCGCCACCGAACAGGATGCGGGTCGGGTCGACGCGCGCGCGGCTGGCGATGCATTCGACGAAGGCGATGAAGTCGGCGGGGCGAAGGCCGGTGTAGCCACCATCCTGATTGACCTGGTTGGACGTGGCCTCGACCACAATGGGCTGGTCGAGGGTTTCGGCCAGGGTCAGCGAGGCCTCCAGCGCATCGGGATGGGCAGTGCAGACGGACGGGATGGCGACGGCTTCCCCGGCTCGGTTCCGGGCAATCATCCGGGCGAGGTCAGGCATTCTGTGCCTCCCTTGCGATCTCGTTCACTGCATGCAGGGCCGCACCGCGCGCGCCGGAGGCATCGCCGCCCTCTGCGATGCGGATCATCGGGATCGGGAAGCCGCCGAGCGAGGCCTGTGTCAGGCGGCGGGTGAGATCCTCGCTCAGGCCGGGGACGCGGGAGAGGCCGCCACCGATAACGATGACCTCCGGGTCGATGGTCAGGCAGAGGGTCACAAAGAAATCGGTGGCAAGGTCGAGCCAGATTTCCCAGGCCATGGCGAATGCAGGGACAGTGGAGCGACCTGCGACGATCATTTCGGGGGATTGAGTCTGCCCGGTCAACCGGGCTGCGATGCGGGCGAGGCCGGGGGCGGAAAGATAGGTCTCGGTGCAGCCCTGGCGGCCGCAGCCGCAGGCGAGGATCGGCAGGCCGTGCGCGACAATGGGTCCGGCGGCAAGGGGGAAATGGCCGAACTCACCCCCCGTGGCGGCGGGCGACGGCAGCAGGCGCCCTCCGGTCACAACGCCGCCCGCGACGCCAGTGCCAAGGATGAGACCGACCGCAGGGTCCGCGTCCCGGGCAGCGCCAAGCTTGGCCTCGGAGAGCGCAAGGGCGCGGCAGTCGTTGATCCAGGCGACGTGGCGGCCCGCGGCGGCGGTGATGTCGGCCGGGAACGGCCTGCCGGTGGCCGAGAGGTTCGAAGTCAGTGCAAGGCCGGTGTGCGGGTGAACCAGACCAGCGGCGGAAATGCCGACAGGTAGCGCAGCGCCATGGGTTTCGCACCAGCGGATCGCCGTGACCATGGCGGCGACGAGGTCGGGATAGTCCTTCGGCGTGGGCCAGCGCTGGCGGGCGGCAAGGGACCAGTCGGAGGCAAAGACCTGCGCCTCGATCTTGGTGCCGCCGAGGTCGATGCCCGCTGCGATCATGGCGTCACCGGATGGAGGCGGACGCCCGAGACGACGCGGGTCAGGGTGCCCTGGCCCGCAAAGGGGTCATCGACGCCAAGGCCAAGGGCGTCGGACCAGACGACGGCGAGGACTTGCGCAAGGGCGACGTAGAGCGGGGCGGACCAGAGGTCGCCACCGGGTTGGGCGATATCGGGGGCCGTAATCCTGGAATTCGGGAACTGCGCGCGAAGCTCGGTCAGAAGGTCCTCGTCATAGGCGCGGGTCAGGGGATCGGCCGAGCGGAAGAGCCAGAGGTCGGTGCCGGGGGTGGTGAAGCTTTTCGGACCATGTCGGAAGCCGAGCGTGGAATCCCAAAGTGCGGGGACCTGGCCTGCGGAAAGCTCCATCACCTTCAGCGCCGCCTCGCGGGCAGCGAAGGCAAGCGGGCCGGAACCGGTGAAGACTGCCCGGGCGGGGCGGCGGGCGGAGCCGGCATCGGCGACGAAACCAGGAAGCAGGGTCTGCAGCGTGTCGGCGAGGGTAGCGAAGCGGGCCGCAGCGTCGCCGACCGGCAGGGTGAGGTCGAAGAGGGCCGCGGCCGTCAGAAGCATGGTGGAGAAGCTGGAGGTCATCGCGAAGCCCTGGTCATGGGTGGCTTCGGGCAGGACGATGACTTTTGCGCCGGGTCGGGTGGCCAGAGCCGAGGTGGCGTTGCAGGTGATGTTGAGGCGTGGCCAGGTCGGCGCAAGGGCGTCCAGCGCATCGAGAAGGCCGATGGATTCGGTGGAGTTGCCGGACCGGCCGAAGCTGACGATCAGCTTCGGCGCGCCGCGCAGGTAGACATGCGGACGGGCGACGATGTCGGTGGTGGGGACAGAGCGCAGGCGGAGGCCGGGCTGGCCTTCGAGACCGGCAGCGAGGATATCGCCGATATAGGCCGAGGTTCCCGCACCACAGAACCAGACGTCGCCGACGCCGGTTGCGGCAATCCACTGGCGAAGCTCGGCCACGGGCAGCCCCGCGCCCCAGTCGCGCCAGATGCCGGGCTGGGACAGGATTTCGCGGAAGGTGGCGTGGCGGGTAAGATCGGTCATGGTCTGGCTTCTTCTGGGCGGGTCATCGGGTCTGGGTCACCTTGGCCAGCGTTGTCGGATGATCGGGATCGTGGCCGAGGGCAAGGGCGGTTTGCATGACAAGCGGGTAGGTCAGGCAAAGGAGCGCGGCGGCAGCGGCGGCGGGAGTGAGGCCGGTCGCGCCCGCATCCGACGGGCGCAGTCGGACGACAGTGCCGCCTGCGGCGCGAAAGCGCTGTTCCGCCGTGTCGAGGCTGTCCTGAACCTCTGGCTGTTCGGTGTCGAGGATCAGGATCAGGAGCGGGTTGGTCACCAGTTGCAGGGGGCCGTGCAGGACTTCGCTTGAGGAATAGGCCTCGGCATGCAGCGCGCAGCATTCCTTGAGCTTCAGCGCAAGTTCCTGCGCGGCGCCATAGCCGGTGTCGCGACCGATGACGTAGACGTGGCTGGCGCGCAAGAGTGCAGCGAGGATGGCCCGCGACTGTGGCAGGCTCGTGTCCTGAAGGATGGCGAAGGCCTGGGCCGAAGCCTCGGCGCGCCGCGCATAGTCGGGGGCAAGGGCCGAGAGGAGCGCCATGCCGCCCGCAATGGCGCCGATCACCGACTTGGTTGCCGGAACGGCAAGTTCGGGCCCGGCACCGATGCGGATGGTGCAGTCGGCGGCAGCCTCGACCGGGCTGCCGGGGGCATTGGTCAGGGCAAGGACGGTCGCCTCGGCCTTGCGCGCGCCCTGGGCAGAGCGGACGAGGTCATCCGAGGCGCCCGATTGCGACACGACAAGGACGGCCGTTCCGGCAAGCCGGACGCCCTGGCCAACCGAAAAGACCGAGGGCGGAAGCGAGGTCACGGGAAGGCCGGTCTCGCGCATGAATTCATAGGCAAGGACGTTGGCGGCTGCATCGGACGAGCCCCGCGCGACAGTGTAGATCGCGCGGAGATTGGTCAGGTCCGGCAGGACGACAGGTTGCGCGACAGAGGCCGCGAAGACCGCCGGAGCCTCGGCGATCTCGCGCGACATGTGCTGGCCTGCGTCGGGGGGAAGGTCGATCATTTGGAAACTCGTCCAGGATGGATGGTCCGGTGGCAATGAATGGCGGGCTGGCGTTGGGCATTTACGCCGGAATGTGAGGGACGCCGGATCATGCGCGCAACCCGTGGGCATCAAGCCGGGTCCAGGTTTCGGTAAGGTCGACGACCTGGCCCGTCATGCGCGCCTGATCAAGGGCGATAGCGGCGATGCCCGCCTCCATTGCGTCGAGGATGGAGACGGGGAGCTGGTCGGCCTGCCCACGCAGATAGGCGGTGATGTCGCGGCACATGAGCTGGTCGGCGCCGTAATGCGCGCCCTTCATCGCGGTGCCTTGGGTGTAGTCGTGGTCAGCGAGGCGGCGGCCGTCGCGGGCGGTGACTTTCAGGAAGCCGCGGACGAAATCGCCCTCGGCCATGCCATGCGTGCCCATCACGCAGAAGCGGCGGTGTTCGTCCGGCACGTTCAGGTTGGTGTGGAAGGCGAGGCTAGAGCCGGTTTCGTACTCAAGGATCGCGGTCTGGTAGTCTATGATGTCGCCGTCCGACAGGAAAGGATCGTCGGTCGATTCCCAGACGGACTTCTTGACGTGGAAGATCTCGGCCTCGGCATTCGACTTCGGCGCATTGGCGGGGACAAAGCTTTTCCGTCCGCCGAAGCTGGCAACACGCCGGGGACGCGAGCCGGTGACCATGTTGTAGATGTCGAGGTCGTGGCAGCATTTTTCCAGCATGAAGCCGCCCGCGAGGCCGGTCTTGCGCCGCCAGTCGCGCATGAAGAAGGCGCCGTGGTAGGGGCCGATGTGTTCGTTCGCCTCAAGGCTGGTGACTTCGCCCAGCCAACCCTGCGCCTGCGCCGCGCGGAGGTCGACCATGTGCTGCGAATAGCGCAGGACGAGGCCAACCATCGCGCGATTGACTCCGCCGTGCTGAGCCAACAACCGGGCGAGTTCCAGAGTCTCCTCGATCGAGACGACGACCGGCTTTTCGGTGAAGACCTGCACTCCCGCCTCAAGCCCGAGCCGGATCTGGTCGAGGTGGAAGATGTTCGGCGAGAAGACGCAGTAGAGGTCGGGTTTGGCGTCCGACAGCATCGCCTCGACCGACGGGTAGCGCGGCGTATCGGTCCCGATCATCTCCAGATGCGTGGGCTGGGGGTCGTAGTAACCGACGAACTCAGCCTCGGGCATTTCCTCGCGCAAGGTGGTCAAGACATTGCCTGCCCGCAGGCCGATGCCCGAGGTGACGATACGCATCGAATTCTCCTTCGTTCAGGCGGCGAGCGCGGGCGCCTGCCGCCGCCGCATCACGCGGCCTTCGGTATCAAAGACATGGGCGTCGGCCGGAGCGAAGGTCAGGCCGACCTCCTCGCCTTCATGGACCGTGGTATCGCCCGGAAGTGCGGCGCAGAGCTTCAGCCCGTCGGCCATCTGGCCATAGGCGATGGCGGTGCCGCCAAGGCGTTCCAGGACGCGAAGCCGCATGGCGATGCCCTGGCCGACCTGCAGGTTTTCCGGGCGGACGCCGACCTCGACCTTGTCGCCCTTGCGGGCATTGGCGGGATCGACCGGAAGCGTCATCTTCGCGCCGCCGAGGAATTCGACCGTCACACCTTCGGCCCCGGTGCCAGTGACGGTGGCGGGGATCAGGTTCATGTTGGGCTGGCCGATGAAGGTGGCGACGAACTTGGTCGCGGGGTGGTGATACAGCTCCATCGGCGTGCCGAACTGTTCGATGCGGCCCTTGTTCAACACGACGATGCGGTGCGCCATGGTCATCGCCTCGACCTGGTCGTGGGTGACATAGATCATCGTTGCGTCGAGGTCGCGCTGCAGGGCGGACAGCTCGACCCGCATCTCGCCGCGCAGCGCGGCGTCGAGGTTGGAGAGCGGTTCGTCGAAGAGAAAGACCTTGGGATTGCGGACGATGGACCGACCGATGGCCACGCGCTGGCGCTGGCCGCCCGACAATTGGCCGGGCTTCAGGTTCAGCTTTTCCGTCAGTTGCAGGATCTCGGCGGCGCGGCCGACCTTCTGCTTCACCTCGGCCTCGGGGAAGCGGGCGACGCGGAGGGGGAAAGCGATGTTCTCGTAGACCGAGAGATGGGGGTAAAGGGCGTAACTCTGGAATACCATCGAGATGCCGCGATCAACCGGGGCGGCGGCCGAGACATCGACGCCGTCGATCAGGATGTGCCCGGTGGTGGCGGCCTCCAGCCCCGCGATGATGCGCAGGAGCGTGGACTTGCCGCAGCCCGAAGGGCCGACGAAGACGACGAACTCCTTGTCGCGGATCGCAAGGTCGATGCCGGTCAGCACCTTGGCGGAGCCGAAGGACTTCGTGAGGGTCTGCAGGTCAAGCGTGGCCATGGGCGCGTCCTTGGGTAGAGGAAGGGCGGGAAGATGGGGGCGCGACGACCGCGCCCCCGGGAGGTCAGGTCAGCGAACGGCGGCGAGTTCGACACCCGCTTGCGTCACCAGTTCGTCCACCGTGCCTTCGTTCAGCATGATGCCCTGGATCATGTTGGTGAACACTGCCTGCAGGGCCTTGAAGTCCTCGACCATCGGCTCGGGTCCGCCGGTCGAGATGCCCGCCACGAAGACCGGCCAGTTGCCCTTGGTGTAGAACACGTCGGTCATGCCAAGTTTTTCGTAGTCGAGGATCGGCGTCAGGCCCCAGGTCATGTCGAGGTCATACTGCGCCTCGCCCGAGGTGAGCGCCTTGGCCAGCTTGGTCGCCAGTTCCTCGTTGCCGGTGCCCTTGAAGACCGCCAGAGAGTCGGTGATCAGGATCGTGCCGTTGGTGCCCGACGGGCCATGCGGAACGGGCGCGACGATCTGGTTCGGCACCTTGTCCTTGTGCTGGGCTTCGCCCCAGGGACCAGAGACGTACATGGCGATCTGCCCGTCGTTGAACAGGTCCTTCATCTGGTCGCGTTCCCATTCGGTCGGACCGGATTCCATGTAGGGCAGCAGGTCTGCGTAAAGTTGCAGCGTCTCGCGGGTTTCCTTGCTGTCGAGTGCGGGCGTGCCGTCGTCGTTGTAGACCTTGCCGCCGTTCGAATAGAGGAAGTCGAGGAACATGTGCATCGTGTTGTCGAAGTCCTTGCCGGCGATGCCGATGCCTGCGGCGTCGGTGTTGTCGGTCACGGTCTTCGCCAGGGCGACAAGTTCGGTCCAGTCGGCGGGCGCCTTGCATTCGGCGCCGGCGGCCTCGACCACGGTGCAGTTGATGTAGAGCGCCTTGGTCGAGAAGGCGTGCGGAATACCCCAGTACTGGCCGCCGTTGCTGACGGTCTTGAGAACGCCGGGCTGGAAGGCGGCTTCTTCCTCGGGCGTGAAGGTGACGGGAACGATCAGGTCGTTCTTGGCCAGCTGGCGCAGGGTGCGCGAGCCCATGTAGGCCACGTCCGGCGGGTCACCGGCGGCGGCAAGCTGCATCGACTTGTCCTGGCAGGTGCCCCATTCCACCGCTTCCATCTTCACGGTGACGCCGGGATTGTCGGCCTGGAACTTGTCGATCACTACCTGGTCGGCCGGGCGCACTTCGCCGCCACACATGATGAAGTGCAGCTCTTGCGCCTGGGCCGAGAGCGCCGTTCCGGCCAGAAGGCCAGCGGCGACGGTCAGGGTCTTGAGATGGGTCATTCTTCGTTCTCCCTTGGTTGGTTGTCTGTTGTTGGTCACTCTTTCACCGCGCCTGCGGTCAGGCCCGCGACGAGGTATTTCTGCAGGAACAGGAACACGACCATCACAGGCGTGATCCCCGTCAGTGCTGCGGCCATCAGCTCGTTCCAGGTGGTGTCCTGGTAGCCGACGAATTCGAACAGGCCAGCAGGCAGCGGCTGCAGTTCGCGGACATTGTTGAAGGTGATCGCGAACAGGAACTGCTGGGCATAGGCGCCGATGTAGACGGCGGTTCCGACCACGATCAGGCCGGGAACCGCCAGCGGGATCACCACGCGGCGCAGGGTGTAAAGCCGTGAGGCCCCGTCGACGAAGGCTGCTTCCTCCAGCTCGCGCGGGATCTTCTCCAGGTAGGAGCGCAGAAGCCAGATGCCGGTCGGGATCAGGAAGGCGACCCCCGGGATGATCATCGCCCAGTAGGTATTGAGCATGCCGAGCGAGCGCAGCACCCGGTAGAGCGGGATCAACAGCACCGCGCCGGTGAACATGTTCACCGCAAGGAACCCGCCAAGCGAGAGCGACTTGAACGGAAAGTCGAGCCGGGCATAGGCATAGGCCGCCGGGACCACCACGATCATCGTCAGGATCGCCACCGCCGAGGCGATGAAGATCGAGTTGAAGATGTAGCGCCCCAGAAGCGGCACGGTCTTCCACATGTCGCGGTAGGCTTGCAGGCTGAAATCTTCGGACCACCAGGAGAATTCGGCGGTCATCAGGTGGCTCATCGGGCGCAGGGAGACCCGGATCATCTCGATGAAGGGCATCAGGATGAAGAGGAGGAAAACGAAGGTGGCGATGTAGACGCCGATCTTCTGGAGAAGCGAGAGGCGGTCGATCTGCATGTCACTTGGCCCCGTAATGACGGTTCACGCGGTTCAGGAACCACAGGTAGAAGAGCGAGAAGGAGGCGAGCAGCACCACGATCACCACCGCCCGCGCTGCACCCTCGCCGAAGCGCTGGGCCGAGATCGCGACCTTGTAGGTTTCGATGATCAGCGTCGTGGTCGCCCCGCGCGGGCCGCCCTCGGTGAGGATCCAGATGATCTCGAAGCTGTTGAAGGTCCAGATCGCGGACAAGAGCGCCATGGAAACGATCACCGGCATGATCTGGGGAATGGTGATCCGCCGGAAACGATACCAGCGGCTTGCGCCATCCACCCAGGCGGCCTCGTAAAGGTCGCGGCTGACACCTTGCATGGCGGCCAGGAAGAAGAGCGTGACCATCGGCGTGCCGACCCAGACATCGGTGACGATGGCCGAGTAGAAGGCCGAGGTCTTGGTGGCCAAGAGCGCCACCCGGTCCTGCACAAGGCCGAATTCCTGCAACAGTCCAGAGATCAGCCCGAAATAGCCGTTGTACATCCATTTCCAGCCGATGACGCCGATGGCGACCGGGATCACCCAGGGGGGCATCACCAGCACCCGGAACAGCGCCTTGCCGGGGATCGCCGCGTTCAGCAGCGTGGCGCCGATCAGCCCGACGATCAGCTTCAGACTGACGGCGAGGACCATCCAGTAGAAGGTCCGGCCAACGATCTGCCAGAACTTCGGATCGCCGAAGAGGGCGGTGTAGTTCGTCACGCCCACCCAGTTTTCCCCGCCCAGCGTTGCATCGGTGAAGGACAGCCGGATCGTTTCCACCAGTGGCCAGACCACGATGATCGCGATGAACACCAGCGCGGGCGAGATCAGCAGCCAGGCAAAGGCGCGTTCGGAAAGCTCGCGGCGCTGCATCCGTTCCGGCGCGGCGGTCTCGGCGACAAGCGACATGCGGTTCCCCTCCGGTGGCGTTCGGTCCGGGTCGCCGTGGCAGGGCGAAACCGGTCGAATCATCTTGTTGAGTCAACGATACCAAAAATCATTGGCATTGCTACCATCATAATACCAAGTTCGCAAAAAAGGCAGACCATCGCCAGATTTCCCTTGTTTTTTTGCGGAATAGTGGATCATTCTGTGCCGACGCGTGGGACTTGGTCGCATAAAAACAATACCAATCGGGGGCTTCGATGGACGATGATCAAGCGCTTTACCGCCCCGAAGCGTGGTTCCGGACAGCCCGCGGCCCACGGTATGAGCAACTGTATCGTCACCTCTCGGCCGCGATTGCTGCCGGTGAACTGCCGCCCGAAACCCAGTTGCCGCCGGAACGCGAACTTGCGCTGATCGCCGATGTCAGTCGGGTCACTGTCCGCAAGGCCGTCAGTCAACTGGTCGAAGACGGGGTGCTGGAACAACGGCGCGGTGCGGGAACCTTTGTGAAGCCGCCCAAGTCGAAGATGGAGCATTCGCTCTCGGCGCTTCTGTCCTTCACCGAGTACATGCGGCAGCGGGGCAAGACCTCCTCCAGCCGCATCCTGCGCCGGGGCCTCTTCCTGCCGACGCCGGACGAGATGATGGCGCTGGGCCTGTCGGCGGGCGAGCGGGTCGCCCGGGTGGAACGACTGCGGTTTGCCGACGACACGCCGCTGGCGCTGGAATGGTCCTCGCTGCCCACCGACGTGCTGCCCGACCCCGAGGCCGTGGAGACCTCGCTGTATGACGTGCTGCGCGGCGCCGGAACTGCCCCGACCCGTGCCGTACAGCGGATCACCGCGGTCAACCTGACGGCGACGGACGCGAAGCTCCTGCTACTGCCCGAAGGCGCGGCGGTCCTGCGGATCGACCGCACGGCCTATGTCCCCTCGGGCCGCCCGATCGAGTTCACTCGTGGTCTTTACCGCAGCGACATCTATGATTTCATCGCCGAACTGAGGCTCGACACTCCATGACTTTGACGTTTCGAGCCCGCATCGACGGGCGACAGATCCGGTGCGAGATCGGCACCGATCACGCCCTAGCGGCCCCCGTCTTCTGCTTTTCACTGATGGCTGCACCGGCGGTGGCTGCGGGCGGCACGCTCGTCCGCCGCGTCGCGGGCTATGCCGAGGTGGCTTTGCCCGACCTGGCTGCGGGGTCGGTACATGAGGTGGTGCTGGAACACGCCGACCCGCGCTATCATCCGCGCAACCGGGCCTGGCTGCCGCTCGGCCCCTACCTGCGGGTTGGCCGACAGTGCCTGCCGCTGCCGCCGGGCACGGATCTGGGGTTGCGGGACGGGGACGGCCCGCCTGCGACACCCTTGGCCCCCGACCGCCTGCCGCTGGTGCCGCAGCCAACGGAGTGGACGTCATCAGGTGAGATGCTGGCCTTCTCGGCACTGGCCCCCGTGGCCGCGCTGGAAGGGGTGGACCAGCTGGCATTGCGGCTGGGTCTTGTTCCATTGCTGGCGGCGGGTGCGACGGCGCTTGCGGTAAGCGAGGACGCTACGCTCGGCCCCGAAGGCTACCGGCTGCTGATTGCGCCGGAGGGGCTGTCGGTCGCCATCGGCGGGGCGGCAGGCCTGCACAATGCCGGGATCACGCTTCTGACGTTGCGGGAAACCACAGGCGGCAAACTGCCCTGCGGCACGCTCACCGACAGCCCGCGCTTTGGCTGGCGCGGCCAGCACCTTGATTGTGCGCGGCATTTTTTCGGGATCGACTTCATCCTGCGGCTCCTGGACCTGATGGCGCTCATGAAGATGAACCGTTTCCACTGGCACCTCTCGGACGACGAATCCTTCCGGCTGGAGGTCGAGACGCAGCCGCTCCTCTGGAAGCGCACCGCCTTCCGGGGCGAGGGAGAACTGGTGCCGGGCGTCTTCGGCGGCGGCATCCGGGCGGGCGGAAGCTATTCGCGCGCCGATGTGGAGCGGGTGCTGGCGCGGGCGCGGGCGCTTCACATCGAGGTCCTGCCGGAAATCGAGGTGCCCGCGCATTCGCATGGCATGGTCAAGGCGCTGCCGGGCCTGCGCGATCCCGGCGACAATGGTGAGGAAGCCTCGGTCCAGGGCTATATCGACAACATCGTCAACCCGGCGATGCCCGCGACATGGGAGGTCCTGCAACCGCTGACCGAAGAGGTCGCGGCCCGGTTTCCCTTCGGCATGTTGCATCTCGGCGCGGACGAGGCGCCGCACGGCGCCTGGGACGGCTCGCCCGCGGTTGCGGCGCTCAAGGCCCGCGAGGGCCTGGTGTCATCGGATGACGTGCAGGGATGGATGCTGGCCCGGCTTGCAGGCAGGCTGGTGGCAAAGGGCATCCGGGTCGCGGCCTGGGAAGAGGCGGCGAAGGGCGTGCAGGGCGGCATCGGTAACGCGGCGCTTCTGTTCAGCTGGACCGGGCAGGGGCCGGGGGTAGAGGCCGCGCGGCGTGGGCATGATGTGGTGATGTGCCCCGCGCAGAATGCCTATTTCGATCTGGCACACACGGACGACCCCGACGACTGGGGCGCGAGCTGGGCGGGCTTCGTGCCGCTGGAAAAGACGGTGGCCTGGGATCCGGTGCCGAAGGGGGCCGAGGACATCGCGCCCCGCATCGTCGGGGTGCAGGCCTGCTTCTGGGGCGAATTCACCACCGAGGACGACCAGGCCGAGGGCATGATCGCGCCCCGCATCCTCGGCATCGCAACGAAGGGCTGGGAACCGGCGGGGCGGACGGATGGCGCAGCGATCCGGGCGCTGGCCGGAACTTACGGACCGATTCTGGACCGTATAGGCTGGAAGTGGAACCGCGGCGCCTGATATCGTGTCAGGGGTGAAGCCAGCCTCGCGGCGGCCTCGTCCTCGATGTATCAATTGTTGTCGAATTCAACTGAATGCCCGCTTGAGTTGCGAGACTGTACTCGTTTTGGGGATTGTGGCTGAAATGTGGCGTCTTTGTGGC
Organism: Rhodobacterales bacterium; assembly: GCA_017303485.1. Lineage (GTDB taxonomy): Bacteria > Pseudomonadota > Alphaproteobacteria > Rhodobacterales > Rhodobacteraceae > Tabrizicola. Next base: position 20,991 of record JAFLCY010000048.1, read on the forward strand.
CATTTGGACATATGCGGCTTGCCGAATTCATGTATACTCGCTGCACCCGTTTATTAGGGAGGGAAAACAGTGAAAACGAAGAATTTGACTGCTGCAGCGACTGTTCTTGCAATGGTGATGAGTTTTGGTTCGGCCGCCTTCGCTTGCGGAGACAACAGCTGCGAGCCACCTACGGAGACAAAAAAAGGCAACAACGGCTGGGGCAATGGCGGTGACACCACCAACGCCGGCAGCGACAAGGGCGGCACAGCTCCCAGCAAGTTTGCCAGCACCGAACGCTAGACGCCACCGGGTCTAACCATGGTTCCCGTTGGAGGTCGAGTATGATGGAGTGGCGGTCCGTCCTGGGCCGCCATTCTTCATTCCGGGATCGGCAGTTGCCGCCCGGCCTCTTTCCGGGCAAAGGGCTTCAACGTGTCGCCATGCGCCAGCAGAAAGCCCCTTGCGGCTTCGACATCATGCTTCGACAGATCCCGCACCCACCAGGCCACGGCCTTCTGGATGAACCAGTCTCGGTCCGGGGCCAGCGTCGCGCACCAGCCCAACACACGGGCGCGGATCGCCAGGTCATGGTCCTTGGGGAAATTCTGCTTGGTCCAGGGCAGCGTCATCACCAGCGCTGCGCGGCGGGTCCACATGTGCGGACTGGCGACCCAGCCCTCGACCGTGTCGAGCCGGGCGGGATCGGCGACAAGACGCTTCTGCCCCGCGATGCTGACATGGTCGGCAATCGCCCAGGCGTCGAAGTCGGGGACCCAGGACTGGATCAGCCCCCACGCCGTCTCATCGGGGCGGATGCGCGCCTGCGTGATAAGCTTCGCCGCCGCGATCCGGGCCTCGTGGACGTTCGTGCGCCACAAGTCCGCTGCCAGCGCCAGCCGGTCGTCAAGCGTAAGCTCTGCCCGCCACGCATCGGTGAGGGCGTCGATCCCAGGGTTCGGGACCCCCAGGTAGGGCCGGTCGGCCTTGTGGTAGGCGGCCATCTCGGTGGCCTTGGCGAGGTTGCCAAGCGCCTTCAATTGGTCGAGCGGGGTCGACATCTATTCCACCGTCACCGACTTCGCGAGGTTCCGGGGCTGGTCGACATCGGTGCCCTTGGCGATGGCGGTGTGATAGGCCAGCAGCTGCGCCGGGACGGCATAGAGGATCGGCGCCCAGAGCGGGTCGACTGTGGGCAGCGTCAGCGTTTTCCAGGTGCCCGGGCCCGCGGCCTCGATGCCAGAGGCATCGGATAGCAGCAGCACCTTGCCCTTCCGCGCCATCACCTCCTGCATGTTCGACACCGTCTTGTCGAACAGCGCGTCCTTCGGGGCCAGCACGATCACCGGGACGGCGGCGTCGATCAGCGCGATGGGGCCGTGCTTCAGTTCACCCGATGCGTAACCTTCGGCGTGGATGTAGCTGATTTCCTTTAGTTTCAGCGCACCCTCCAGCGCCAGCGGGAACATTGATCCGCGCCCGAGGAACAGGATGTCCTGCGCCTTGGCAAGGTCTTCCGCCACCCGCGCGATCGGGTCCGAAAGCGACAGGGCCACGTTCATCATCCCCGGCAGCGCGCTTAGGCTGGCAAGCCGGGCCTTGAGCGTGGATGCGTCGATCCGGCCCCGGTCCTGCGCGGCCTTCAATGCCATGAGGGCAAGGACGGTCAACTGGCAGGTGAAGGCCTTGGTCGAGGCGACGCCGACCTCCACCCCCGCCAGGATCGGCAGCGCGAGGTCGCTTTCCCGCGCAATGGAGGAGGTGGGCACGTTGACCACCGAAACGACCTTGGCCACCTTGCCCGTCGCATGGCGGAGTGCTGCGAGCGTGTCTGCGGTTTCGCCCGACTGGCTGACGAAGATCGCCATCGAAGCGGGCGACAGCACCGGGTCGCGGTAGCGGAACTCGGAGGCGATGTCGATGTCGGCGGGCAGGCCCGCGATCTGCTCGAACCAGTATTTCGCGACATGGCAGGCATAGGAGGCGGTGCCGCAGGCCACCAGCGTGACGCGGGCAACGCCTTTGAAATCAAAGCCTTTCGGCAGATTCAGACCACCGTCAGGAGTGCTGTAGTGTTTCAGCGCGTCGGCGATGACCACCGGCTGCTCGGCGATTTCCTTGGCCATGAAATGCTTGTAGCCAGCCTTCTCGATCCGGGTCGCATCCAGCTGGATGCGCGACTCGGCCCGGTTGGCGCGGGCATTCTGCGCGTCGAAAATCTCGGCCCCGGCGCGGGTGACGATGGCCCAGTCGCCCTCTTCCAGATAGGTGATCCGGTCGGTCATCGGCGCGAGCGCAATCGCATCAGACCCCACGAACATCTCTCCCTCACCCCAGCCGATGGCGAGGGGAGAGCCCTTGCGGGCGGCGATCATCAGGTCATCCTGTCCGTCGAACAGAAAGCAAAGCGCGAAGGCCCCGTGCAGCCGGGCGAGCGTGTCTTTTGCGGCCTCAACGGGCGAAGCGCCGCCATCCATGGCGCGGTTGACCAGAAGGACGATGGTTTCGGTATCGGTCTCGGATTCCTGGGTGTAGCCATCTGCGGCCAGTTCGGCGCGCAGTTCGCGGAAGTTCTCGATGATGCCGTTGTGGACCACGGCGACCCCGCCCGCACGGTGCGGGTGGGCATTGGAGACGGTGGCCGCGCCATGGGTCGCCCAGCGGGTATGGCCAATTCCGGCCTTTCCGGCCAAGGGGTTGTGGACCAGAAGGTCGGACAGGTTCACCAGCTTGCCCACCGCCCGGCGACGGTCCAGCTTGCCCGCATTGACGGTGGCGATCCCGGCGCTGTCATAGCCGCGGTATTCAAGCCGTTTCAGCGCCTCGACCAGCAGCGGGGCGGCCTCGTGGTTGCCCAGAACTCCGACAATACCGCACATGATTATTGACCCTTCGTCTTCGCAGCCTTGATGGCTCTCAGCCTCTCGAACATCCGCGTTGCAAGCCCCGGCTTGGTGACCTGCCGCGCCCGGCCGATGGCCACCGCTTCCGCGGGCACATCCTCGGTGATCACCGACCCCGAGGCCGTCAGCGCCCCGTCGCCGACCGTCACCGGGGCGACCAGCATGGTGTCGGACCCGATGAAGGCGCGTTTGCCGATGGTGGTGCGATGCTTCATCACGCCATCGTAGTTGCAGGTCACGGTGCCCGCGCCAATGTTGGTATGCTCGCCCACATGGGCATCGCCAAGATAGGTCAGGTGGCCGACCTTCACGCCTTCGTCGAGGATCGCGTTCTTGATCTCGACGAAGTTGCCGACATGCACGTCCTCGGCCAGTTCGGCGCCGGGACGCAGGCGGGCGAAGGGGCCGACAGTCGCGCCACGGCTGATGTGGCAGCCTTCCAGATGGCAGAACCCCTTGATCTCGGCGCCGGATTCCACGGTGACACCGGGGCCGAACATGACGTTCGGGCCGATGATGGCGTCGCGGCCGACATGGGTATCCAGCGCGAAGAACACGGTTTCCGGCGCGGTGAGGGTGACGCCGTTTTCCAGCGCCTCGGCGCGGGCGCGGGCCTGGAAGGCGGCTTCGGCCTCGGCAAGACTGGCCCTTGTGTCGATGCCAAGCGTCTCGGCCTCGGGGCAGGTGACAGCGGTGGCGGACAGGCCACGGGCGCGCGCGGCGGCGGGGATGTCGGTCAGGTAGTATTCGCCAGCCGCGTTGGTGTTGGTCAGGCCCGCGACAAGGTCGGCCAGCACGGCCGCATCGCAGGCGACGACACCGGAGTTGATCAGGGTGATGGCGCGCTCCGCTTCCGTCGCGTCCTTGTATTCGACGATCCGCAGCAGGGCGTCGCCCTCCATCACCAGCCTGCCATAGCGCTGCGGTCGGCTGTCGGTATGGAACCCGAGTACGGTGACATCGGCCGCGGAATTGGCGAGCTTTTCCAGCGTCTCGGGCGTGATGAACGGGGTATCGCCGTAAAGGACGATCACCTTGCCGGCGAACCCTTCAAGCGCGGGAAGGGCCTGACGGACCGCGTGGCCGGTGCCAAGCTGCTCGGCCTGAACCACGATCTGCGCGTCCGGGTTCTCGGCAAGTGCGGCCTTGGTCACCGCCTCGGCGCCATGTCCGACGACGACCACGGTACGCTCGGGATCAAGGCTCATGCTGGCCCGCATCGCGTGGTGCAGAAGGGGCGCGGCGGCGACCTGGTGGAGGACCTTTGGCGTATCGGAGTTCATCCGCGTGCCCTGACCGGCTGCCAGAACAATGACTGAAACCTGCATTCTGCCTCTTCCTTTATCGTTGCGCCCGTTTTACCCCCCGGGAACCGGGTGGCAAGGGGGCCGGTCCTCACGCCACGTTACAGGAATGCCCGAATGCGCTGTGTAGTTTTCGATCTGGATGGAACCTTGGCGGATACCTCGGCGGATCTGCTGGCGGCGGCGAATGTGGCGCTGCCTCGGGCTGTGCTGGGGCCGGGGGATGTGCTGACGGCCTTTCACGGCGGGCGGGCGATGCTGCGGCTGGGGTTCGACCGGCTGGAGATGGACTGGACCGAGGCGGATGTGGATGCAGGCTATCCGGTGTTGCTGGACGCTTACCGTCAGGGGATCGCGACCCATACCCGGCTTTATCCCGGCGCGATGGAGGCGGTGGAGCGGCTGAAGACAGCAGGGTTCGCAGTGTCGGTCTGCACCAACAAGCCGGAGGGGTTGGCGGACCTGCTTCTGGCCGAACTGGGGGTGCGGGGGGCCTTCGGGGCACTGGTCGGGGCGGATACCTTTCCGGTCAGGAAGCCCGATCCCTTGCCCTACCGGGCGGCGGTCGAGCGGGCGGGGGGGACCGTGGCGCGGTCGATGCTGGTCGGGGATACCGAGACAGATGCGAAGACCGGTGTGGCGGCGGGGGTGCCCGTCGCGCTGGTCACGTTCGGGCCGGAGGGGCGGGGGGTGGAGCGGTTCAAGCCTGCCGCCCTGCTGGACCGGTTCGAGGATCTGCCGGCCATGGCAGGGCGACTTCTGGCGTGACGGGCGCTCTGCGCGGCCTGATTGAAGCCGGGTGAAAGTGCCGGGTGCAGGTCGGTTGTGGCGCGCGCTCAGCAGGGGGATCGGGACGTGGTGACACGGTGCCAGATGCCGAAGTCGGGTCCGTGCCTGTTGGCCCCACACCGGTTTGACAGTTCCAGCCGCGACCCATAGGGTCGCGCGCCATGAGCGAGATCACCGCAACCACTATCGGTTCCCCCCGGCCGGTCAGCCGGCATGCGGTGACCTTTGTCCTGATCACCGTCTTTCTGGACATGGTGGGCTTCGGGCTGATCATGCCGGTCCTGCCGAAGCTGATCGAGGATGTGGGCCACGTGACCATCGACCGGGCCGCAGTGATCGGCGGCTGGATGTTCGCGGCCTTCAGCCTGGCGCAGTTCGTCTTCGCGCCGCTGATGGGCAATCTTGCCGACCGCTACGGACGCCGGCCGCTCTTGTTGCTGGCGATCTTCGGGCTGGGGATGGATTTCATCCTGATGGCGCTGGCGCCGACGCTGGAATGGCTGTTCGTGGGCCGGATCATTGCGGGTATCTGCGGGGCAAGCTGGATCATCGCATCGGCCTATATCGCCGATGTCACCGCCCCGGACGACCGGGCCAAGGCCTTCGGCTACATGGGCGCTGCCTTTGGCGTCGGCTTCGTCATCGGCCCGGCCATCGGTGGACTTCTGGGTGAGTTGGGGCCGCGTGTGCCATTCTGGGTGGCGGCGGGCATCTCGCTGATCAACTTCCTGTACGGCTTGTTCGTGCTGCCCGAATCCCTTTCGCCCGAAAATCGGCGCAAGTTCGAACTGTGGCGCGCCAATCCCTTTGGCGCCTTCCGGGTCTTCGCGACCTACCGGGGCGTGTTGCCGATGGTGCTGGTGCTCGGGCTGTTCTTCTTTTCCACCTCGGTCTATCCGGCAATCTGGACCTTTTGGGGCATTGCCAAGTTCGGCTGGTCGGAAGCGATGGTCGGCGGAACGCTGGCCATCTTCGGGCTGATTGCCGGGGCGTTCCAGGGCTTCCTGACTGGGCCGGTAACGGCCCGGTTCGGGGAATGGCGGGTGGCTCTGTTCGGGATGGTCTGCGCGATGCTGGTGGTGCTGGGCTATGGCTTCGTCTGGTCGGTCCTCGGGGTCTTCGTCCTGATGGTCCTGCATGGGCCGGAAGGCTTCGTGCACCCGCTGTTGACGGCGCTGTTGACCAAGCGGGTGCCCGAGGACGCGCAGGGCGAGTTGCAGGGCGGTCTTTCGGCGGTGATGAACCTGGCGATGCTGTTCGGCACTGTGTTCTTCGCGCTGATCTTCGGGCATTTCTGGGCCGAGGATCGGCTCTGGCGGTCGACGGATGTGGCCTTCTGGATCGCGGCGGGCTGCC
>JAFLCY010000048.1:27331-28363 GCA_017303485.1 Rhodobacterales bacterium
GCGGTGACGACGGTGCTGTTCCTGTTGCTGAAAAGGTCCGAGAAGGCATGAGCGCACCATCGTCAGCCGAAACCTTCCGGGGCAGCTTTACCCAGCAGGAGCCGATCCCGCAGGCCGGGATCGAGGCTGCCATTGCAGTCATGCAACATGGCCGGTTGCACCGCTACAACACCTCGGCGGGCGAGATTGCCGAGACGGCGCTGCTGGAAGAGGAATTCGCGGCCTATCTGGGCACCAGATACTGTCTCGCGCTGGCCTCGGGCGGGGCAGCGATGGCCTGCGCCTTGCGCGCCTGTCAGGTAAAGCCGGGCGATCCGGTGCTGTCGAACGCGTTCACCCTGGCCCCGGTGCCGGGGGCGATCGCCAGCCTAGGGGCGAAGCCAGTCTTCGTCGAGGTGACGGAGGATCTGACCATCGACCTGGCGCATCTGGAAGCGCAGGCGGCGGCGTCGGGGGCGAAAGTGCTGCTTCTGTCGCATATGCGGGGGCATGTCGGCGACATGGACGCTATCATGGGCCTGTGCGACCGGCTGGGCCTCAAGGTGATCGAGGATTGCGCGCATACGATGGGGGCGCGGTGGAAGGGCGTGGCCTCGGGGCGGCATGGGGCGGTGGGCTGTTATTCGACGCAGACCTACAAGCACATGAATTCGGGCGAAGGCGGGTTTCTGGTCACCGACGATGCGGAGCTTGCGGCGCGGGCGGTGCTGCTCTCCGGGTCCTACATGCTGTTTGCGCGGCATCGTGCTGCGCCGGGGCCGGAGGTGTTCGAGGCGCTGAAGCTGGACGTGCCGAACGTCTCGTCCCGGATGGACAACCTGCGGGCGGCGATCCTGCGGCCGCAGATCGGGATGCTGGACGACCGGCGGGCGCGCTGGCGCGTGCTGTATCAGGGGATGGAGCGGGGGTTGGCAGGCGTGGCGGGGGTGCAGTTGATCCCGCGTCCGCAGCATGAGGATTATGTAGGCTCGTCCTTCCAGTTCCTGCTGCCGGGCTGGGAGCCCGCGCGGGTGGCCAGTTTCGTGGCGGGGG
>JAFLCY010000049.1 GCA_017303485.1 Rhodobacterales bacterium
GGCGCGGGCGGCGGTCGCGCAACTGTCGGTTCCGGTGCTGGCCGCGCTGGGTGGGGCAGTCCTGCTGGCCGAGGTGCCGGGCCTGCGGTTCTGGCTGGCGGCGGTTCTGGTTCTGGGCGGGGTCGCAGTGGCCAGCCTGCCGGGTCAGAGGGCCTTGACCAGCCGGTGAAGCACATGGCCGGTGTCGGGGTCGGTTCCGCCGAGACCGGTTGCGCTGAACCCCTCGCGTTCCCAGAAGGCGCGGCCGCGCGGGTTGGCTTCCAGCACGGCAAGGTAAAGGTGGCGGGCGTTGCGGGTTCTTGCCAGACGCTCGACCTCGGTCAGGAAGGCCGCGCCCTTCCCTGCGCCTTGCGCCCAGGGGCCAAGCAGCATCAGGCCGAGGTAGGCATCGTCGGGCTCGGGGAAGCCGAAAGACAGTTCCGCCACGCCTGAAAGGCGGTCATCCAGGAACAGACCCAGATAGCGGCTGTCGGCGGGGTCGCAGCCCGGCGGGGCGTCGGAGAAGAACTCACGCGATTGCCGTTCCGGTTCGCAGGCGCCTTCGGCGAGGCGCCAGTAGTCGGGGGCCTCGGTGTAGAAGCGGGCGACGAGCGGGGCCTCGTCGGGGGTGAGGTCACGGATCAGCATGGGCGATCCCGAGGATTTCCAGCTCGACGGCTCCGGCAGGGCGGTTCCATGTCACCACGTCGCCGACCTGCGCCCCGAAGAGCGCCCGCGCAAGCGGGGAGCCGGGGGCGATGCGGTTGCGGGTGGCGTCGGCTTCGTCTTCGCCGGTGATCTCGTAGGTGGTTTCCACCCCGTTCTCATCGGCCACCGTGACCAGGAGACCGAAGGCGACTTCGGTCAGGTCATGCGCGGCCGGGTCGATGACCACGGCGGCCTTCAGGCGGGCCTCCAGCCAGCGCAGGTCGCGTTCGGCGGCGGCTTCGGGCAGCTTGTCCAACCGGTCAGGGCGGGCCTTGAGGGCGGCAAGATCGGCCTGACGGCGGCTGATCCGGTCCTGCAGGTCCGCCAGACCGCGCGGGGTGACGATGTTCGGGCCGGGCGGCACCGGAAGTTCCGGCAAGTCCGGCCGGTCGTTCCCGGCGTCTTCGTTGACGAAAGCGCGGCTCATTTCAGGATCACTTCCAGCGGGTCGTAGAGGGCGGCCGCGGTGCCCCAGGCGGCGTCGGGCAGGCTGTCGGGCTTGAAGCGGTGCTTGCCCGAGGCGAGTTCGACCCGGGAAAAGAAGCGGCGTTCCGTCACCACGCCTTCGGGGTCCGTCCAATCGGCGTCCAGGTCCCCTGCGGCAAGGGTACAGCGGAAGAACAGGTCGACCTGGTGAAAGCCGGTCTCGGGGTCGTGGAATTCATTGACCAGCGCGGGGGCGCCCACGGTGACGGTCAGTCCGGTTTCCTCCATCACTTCGCGGGCAAGGTTCTCGGGCAGCGATTGCCCTGCCTCGCAGCCGCCGCCGGGTGCGCACCAAAGGCCAAGCCGCGCGCCGGGATAGGCGTTGACCAGAAGCAGCCGATCCTCCTGCAGGATCAGCGCGCGGACGGCGAGGCGTGGCTTCATCTTGGCCATGGACGAAGGGTTGTGCCCTGCGCGGCGCTTTGTCCAGAGGCGAGCCCCTCCGCGCCGCGCGGAAGGACCAGAGATCACGCGGCGGGTCAGGCTGCGGCAGGCGTCAGCCCGGGGCCTTGTCGTTCGGACCAGAGGAGCCAGGCCGAAGCGGCAAGGATCATCGCCACGCCAAGCCAGAGCTGGCCTTCGGGCAGATAGCCGAAGACCGCCCAGCCCACCACAACGTTCGACACGAGCTTGATGTCGTCGAAGGGCTGGACAAAGGCTGCATCCGCAGCGGCATAGGCCAGCGTCAGGAGATGCTGCGCGAGGAAGACCAGTGCCCCTCCGGCCAGAAGCCAGACGAGGATCCAGCCCGCGGGCCATTCGAACCCGGCATGCAGCGAGATCGCGCCGTTGATCGGGGTCAGGAGGACGAGGAGCCAGAGCGTCACCGTCTCGGGCCGTTCGGTCGTGGTCAGGCTCTTGGTCATCAGCGAGGCGGCGGCCCAAAGGAAGGCAGCGGCGACCGGGTACAGAGCGGCGAGGGTGAAGCCGGTTTCCCACGGGCGAAGGAGGACCATCGCCCCGGCAAAGCCAAGTGCCGCAGCGCCCCAGCGGGAGGGTCCGACCCGCTCGCCCAGGATCAGGGCCGCGCCGAGCAGGACGAAGAAGGGCGAGGTCATCACCAGCGCGATCACCTGCCAGATCGGCGTGCCATGCGCGAGGGACATGACGAAGGCCTGCACGCCGAGGGCTGAGACAAGGACGCGCGCAAGGTGCAGTCCGGGCCGGTCGGTCTTCAGCCCGGCAAGCCCGTGGCGGCGCAGGAACGGCAGCGCCAGCACCAGCGCGATGGCATATTGCCAGAAGCTGTCCGACTGCGGGCGAAAGCCAAGCTGTGAGGTGATGATCTGCGTCAACGCATTGGCCAGCGCAAAGCAGAGGCCCGCAGCAACCATGAAGGCCGCGCCGCGGAGGGGGAATGACTGACGCATGGTGTCTCCCTTCAAGACCCGATCAGTCAGGGGAAAACGCGTCCTTCCGCCGGGGCGGGGGACCATCGCTCTCTTCCATCCGGCCTGTCACCGTCGGCCCCGGAGTTCCACCGGATCTGCTGACCCCCGTTGCCGGGGCGCTCGCGGGCTGTCACCGCCGGTGGGGACTTGCACCCCGCCCTGAGAACACCGGAAAGACCCGGCTGCGAAGGGCTAGCAGGGCGCGGTCGGCGGGGCAAGCGCGGGCTGCGCAGGCGCATCGTGCGGCAGCGCACCGGAAAGTGACGCTGCGTCGGCTGCCTTCGCCGGGCGGAAATCCAGTCTTGATTGGCGCAGGCGGGCACGGGACAGTCGGCCCATGTGGCTGACCGGACGCCTTGCCCGTTTCCTGCCCGCCGCGCCCGCGACCGAGGATGGCGCGGGCGTGGCCGATGTCGTCGTGCTGCTCCACGGGCTTGCGCGCACCGACGCTTCGCTGGCGCCGATCGCGCTGGCGCTGAAGACGGCGGGGTTTCGGGTGCTGAACTGGTCCTATCCCTCGACAAAGGCGGCGCCCGAGGCGCTGGCCGGGGAGGTGGGGCAGGCAGTGGCCGAGGCCGGGCAGGGGCGGGTGCATTTCGTCACGCATTCGATGGGCGGCATCCTCTTGCGCGACTGGCTGGCGCGGCACCGGCCTGCGCAGATGGGGCGGGTGGTGATGCTGGCCCCGCCGAACCATGGGTCGGAGCTGGTGGACAAGCTGGGCGACAATCCGGTCTTCAGCATGGTGAACGGACTGGCCGGCAAGACGCTGGGGACGGGCCCGGAAAGCTGGCCGAACAGCCTGCCGCCTGCCGATTATCCGTTGGGAATCATTGCCGGGACCCGGTCGCTGAACCCGGTCTGGAACGCCATGCTTCCGGGCGCCAACGACGGCAAGGTGACGGTGGAAAGCACACGGCTGGAGGGGATGGCCGACCATCTGGTGCTGCCGGTCACCCATACGTTCATGATGGTCAACCCGCTGGTGATCCGGCAGGTGCTGGCTTTCCTGCGCGAGGGGCGGTTCGATCCGTCGCTGACGCTGGCGGCGGTTGTCAAAGAGACATTTCAGGCGGCGCGGCCCGGGTAGTGCCTTGGGCCAGCCGGTGTCGGGGGAGGCCCCGGATCAGGTCCGGGGCGGGGTTTCCTGACGGATCACCCGGTTCACATGGCCCATCTTGCGCCCCGGACGATGGGCGCCCTTGCCATAGAGGTGGACGGCGGTGTCGCGCGCCTTGAGAAGTTCCGGCACCTTCAGCACATCGTCGCCGATCAGGTTCTCCATCACCACATCGGCATAGCGGTTGCCGTCGCCCAAGGGCAGGCCGGCGACGGCGCGGATGTGCTGTTCGAACTGGTCCACGGTGCAGCCTTGTTGCGTCCAGTGGCCGGAGTTGTGGACGCGAGGGGCGATCTCGTTCACCAAGAGGCCGCGCGGCGTGACGAACAGCTCCACCCCCATGACGCCGACATAGTCGAGCGCGTTCAGGATGCGGGCGGCGAGCAGCACGGCGTCCGTGCGCTGTGCCGGGGACAGGCGCGCGGGCACCGTGGTCGTCCGCAGGATGCCCTCGTGGTGGATGTTCTCGCCGGGGTCGAAGCAGGCGACCTGGCCGTCGAGGCCGCGCGCCGCGATGACGCTGACCTCGCGGTCGAAGGCGACGAAGCCCTCCAGCACGCAGGCGGCGGCGTTCATCGACGCCCAGGCGGCGGGGATGTCGGCTTCGGAGGTCAGCTTGACCTGGCCCTTGCCGTCATATCCAAGGCGGGTGGTTTTCAGGATCGCGGGCAGACCGAGGCTTGCCGCGGCGGCGCGGAGGTCGGCTTCGGAGGTCACCGCGGCCCAGGGGGCGGTTGAAAGCCCGAGGTCGTTCAGGAAGGACTTCTCGCTGATCCTGTCCTGGCTGATCGCCAGCGCCCGGCGGTTCGGGCGGATCGGCTTCAGGCTTTCGAGCAGGTCCAGCGCCGAGGTCGGGACGTTCTCGAACTCGTAAGTGATGACGTCGACTGAGGCCGCGAAGGCGCGCAAGCTCGCTTCGTCCTCATAGGGCGCGGTCGTCACCTTGAAGGCGACATCGCCTGCCGGGGCCGCGCCGGGCTCATAGATATGGCAGCGATAGCCCAGGCGGCTGGCCGCGACCGATAGCATCCGGCCAAGCTGCCCGCCGCCAAGAATGCCGATCACCGCGCCTTGCGGAAGCTCACTCATCCTTCGGCTCCTCGGGGATGGAGGCGGAAAGGGCGTCGCGCCAGGCGTCAAGGCGCTGGGCGATGCCCGCGTCCGACACAGCAAGGATCGCTGCCGCCATCAGTCCCGCATTGGCCGCCCCGCCGATGGCCATGGTGGCGACCGGATAGCCCTTCGGCATCTGGAGGATGGAATAGAGCGAGTCGACGCCGGACAGGGCCTTGGTCAGCACCGGCACCCCGATCACTGGAACGCGGGTCTTCGAAGCCACCATGCCGGGCAGATGCGCCGCGCCTCCAGCCCCGGCGATGATCACCTTCAGGCCCCGGGCAACGGCGGTCTTGCCGTAGTCCCACAGACGGTCGGGTGTGCGGTGGGCGGAGACGATCTTCGCCTCATAGGGGATGCCAAGCTCGTCCAGCACTTCGGCGGCGGCCTTCATCGTCGGCCAGTCGCTTTGCGACCCCATGATGATCCCGACCTGTGTCATGCCGTGCCCCGCTGTCACCCTGCCCGCCGCTTATACGAAAGCGGGCGGGCGGGGCAAGCCGCAGTCAGAGCGGGCGGTCGTCGCGCAGGTCGCGCACAAGGTATTCGTGCAGAAGCTGGGCAAGGGGTGTCGGCTCTCCCGGGCCGGGGACCATACTGAGGTCGAAGATTGGCAGGGAGGGCAGGCCCTCGGCCTCGCCCAGCCGCGCCAGCCCGGCGGGCAGACTGGATTCGACAAGGCCGACAACTGCCAGTCCGGCCTGCGCCACGGTGATCAGGCCCAGAAGGCTGTGCGTCGTCGACACCACCCGGTAGCGCCGGTCGGCGGCCTGCAATGCCTCGACGGCGAAGCGGCGGGCGAGGTCGCCAGCCTCGAACAGCGCCACGGGCAGCGGGTCGCGCAGCCAGGCGCCGTGTTCGGGCGAGGCGGCCCAGACGAACCTTTCGCGCCGCAGGACGGCAAAGGGCTGGCGCGGGTCGCGGGTGACAAGGGCGAGGTCGAGCTTTCCGGCTTCCAGCAGGCGCAGCAGGGCGGGGGAGGATTCGAAGGTCAGCTCGATCTCGGCCAGAGGATGTTCCTGCCCGAAGCGGGCAAGCGTCGGGGTCAGGAGGTAGGCGGCATAGTCTTCCGGCAGGCCAAGGCGCACGACGCCCGCGGCGTCGGTGTGCCGCAGGCTGGCGAGCGCCTCGTCGGAGAGACGCAGGAGGCGGCGGGCGTAGAGGAGCAGGTCCTGCGCCGCCGGGTTGGGGCGAAGGTTCCGCCCCTCGCGCTGGAAGAGGGGGCGGCCGACATCCTCCTCCAGCCGCTTGATCTGCATGCTGACCGCCGACTGGCTGCGCCCGACCCGGTCGGCGGCAAGCTGGATGCTGCCGCAGTCGATCAGCGCCACGAAGCTGCGCAGGAGGGAAAGGTCGAGGGGTTGCATGTTTCAATAATCCTGAAGTGTTGCGTCAGATATATTCGTTTGTTTGCTGGATTGGCCAGTGGCTAGATGGCCCTTGGCAAATGAGGGTGGCGATGCGCTACGGAACGGGAATGTTGATGGTGCTTGCGGCGGGGGTCCTGTGGTCCTTCCAGGCGCTGATCATCCGTCAGATCGAGGTTGCCGGTCCCTGGGCGATCCTCGCCTGGCGATCGGCGGCAATGGTTCCGGTGCTTCTGGCCTGTCTTGCTTGGGCGCAGAAGGGGTCTCCCCTGCCTGCCTTGCGCAATGTGGGGTTGGCGGGGGTGCTGGGCGGTGTCGCGCTGGTGGTGGCGATGGGCGGGACGATCCTGGCCTTCCAGACCACGACCATCGCCAATGCGGCCTTCCTCCTCGCGGCAGCGCCTTTCCTCGCGGCGGTTCTCGGGCGGCTGATCCTTGGCGAGTCGGTGGCACCGCGCACCTGGGGCGCGATCGCGCTGGCGCTGGTCGGCATCTTCCTGATGGTGCGCGAGGGGCTGGCGGCCGGAGCGCTGATCGGCAACCTTGCGGCCCTGATCGCGGCGCTGGGCTTTGCCGCCTTCAGCGTGTCGCTGCGCTGGCGGCGGGTGGGGAGCAGCCTGCCGACCACGATCCTCGGCGCAGGGTTCGCCGTCATCGCCGGAGTGCTGGGAACGCTCCAACTGGGTCAGCCGCTGATCATCCCCGCGACCGAGGTGATGTGGTGCGTGCTGATGGGCGTCGTCACCATGTCGGGCGGCATGGTGCTGTACACGATGGGCAGCCGGGTGGTGCCCTCGGCGGAACTTACGCTGCTGTCGAACACCGAGATCATTCTGGCCCCGGTCTGGGTCTGGCTGATCCTGGGCGAGACGGCCAGCGCGAATACCCTGACTGGTGGCGCGGTGGTGCTGGCGGCGATCCTGTTCAACGCTTGTGCCGGTGCCCGGCGGATGCAGCCGGCCTGAGCCTCAGGCGATGATATCGGGGATCAGCATATCCTCGATCTTCACGATCTGGTCTTTCAGCGCCAGCTTCTGCTTTTTCAACCGGCGCAGGGTCAGGGCGTCGGGACGACCCGTCTGCTCAAGCGCATGGATGGCCTGATCCAGGTCGCGGTGTTCGCGACGCAGGACTTCGAGACGGATGCCAAGCATTTCGTCGTGGCTGAGTTCGGTGGGCGCGTTCATGGGTCTGGCGAATCGGTTCCTGCCTTTCCGTCAGGATATAGGAAACCGTCCGCCGTGGGTGAAGGTTTCTGCGCGAAATCGCCGCGGACGGGTGCGAGCGGCCCGCGCCTCGGGCCTTGCGGGGCGCGTCCGTCGGCCCCATATTCACGGCATGCGGTGCCTGATTGCAGGGCCGCACTGACCGAACCGTCGCTTATGCCAAGGACTGTCCGATGACGAAATTGAGCTTTGGGGCCCATCCCTATCTCCTGGGGTTCGAGCAGCTGGAACGGCTGGTCGAGCGTACCGCGAAATCGGGGGCCGAGGGCTATCCTCCGTTCAACATCGAGGCGGTGGCGGAAAACGCCTACCGGATCACGCTGGCGGTCGCGGGCTTTCGCGAGGAAGACCTGTCGATCACCGTCGAGGACCGGCAGCTTGTCGTCCGGGGCCGTCAGGCCGAGGACGTGGGCGACCGGGTGTTCCTGCATCGCGGCATCGCGGCCCGGGCCTTCCAGCGCAGTTTCGTGCTGGCGGACGGGGTCGAGGTCGCGGGGGCCACGATGGAGAACGGGCTGCTGCACGTCGACCTGCGCCGCCATGTGCCGGAAACCGTGGTGCAGACGATCCGGATCGGTCGCAATGCCAGCCAGAAAGAAGGGGGCAAGAGATGAATACGCCATTCGAAGGACTGCCGCAGGGCGCTGACCGGATCGTCTATGTCCGTGAGATCGCCGTGAACGAGCTGCCGGACGAGGTGCGCGACCAGATCGGCGACGCCGAGGTGATCTGGTCGGTCCACGGGGCCGATGGCCGCCAGCTTGCGCTGGTCGCGGACAAGAAGCTTGCGTTCCATCTGGCGCGCGAACACGACTTCATGCCCGTAAGCGTCCACTGATCTCCGGGGTCGTCAGCGGATAGCGGCTGGCCCTGAGCGACGGAACCTGTACGGTCCTTCGTAACGTATTGGTTGCGTCAACGGAGGTCGTCGTGAAAGTCACTACCGGATATTCGGGCACACAGATCGCCCTGCACTGGCTGGTCGCCATCCTGATCGTCGTCGCCTGGTTCACCGGCGAGGGCGGAGAGGAAGCGATGGAGACCGTCGAGAAGGGCGGCACCGCGGGCTTCGTGCCGCATATCGCCATCGGCCTCGCGATCCTGGCACTGGTGGTGGTCCGGCTGATCGTTCGCCTGGGCCGGGGTGCCCCCGCCGCCGTGGGTGAGCCCGGCAGCCTTGCCGTCATGGCGTCGGACTGGGGCCACCGGCTGATCTATCTTCTGATGATCGCGGTGCCGCTTGGCGGGATCAGCACGTTCTTTCTTGGCCTCGACGTGGGAGATGTTCATGCGCTGGCTGCGAATGTGCTGATGGCGGTGATCCTCGGCCATGCGATGATGGCGCTCTATCACCAGTATGTGCTGAAGGACGGCCTGCTGCGCCGGATGATGCGGGCGGGTTGAATGGAAAAGGCCGCGCTGGAAAGCGCGGCCTTTCTTTTGATGCCGGGATGATCAGGCCCGGATCAGGCCCATCTGTTCCAGCTTCAGCAGCACCTGATGCGCGCAGTGGTCGACATCGACATTCTCGGTGTCGACCACCAGTTCGGCATTGGTCGGCGCTTCGTAGGGGTCGGAAATCCCGGTGAATTCCTTGATCTTGCCCTCACGCGCCAGCTTGTAGAGGCCCTTGCGGTCGCGGCGTTCGCATTCCTCGATCGAGGTGGCCACATGGGTTTCGACGAAGGCGCCGAACGCCTCGACCATCTCGCGCACGGCGCGGCGGGTGGCGGTGTAGGGCGCGATGGGGGCGCAGATCGCGATGCCGCCGTTCTTGGTGATTTCCGACGCGACATAGCCGATGCGCTTGATGTTCAGGTCGCGGTGTTCCTTGGAGAAGCCCAGCTCCGAGGACAGGTGCTTGCGCACCACGTCGCCGTCCAGCAGCGTCACCGGGCGGCCACCCATCTCCATCAGCTTGACCATCAGCGCGTTGGCGATGGTGGATTTGCCAGAGCCCGACAGGCCGGTGAAGAATACGGTGAAGCCCTGCTTTGACCTCGCAGGCGAGGTCTTGCGAAGTTCATTGACCACTTCCGGGAAGGAGAACCATTCCGGGATGTCCAGCCCCTCGCGCAGGCGGCGGCGGAGTTCGGTGCCCGAGATGTCCAGGACGGTAGAGCCTTCCGGGATCTCGTTCGCCGGGAAATACTGCGCCTTTTCCTGCACATAGACCATGTGTTTGAAATCGACCATCTCGACGCCGATCTCGGCCTGGTGCTTGCCGAACAGTTCCTGTGCCGCGTAGGGGTCGTAGAAATCCTTGCCCTGAGAGTTCTTGCCGGGCCCGGCATGATCGCGGCCGACGATCATGTGGGTGCAGCCGTGGTTGCGGCGGATGATGCCGTGCCAGACCGCCTCACGCGGGCCGGCCATGCGCATGGCGAGGTTGAGAAGGGAAAGCGCGGTGGTCTGCGCCGGATACTTGTCCAGCACCGCCTCATAGCAGCGGACGCGGGTGAAGTGGTCCACGTCGCCGGGCTTGGTCATGCCGACGACCGGGTGGATGAGAAGGTTGGCTTCCGCTTCGCGCGCGGCGCGGAAGGTCAGTTCCTGGTGGGCGCGGTGCAGCGGGTTGCGGGTCTGGAAGGCGACGATCTTGCGCCAGCCGAGCTTGCGGAACAGGGCGCGGAGTTCATTGGGCGTGTCGCGGCGGGCCTTGAAGTCGTAGTGGACCGGCTGCTGGATGCCGATCACCGGGCCGCCGAGATAGACCTTGCCCGCGACATTGTGCAGGTAGTTCACCGCCGGATGGGCGAGATCGTCGGCGCCGAAGACGCCTTCCGCCTCGACCGCCTTGTTCGGCACCCATTTGTCGGAGATCGTCAGGATGGCAAGGATCACACCTTCCTGATCGCGCAGGGCGATGTCCTGGCCGGGTTCGACCTTGTCGGCAAAGGCTTCCGAGACATCCAGCGTGATCGGCATCGGCCAGAGCGTGCCATCGGCAGTGCGCATATTGGCGACGACGCTGTCATAGTCGGCCTGACCCATGAAGCCCTTCAGCGGAAAGAACCCGCCGTTCATCAGAAGTTCAAGGTCGCAGATCTGGCGCTGGGTCAGGTCCCAGGAGGGGAGCTGCCCAGCTTCGATCTTCAGCTTCTGGGACGAGTCATAGGAGACGTAAAGCTCGGGGATCGGGGCGTGGTTCGGAAGCGACATCGGGTTGACCTTTCAGCGCGGACAGGCCGCATTTGGGCGGGTCCGTAGCCTGTTCAGGGGGCCGGATTCAAGCGATTGCCGGGGATTTGCGCAAGATAAGGCGGAAATCGCGGGCGCTACGGCGCGCCCGGGCAACGGTTCTGCATTGCGGCAAGGGCCGGGACGGATTTCCCATCGGCGCGGCTAGTACACAGGAAACCGGAACAGGGTTCCTCGGAAGCCGCTCGTCGTAGACTTCGTCACTCCTCGTTGCGGCCGCGCCGACGAGGAGACGAAGTCGAACGAGGAGGAGTCAGGCGAGATAGGCGCGGAAGCTGCGGACGACCTCTTCGTAGACCGCGCGCTTGAAGGGGACGATGCCGGCGACCATCTCGTCCACCAGAATCCAGCGCCATGCTGCGAATTCGGGATGCTCGCTGGCGATCTTCACATCGGCATCCTGACCCTTGAAGCGGAACAGGAACCATTTCTGCTTCTGCCCCCGGTACTTGCCGCCCCAGACCTTGCCCAGAAGCTCGGGCGGGAGGTCGTAGGTCACCCAGCCATGGGTCTTGCCGACGAATTCCACCTTGTCGCGGGTGACGCCGGTTTCTTCCCACAGCTCACGGTAGGCGGCCTCGCGCGGCTTTTCTCCCTCGTCGATGCCGCCCTGCGGCATCTGCCAGGCGGGAGAAGGGTTGTCGATCCGCTGCCCGGCGAAGACCATGCCGCGGGCGTCGATCAGGACGACGCCCACGCAGGGTCGGTAGGGCAGGGTTTCGGGATCGACCACGCTCACTTTTCTTCCGGGGCGATGGCGGTCAGGCCCTTGATGATGTCGACCGCATAAGCAAGCTGGTAATCCTCGTCCCGCAGCTTGGCCGATTCCTCGGCGTGCTGCTGCTCTTCCAGGTACAGCCGCTTTTCCTCGTCCGTCATCGAATCATTGGTGATCGCGCCGCGCAGGTCTGCCTCGGACCGTTCCTTCAGCGCCGCCGACTTTTCCTCGGCAGGCGCGTTCGGGTCGACCGGCTTGACCTCGGGCTGCTGCACCACGATGTCGGGGGAAATGCCAAGCGCCTGGATCGACCGGCCCGAGGGCGTGTAGTAGCGCGCCGTGGTCAGTCGAATCGCCCCGTCGCCGCGCAGGGGGATCAGTGTCTGGACCGAGCCTTTGCCAAAGCTCTTGGTGCCGACCACGATGGCGCGGCGATGGTCCTGCAAGGCACCCGCCACGATCTCGGACGCCGAGGCCGAGCCGCCGTTGATCAGCAGGACGATCGGCTTGCCGTTGATCAGGTCGCCCGTTTCGGCATTGTAGCGTTCGCCGCTGCCCTGCGCGCGGCCCCGGGTCGAGACGATCTCGCCCTTGTCGAGGAAGGCGTCCGAGACGGAGATCGCCTCGTTCAGAAGGCCGCCGGGGTTGTTGCGCAGGTCGATCACTACGCCATCCAGGTTGTCGATCCCGCCCAGTTCGTCCAGGCCCTTCTTCAGTTCTTCCTTCAGGCCGCTGGTGGTCTGGTCGTTGAAGGTGGTGATCCGCAGCACGACGGTCTTGCCGACGACGCGGCCTTTCACGGCGGTCAGCTTGATCGTGTCGCGGATGATCGAGACGTCGAAGGGTTCCGGCGTGCCCTGGCGCACCACGGTGATGATGATCTCGGACCCGATCGGGCCGCGCATCTTTTGCACCGCCTCGTCCAAGAGCAGGCCATTCACCGCCTCGCCGTTGACATGGGTGATGTAGTCGCCCGCCTGGATGCCCGCCTTCGCCGCCGGGGTGCCGTCCATCGGCGAGATCACCTTGATGAAGCCTTCTTCCTGCGTGACCTCGATCCCAAGGCCGCCGAACTCGCCCCGGGTCTGGACCTGCATGTCCTCGAAGTCCTTGGCGGAGAGGTAGCTGGAATGCGGGTCAAGCGAGGTGAGCATGCCGTTGATCGCGGCAGTGATCAGCTTGTCGGTCGGGACTTCCTCGACATACTGGCTGCGGACACGTTCAAAGATGTCACCGAAGAGGTCGAGCTGTTCGTAGACAGACGAGTCCTGCACCACTTCCTGTGCGACGAGGGGGCCGGCGATCTGCGTGGTCGCGATCACCCCGGCGACGGTTCCGGCCAGGGCGGCCATCACATGTTTCTTCATCCTCGTCAGTCTCCTGTGCGGGCAAGGCCTGCGAACCACGGGATCGGGTCCACGGGCAAAGCGCCCTGTCTGAGTTCCATATAAAGCGTTTCCGTGTCGCGCCCGCCAGACCCAACCGGCGACCCCGCCACGAATTCCGCCGTCGCTTGCCGTGGCCCGCCCATCAGTCCCAGGGGTGCCCCGGCGGCGACCACCTCTCCCACTTCGCCATACAGGGTTTCCATCCCCGCCAGCACCAGTAGATAGCCGTCGCCGGGCTCGAGGATCATCACATTTCCGTAGTCGAGCAGCGGGCCGCGATAGCGGATGGTGGCGGGCCAGGGCGCGGTGACCAGCGCGCGGGGTTGCGTCGCCAGTGTCACGCCCGGGCGACGGACCCCGGCGGCATCGGCCTCGCCCGGGTTGCGCAGCACGGTGCCAAGGGCGGGCAGCGGCAGGCGGCCCTGCTCTTGCACGAAACTGGTGCCGCTGGTCTCGTCGGGCGACAGTCCGGCGGCAAAGGCATCGAGCGTGTCGGCGCTGTCAAGGAGGCCCTTCAGCACGTCCGGGTCTTCGGTGAAACGTCTGGGCAGGTCGGTGCGATCCGAGATCGCCTTCGAAAGCTCGGTCCGCGCCGTCTGTGCGGCGGCAAGTCCCCGCTCCAGCACCTCGCCGGCGGAAAGCTGCAAGGCGCGCAGGTCGGCCAGTTCCTGCAACTGCGTCTTCAGCGCCTGCGCCTGCGCCTGCAGGGCGGGGGTCACGTCCGCAAGGATCATTCCGGACCGGGCCGAGCCGACCGCCCCCTCGGGATGCAGAAGGAGTAGCGGACCTGGGTTTGCCTCCATTGTGGCCAGCACCCCCAGAAGCCGCCCGATCCCGTCGCGCTTGGCGTCGAAGGCGCGGGTCAGGGTGGCTTCGCGCAGGGCGGCCTCGCGCAGCGCGCCGCGCAGGGCGGCCAAGCCGGATTCGTAGGCGCGGATTGTCTGGCTGAGGGCGGTCACCCGGTCGCGCGCTTCGGTCGCGGCTTCCAGCGCGGTCACCGCCACCTGCAGGTCGGCCGAGGCCTTCGCGGCCTGTTCGGCCACGGTCTCGGCCCCAAGGGGCAGGGCCAGAAGGCAGAGAAGGACGGCGGCGCGGATCATGCGATGAGGGTCTGGCCGGTCATCTCGGGCGGCTGGGGCAGGCCCATCAGGTGCAGGAGCGTTGGCGCAAGATCGGCAAGCCTGCCATTGCGCAGGGTCGCGCCTGCCGGGCCGCCGACCAGGATCACCGGCACCGGGTTCACGGTATGCGCGGTATGGGGCTCGCCCGTGACCGGGTCGACCATCACCTCGCAGTTGCCATGGTCCGCCGTGACGATCATCGCCCCGCCGTTCGCCGTCAGCGCGGCGAGTGCGCGGGTCAGGCCCCGGTCCACCGCCTCGCAGGCCCTGATCGCGGCGGGGAGCGAGCCGGTATGGCCCACCATGTCGGGGTTGGCGTAGTTGACCACGATCAGGTCATAGCCCTTTTCGATGGCTTCCACGAAGCGGTCCGAGACCTGATCCGCGCTCATTTCGGGTTGCAGGTCATAAGTCGCGACCTTTGGCGAGGGCGGCATGGCGCGGTCTTCGCCGGGGTAGGGCTGCTCGCGCCCGCCGTTCAGGAAGAAGGTGACATGGGGGTATTTCTCGGTTTCCGCCACGCGGAACTGGGTAAGCCCGTGGGAAGCGACCCATTCGCCCAGCGTGTTGACGATGGCGCGCTTGGGGAAGACCGAGGTCATGTAGGTGTTGTGCGTATCCGAATAGTCGACCATTCCGAGCCGCGCCACAAGCTGCGGGCGCGGGCCGGTGTCGAAGGCGGCGAACCCCGGATCGCCGATGGCGGCCAGGATTTCCCGCGCCCGGTCGGCGCGGAAGTTCAGGAAGAAGAGGCCGTCGCCATCCTGCATGCCGGTGTAGTCGCCGATCACGGTGGCGGGCAGGAATTCATCGGACTTGTCGGCGGCATAGCCGATGGCGATGGCCTCGTCGGCCGAGTCGGCATGCGCCACGCCCTTGCCCTGGACGATTGCACGGTAGGCCTCTGCCACCCGTTCCCACCGATTGTCGCGGTCCATCGCGTAGTAGCGCCCGGTGATCGTGGCGATGCGGGCTGTTTCGGGCAGCGCGGCCTCGAAGGCGCGCACCTGTTCGGCGGCGGATTTCGGCGCGACGTCCCTGCCGTCGGTGATCACATGGATCGCGACCTTCACGCCTTCGGCTGCGATCACACGCGCGGCCTCGATCATATGGGCGCTGTGGGCATGGACCCCGCCGGGCGAGACCAGCCCCGCCAGATGCGCCGTCCCGCCCGAGGTTTGCAGTGCCGCGATGAAGGCATGCAGCGCCGGCTCGGTCGCAAAGGTGCCCTGTTCGATGGCAAGGTCGATCTGGCCCAGGTCCATCGCCACGACGCGGCCCGCGCCGATGTTGGTATGGCCAACCTCGGAATTGCCCATCTGCCCGGTCGGTAGGCCGACGTCCGGCCCGAAGGTGGTCAGCGTGGCATGGGGGCAGGTGGCCCAAAGATGGTTGAAGGTCGGCACATGCGCCTGTGCGGGGGCGCTGGTCGCCGGATCCGGGCCGATGCCCCAGCCGTCGAGGATGCACAGGACGACGGGTTTCGGGGCGGGCATCGGCTCTCTCCGGTCAGGTTCCGCGGGGGTTTTACGCCCTGCGGACCGGCGGGGCAACCGTCACGCCAGCCGCGCCGCCTTCTCGCGCACCCGTTGCCGCCAGAGCGTGAAGATCCCCGCCGCCACCACGATGCCTGCGCCGATGGCGACATTGACGCGCAGCGTCTCGCCAAAGACGAAAAGGCCGATGGCGCTGGCCCAGACGATCTGGAGATAGGCAAAAGGCTGGACGTCGGATGCCTCGGCCACGGCCAGTGACTTGATCAGCAGCCAGTGGCTGAGTGCCGCTGTGCAGCAGAGCAGCGCCATCCAGCCCCAGTCGCCGGGTGTCATCCAGGTCCAGTGCATGAGGCCGAAGGGGGTCATCGCCACCGCCCCCGCGACCCCGGTGTAGAAGAAGCTGACATTGGCGCTGTCCTTCCGGGCGACATAGCGGGTGAGCAGACCGTAGACCGCGAACATCGCGGCCGACACCAGCGGCACCAGCGCCCAGGGGCTGAAGACACCGAAGCCCGGTTCCAGGATGATCACCACGCCGACGAAGCCGACCAGGATCGCCGACCAGCGCCGCCAGCCGACCTTTTCGCCCAGGATGGGACCGGACAGGGCCGCGACCAGCAGCGGATAGCAGGTGAAGACGGCATGCGCCTCGATCAGGCCAAGCTTGACGAAGGCGACCAGCATGACCGCGATCTCGGCGACCAGGATCACCCCGCGCGCGACCTGTACCCAGGGGAAGGCCGACCGCGCCGCCGCCTTCAGGCCACCTTCGGATCTGGCGGCCATCGCAATGGCGAACAGGGCAAAGAACCAGAAGCGCACCATCACCACCATGGTGACATCGTAGCGCGACCCCAGGTGGCGCGAGATCCCGTCCTGCGCCGCGAAGACCACAGTCGTCGCGATCATCAGCCAGATGCCCAGCTTGGTATTTTGCGGAGTCGTCATGCGGGTCTCTGCTTCTGCGACAGGGACGAGAGCCCGGCTGCCACTGCAACCGGACTGCCGGGGATGACGGGAAGCGCCCGCACCGCAAAGGCGCTGACGGCGTCCGGCATCGGCCTGATGCCCCGGGTCGGATTGTGCGAGGAGATCATGACGGGGGCTGGCTATCACCGGCGCCGGGCGGGCGAAAGGCGGTTTTGGTCTGAAAGCCACACTGCCCGCGCGCCGATTTGCGTCGGGCGGGGATATATGTGACCTTTGCCCTCCCCCGAAGGAGGCAAGCGCAGGGAATGGATTTCATCGACCCGCAATTCCTGGCCAGTATCCAGGATGTGTTCCGGCAGGTTCAGGTCTTCCTGCTGTCGCTGTTGCAACCCTACCGGCTTTGGCAGGTGGTGTTCGTCATCATCGCCTTTGCCGCCGCGCATGTCATCTCGCGCCTGTTGGCGCCACAGGTCGATGCCTGGGCGCGCAGCAGGACCGACCTGAAGCGCTGGCAGGCGCGGGCCATCGTCACCCTGCGCAACCGGCTGCGCGGCATCCTGTTCGTCGCCCTTGCCTGGGGCACGGTGCTTGTGATCGCCCAGGTCAGCCTGTTCCCGTCGCGGCGCTACATCGTGGCTCTGGCCGCGACGATCGGCACCGCCTGGGTGCTGATCGGCCTTCTCACCCGTCTGATCCGCAACCGCTTTCTGCGCCGGATCGTGACCTGGGGGGCATGGATCTACGTCACCCTGCTGTATCTGGGTTTCCTCGACAGCTTCACCGGCTTCCTCGACAGCCTCGCCGTGACCTTCGGAAGTTTCCGTCTGTCGATGCTGACGGTGATCAAGGCGCTGATCGTCACCGGGGTCCTGCTGACGGCGGCCCGGCTGGCAACAACCGCGATCGGCACCCGGATCCGCCGGAACGAGGACATCAGCCCCTCGGTCCAGGTGCTGGCCGTCAAGATGCTGCAGATCGTGGCCTACGGCACGGCCTTCTTCGTCGGGCTGAAGGCAGTGGGCTTCGACCTGACGGGCCTAGCGGTCCTGTCGGGGGCAATCGGCGTCGGCCTTGGTTTTGGTCTGCAGAAGGTGGTGTCTAACCTCGTCTCGGGGGTGATCATCCTCTTGGACAAGTCGATCAAGCCCGGCGACGTGATCAGCCTTGGCGACACATTTGGCTGGATCGAGGCGCTGGGCGCCCGCTATGTGAGCGTCGTCACCCGCGACGGCAAGGAATACCTGATCCCGAACGAGGACCTGATCACCGGGCAGGTGGTGAACTGGTCGCATTCCAACGAATTTGTCCGCATCGACCTGCATTTCGGCACCAGCTACCACGATGATCCGCACAGGGTTCGCGCCCTTGCCATCGAGGCCGCCCTTTCGGCCAAGCGGGTGCTGACCGACCGTCCGGCGGTCTGCCACATCACCGGCTTTGGCGACAGCTCGGTCGACTATGTGCTGCGCTTCTGGATTTCGGACCCGACCGAGGGCCTGACCAACGTGCGCGGCAACGTCTATCTCGCGCTCTGGGACAGCTTCAAGGCCAACGGGATCAGCATTCCCTTCCCGCAGCGCGAAGTGCGGATGCTGAACGACGAGGCCGAGGCGGAGGCCGGAAAGCCGGGCCAGGGATCGGCCTAGATCGTCACGGACCCGATTGCGTCCGGCTGCTGGAGGCGGTTGCGGCGGCCTCCGCCCTTTGTTGGACCGCTGTTCCGGGTGAGTTGGCTTGCCTGACGGCCTGATCGAGCGTATATCGCGCCCATGCACGGGTTCATCTACTTCAACATCACCGATCATGCGCGGCTTCCGGCCCGCTTTTTCGGCATGACCCGCAATGCCCTCGCCCGCCTCTGAGGCGCCTGCGCCTGCCGGACGACCCCTTTCCCAAGCCATCCCAATGAACAGGTGAGAGCCATGGCTCCTCGTACACTCTATGACAAGATCTGGGACGACCATGTCGTCCATCAGGCCGAGGACGGCACCTGCCTCCTCTACATCGACCGCCATCTGGTCCATGAAGTGACCAGCCCGCAGGCCTTCGAGGGCCTGCGGATGTCCGGCCGCAAGGTGCGTGCGCCCGAAAAGACCATAGCCGTGCCGGACCACAACGTGCCGACGACGCTGGATCGCGCCAATGCCGCGACGATGACGGAAGACAGCCGCATCCAGGTGGCGGCGCTGGACAAGAACGCCAAGGATTTCGGGATCAACTACTACCCGGTCTCGGACGTGCGGCAGGGTATCGTCCACATCGTCGGGCCGGAGCAGGGCTGGACGCTGCCGGGCATGACCGTGGTCTGCGGCGATTCGCACACCGCCACCCACGGGGCCTTTGGGTCGCTCGCGCACGGGATCGGCACCTCGGAGGTCGAGCATGTTCTGGCCACCCAGACGCTGATCCAGCGCAAGGGCAAGAACATGAAGGTGGAGATCACCGGAAGCCTGCGCCCTGGCGTGACCGCCAAGGACATCACCCTGTCGGTGATCGGCGCGACCGGCACCGCCGGCGGCACCGGCTATGTCATCGAATATTGCGGGCAGGCGATCCGCGAACTGTCGATGGAAGGCCGGATGACGGTCTGCAACATGGCGATCGAGGGTGGCGCGCGCGCCGGTCTGATCGCCCCGGACGAGAAGACCTTCGCCTATGTCATGGGCCGCCCGCACGCGCCGAAAGGTGCCAAGTGGGAGGCGGCGCTGGCCTACTGGAAGACCCTTTTCACCGACGAAGGCGCGCATTTTGACAAGGTGGTGACGATCAAGGGCGAGGATATCGCCCCCGTCGTGACCTGGGGCACCTCGCCCGAGGACGTGCTGCCGATCACCGGAGCGGTGCCGGCACCGGAAAGCTTCTCGGGCGGCAAGGTCGATGCGGCGAAGCGGTCGATCGACTACATGGGCCTGACTGCCGGGCAGAAGCTGACCGACATCGCCATCGACACCGTGTTCATCGGCTCCTGCACCAATGGCCGGATCGAGGACCTGCGGGCGGCGGCGGCGATCCTGAAGGGCAAGAAGATCGCGGTGAAGCGCGCGATGGTCGTGCCGGGCTCGGGCCTTGTCCGGGCGCAGGCCGAGGAAGAGGGTCTGGCGCAGATCTTCATCGACGCTGGGTTTGAATGGCGGCTCGCTGGCTGCTCCATGTGCCTTGCGATGAACCCCGACCAGCTTTCGCCCGGCGAACGCTGTGCGGCGACCTCGAACCGCAACTTCGAGGGTCGTCAGGGCCGCGGCGGCCGCACTCACCTGATGTCGCCCGCGATGGCGGCGGCGGCGGCGATCACCGGCCACCTGACCGACGTGCGTAAGCTGATGGGCGAAATGGCCTGACCCATGGCCGACCAGCCGACCAATGATGACCAGACCCCCGCCCCCCGGCGGCGGGTTCTGGTCATTGCGGAAGCCGCCAACCCGGAATGGGTTTCGGTGCCGCTGGTCGGTTGGTCGATCGCCACCGCGCTCAAGGCGCGGCACGACGTCCATATCGTCACCCAGATCCGCAATCGCGAGGCCTTCCTGCGCGCGGGTCTGGTCGAGGGACAGGACTTCACTGCCATCGACAGCGAGGCCGTCGCAAGGCCGATCTGGAAGCTGGCCGAGATCCTGCGCATGGGCAAGGGCAAGGGCTGGACGATGGTGACGGCGCTTTCGTCCAAGCTCTCCTACCCCTATTTCGAGCGGAAGCTCTGGCAAGCCTTCGGCCCCCGCATCGCTGCAGGCGCGTTCGATATCGTCCACCGCGTCACGCCGCTGACCCCCACCGCGAACAGCCTGATCGCCGCCCGCTGCCGCAAGGCGGGTGTGCCCTTCGTGATGGGCCCGCTGAACGGCGGTGTGCCCTGGCCGAAAGGCTTCGACGCCGAACGCCGCCGCGAACGCGAGTGGCTGTCCTATGTCCGGGGCGCCTACCGCCTGTCGCCGTCCCGCAGCCGGATGATCCGCGCCGCCTCGGCCATCATCGCGGGGTCTCGCC
This sequence comes from Rhodobacterales bacterium, assembly GCA_017303485.1. Classification (GTDB taxonomy): domain Bacteria; phylum Pseudomonadota; class Alphaproteobacteria; order Rhodobacterales; family Rhodobacteraceae; genus Tabrizicola. The sequence continues at coordinate 20,229 of JAFLCY010000049.1, forward strand.
ACACGGCATCCGAGTTCGCTGCGGCCCGCGACCGCCTGACCCTGATCCCGGAAAACGGCATCGATCCGGCCCGCTTCTCGCTTCGCGCTACGCAACCCGGGACATTGCCGCTGCGCTGCGCCTTCGTCGGCCGGCTGGTGGCCTACAAGGGCCCCGACATGCTGATCGAGGCCGCAGAACCCTTCCTGCGCGACGGCTCCATGCTGCTTGACATCCTTGGCGACGGGCCACTGATGCCCGCCCTGAAGGAGATGGTCGCGGCGAAGGGCCTGTCACACTCCGTCACCCTGCATGGCTGGATTGATCACAAGGAGGTCCAGTCCCTCCTGTCGCAGTCGCAGCTCCTCACCTTTCCCTCGGTCCGCGAGTTTGGCGGCGGCGTGGTGCTGGAAGCCATGGCGCTGGGCGTCGTTCCGGTGATCGCCGACTATGCCGGACCGGGCGAACTGGTGACGCCCGATACCGGGGTCAAGGTTCCGATGGGGTCGCGCGCCGAGGTCATATCCGGTTTCCGCGCGGCCCTTGCCCGCCTGATTGCCGCCCCCGGGGCCATCCCCGCCCTCTCAGCCGCTGCGCTTCAGCGGGTGGACGACTATTTCACCTGGGACAGAAAAGCGCGCCAGATCGGCGCGATCTACGAATGGGTCCTTGATCCCAAAGGACCGATCCCCCAACCCGTGCCTCTCGCGGGCGAACAGTAGGACGACAGCCATGGACAAATTCACCACCCTCACCGGCGTTGCGGCCCCGATGCCGCTTGTGAACATCGACACCGACATGATCATCCCCAAGCAGTTCCTGAAGACGATCCAGCGCTCGGGTCTTGGCAAGAACCTGTTCGACGAGATGCGCTATACCACCGACGGCCAGGAAATCCCCGAGTTCGTGCTGAACCAGCCCGCCTACCGCAAGGCGGAGATCATCGTCGCCGGTGACAACTTCGGCTGCGGGTCCAGCCGCGAACACGCGCCCTGGGCGCTGCTGGACTTCGGGATCCGCTGCGTGATCTCTACCAGCTTCGCCGACATCTTCTTCAACAACTGCTTCAAGAACGGCATCCTGCCGGTCGTCCTGCCGCAGGACGCGGTCGATCACCTGATGGACGACGCGCGGAAGGGGGCCAATGCCCGGATCACCGTCGATCTGGAAAGCCAGACCGTCACCGCCTCGGACGGAACGACCTTCGCCTTCGAGGTCGATGCCTTCAAGAAACACTGCCTCTTGAACGGCCTCGACGACATCGGCCTGACGCTGGAAAAGGCCTCGGCCATCGACGCCTTCGAGAAGAAGAACGCCTCGCTGCACCCCTGGGCGTGACGGGCGCGCGCTGTGCCCACCTGACAACCTTCCCCACCAGCGGTCCGTCGCCGGGTCGCTGGAAAGGACAGGCAACCTGTTGATAATGCTTCAAGAACGGCTATGACCCACGCGGGCGGCCATGCCCTTGCCCCCTTCCGCCACCCGCGCTAGGCTCACCGGCAACCCAGAGGGAGACCCCCATGCACCAGATCGAAAAGCGTCTTGCCGAGCTTGGCGTCGCCCTTCCCGATGCCCCGGCCCCGGCGGCGAACTATGTTCCCTTCGTCCAGGTCGGAAACCTCGTCCATATCTCTGGCCAGATCAGCCAGAACGAGGCGGGCCTGATCAAGGGCAAGCTGGGCGAGGATCTCAGCTTTGAACAGGGTGCCGAGGCTGCGAAACGCTGTGCGATCTCGCTGCTTGCCCAGTTGAAAAAGGCCGTGGGCGGCGACTGGAACCGGCTGGACCGGGCGGTGAAGCTGGTGGGCTTCGTGAACTCCACCCCTGACTTCACCGACCAGCCCAAGGTGATCAACGGCGCGTCGGATTTCCTTGTCGCGGTTCTGGGCGACAATGGCCGCCACGCGCGCTCCGCCGTCTCTGCTGCCTCGCTGCCGCTTGGGGTGGCCGTAGAAATCGAGGCGATCTTCGCCCTGAAATGAGCCGCGTCCCGCTGCCCGAAAGCTTCCTGCGCCTGCCGATCACCCACCGCGCGCTGCATGACCGCAGCGCAGGGCGGATCGAGAATTCGCCCGCGGCCATCAAGGCGGCGGTGGCGGCGGGTTATGGGATCGAGGTCGACCTGCAACTGTCCGCCGACGGCGTGGCGATGGTCTTCCATGACGAGACCCTTGACCGCCTGACGGACGAGACCGGCCCGGTCAATGCCCGCACCGCCGCCGAGCTGGGGCGCATCCGGCTGGCGGGATCGACCGATACCATTCCGACCCTGGCCGAAGTGCTGGCGCTGATCGCGGGCCGCGTGCCGCTGCTGATCGAGATCAAGGACCAGAGCCTTGTCATGGGGCCGACCGATGGCCGGCTGGAAGCAGCCACCGCCGGGACCTTGAAGGGTTGCAAGGGCGATGTCGCGTTGATGTCGTTCAACCCGGCCTCGGTCGCGCATCTGGCTCGCCTCGCCCCGCATGTGCCGCGCGGGATCACGACCTCGGCCTATGACCCGGACGACTGGGCGCCGATGCCCGCCGACATGTGCGCGCAGTTCCGGGCGATCCCGGATTATGATGCCACGCTCTCCAGCTTCATCAGCCACGAGGCCCCCGATCTTGCCCGCCCACGGGTGGCCGAGCTGAAGGCGCAGGGCGCGCGGGTGCTGTGCTGGACGATCCGGTCCGCCGCCGACGAGGCCCTGGCGCGGCGGGTTGCCGACAATGTGACCTTCGAAGGCTACCGGGCCGCGCTTCCGGCTTGACCTTCCCGCCCCGCCCGCCACCTTTCCCCCGACCCCGAGGGTGCGAATGGCCGAACTGACCCTGCAAGAAAGCATCGCCGAGATTCCCGCCGCCGAGTGGGATGGCGTCGCCGCGCCCGAACAGGCGGCAGGGCGGCCTGTCGATCCCTTCACCACGCACCGTTTCCTGTCGGCGCTGGACGCCTCGGGCTCGACCGGTCCCGGCACCGGCTGGCAGGCGCGGCCGCTTGCGCTGCGGGAGGGAGGGCGGCTGCTGGCAGTGACACCGCTTTATGTGAAGGGCAACAGCCAGGGCGAATATATCTTCGACCACGGCTGGGCCGATGCGCTGGAGCGGGCGGGGGGCCGCTATTACCCCAAGCTACAGATCGCAGTGCCCTTCACCCCGGCGACCGGGCGGCGGTTTCTTGGGGCCGACGAGCATCGCGACACGCTCTGGCGCGCGGCCATCGGGATCGCGGCGCAGAACCGGCTGTCCTCGCTGCACGCCACCTTCTGCACGGCGGAGGAGGCCGTGGCGCTGGCCGGGGTGGAGGGGTCGCTGCACCGGGTGACCCAGCAGTTCCATTGGGAGAACCGGGGCTACAGCAACTTCGGCGACTTTCTCGCCGATCTTTCCAGCCGCAAGCGCAAGATGATCCGCAAGGAACGCGAGTCGGCTCACGCTTCGGGCCTGACGATCCGCGCGCTGACCGGCGACCAGATCGAGCCCGCGCATTGGGATGCGTTCTGGGCTTTCTATCAGGACACCGGCAGCCGGAAATGGGGCCGCCCCTACCTGACCCGCGAGGCCTTTGACCTGTTCCACCGGACCATGCGGGATGACATTCTGCTGGTGCTGGCCTTCAACGGCAGTCGTCCGGTCGCGGGGGCGCTGAACTTCATCGGGCGCGACACGCTTTACGGCCGCTACTGGGGTTGTATCGAGGACCACCCCGGCTTGCATTTCGAACTGTGCTACTATCAGGCGATCGACTGGGCCATCGCGAACGGCCACACCCGGGTCGAGGCCGGGGCGCAGGGCGAACACAAGCTGGCGCGGGGGTATCTGCCGGTCGAGACGCATTCGCTGCACTGGATCGCGGAACCCTCTTTCCGCAAGGCGGTTGACCGCTACCTGCAAGAGGAACGCCGCGCGGTGGGGGACGAAATAGAGGTGCTGACCGCCTATGGCCCCTTCCGAAAGCACGAGGGGCGGGACTAGGCTGGCGGCATAGGGAGCGCGCGGATGATCACCTTCTACACCAATCCGATGTCGCGCGGACGTATCGCCCGCTGGATGCTGGAGGAGATCGGCCAGCCCTACGAGACGGTCGTGCTGGACTACCACAGCTCGATGAAAGCGCCGGAGTATCTGGCGGTGAACCCGATGGGCAAGGTTCCGGCCATCGTCCATGACGGCAAGGTCGTGACCGAGGTGGCGGCGATCTGCACCTATCTGGCGACGACTTTCCCGGAGGCGGGCCTGATGGCCAAGGACAAGGCGGCCTTCTTCCGCTGGATGTTCTTTGCCGCAGGGCCGCTGGAGCAGGCGGTGGTCAACACCGGCTTCGGCTGGAAAACCAGTGGCGCGCAGGAGAAGCGGCGGGCCGGGTATGGTGATCTGGCGGATGTGCTGGCGGCACTGACCGGGTATCTGGACCAGAACGACTACATCGCCGATGGCCGGTTCACCGCTGCCGATGTCTATGTGGGCAGCCAGGTCGGCTGGGGGTTGCAGTTCGGCGGCATTCCCGCCAGCGATACGCTTTCCGCCTACTGGGCGCGGCTGAAGGACCGGCCCGCGCTGGCCGCCGCGAATGCCAAGGACAATGCCCTGATCCCGGAGACGAAGCCATGACGCCGCTCTTGCCCGACGCCGACCGCAAGACCCTTCTGCCGCCCTTGGCCGAAACCGGCTGGGCGGCGGTTCCTGGGAAGGATGCGATCCGCAAAGTGTGGAAGTTCCGCAGCTTTTCCGAGGCCTGGGGCTTCATGTCCCGCGCGGCGCTGGCGGCCGAGAAGCTGAACCACCATCCGGAGTGGAAGAACGTCTACAACGTGGTGGACGTGACGCTGACCACGCATGACTGCCACGGCCTCAGCCGCCTCGACATCGACCTTGCTGTGAAACTGGACAAGCTGGCGCCGGACGCCCAGATCGAGCGCAACCACGGCGAGCCGGTCAGTTCCCTGTGCGAAATCCGCTCGCGCAGGGCCTGACCGCTCGTCGATGACTTTGTCACTCCTCGCTGCACTCCGACGGGAAGACGACGTCGCACGGGGAGGGGGTTAAAGCAGCTTCGCCATCCGGGCGCCGGTCAGAAGGTCGGGCGCAAGGTGATGCGCCCAGCGGCCCTCGCTTGGAACCACATCGGGCACCTGCACGACCACGCAACCGGCACGATGCGCGGCCTCGGCCCCGGTTTCGCTGTCCTCGAACACCAGGCAGCGCGCCGGATCGACCCCGAAAAGCGAGGCGGCCAGCAGATAGGGTTCCGGGTCCGGCTTGGCGGCACGGACATCGTCCAGGGTCACGACATGGGTGAAGGCACCGGCGATCCCGGCCAGCCCGAGCTTGCGGTGCGCGCCGTCGCGCCCGGTCGAGGTGACGATGGCCAAGGGCGCGGAAAGGGCGGGAAGCAGGTCGCGCGCGCCGGGCTTCAGTTCAAGCCCGCTGTCCACGCCGTCATTGAAACCCTTGCGCCAGTGCAGGTTGACCGCCTGCAGGTCGACATCGGGCAGGGCCGCACGGATGATCCGGGCGGCGGTCGGCTCGTCCTTGCCGACAAGCGCGTGCATGAACGCCTCGTCCACGTCATGCCCATGGGCGGCGAAAGCCGCCATGCCGGTGGCAAGGGCGATGCTTTCAGTGTCGATCAGCGTGCCGTCAAGGTCGAAGAGAATGGCGTCGTACATCCGGGCCTCCGGGGCGGAGGCATAGCCGATCAGAGATGCAGGCGGTAGTGGGTAAAGCCCTGCGCATCGCGCCCGAGGCTGACCGGGCGGGTGCCCGCGATGTCGCCGAGATGCGCCGCCGCGCCCGTTCCGGTGGCAATCGTCACTGTCGTGCCGGGCATCGGCAGGAAGTGCCAGTTGCGCCCCGGCGGCGACCCGACAGTGCCCTTGCGCTGGACATAGGCGGACAGGACCGACTGGACCCGGGCGCCATCGGTGAAGACGACCTGCGGGCTGGTGTCAGGGTCCTGCAGGCGGGCGCGTCCGGCGCGGTGGTTGTTGCTGACAAGCAGGAATTCGTCGTCGTCGGCCACGGGCCGGTCGCCATGGCGAAGCCCGGTGATCCGACGCGCCTCGGGATGGAGCAGCCTGCCCTGGGCGTCAAAGCGCGACGGCTGGCTGAGGTCGATGGCATAGGACAGCTGCGGGATCGTCTCGGCGAGAAAGGAGGGAATCGCGTCATCAAACAGCGGCGCGTCGTTCGATCCGGGTGCGATCTGGCGGTAGACGGCACTTGCGCGCTCAAGCCAGTCGGCAAGTTCCGCCCCGGTCATGAGCAGCGTGACGAGCGTGTTCGGGAAAGGGTAGAGGTCGGACAGGTTGCGCATCCGCAAGGGGCCGGCGGGAATGTCGGTAAAGTTCGCAGGCCCGCCACGGCCTCCGGCCCGGAACGGCGAGGCTGAGGACAGGAGCGGCAGCCCGGCCCAGCTGGTATCGGCCAGGGCCGTGCGGACATGGTCGGCCTTCGCCTCGGCGATGAGGGAGAGCGCGGCAGAGGGAGCGATGGTGGCGAAATGGCTGTGCAGGGGCACCGAGGTGCGGCCGAGTTGGCGTCGCGACCAGGCGAGCGTCGCCCGGTGATCGGGCGCAAGCGCCTGCTGCAAGGCCGGGGTCGGCGGCGCGCGGTCGGAATGGCGGTGCCCGATGCGGGCAGTCGCATCCACCACACGCCAGCGCCGGGCCCCCACAGTGCAGCGTTCCAGCCGAAGGTCGATGATCCCGACATGGTTTGCCGAATGCCCCGGCATCACCGCCGGCTTGCCAGCCAGGCGGCCCTGCTCCGGATCGACGGCGGAAGAGGCCTGAAAACCCGGACCGGGAAAGACCCGGTGGCTGTGCCCGGCGATGATCGCGTCGATTTCGGGCAGGGCGGCAAGGGCGGTTGCGGCATTTTCGCTGCCGTCCTCGGGGTCGATCTCGCCGATGCCGGTATGGGCCAGGGCGACGATGATGTCCGCCCCCTGCGCCCGCAGTCGTGGCAGCCAGGCCCGGGCCGCCGCGAGGATGTCGCGCGTGTGGACCGCGCCACCCGAAGCGTTGCGGTCCCATTCGGCGATCTGCGGTGGCGCAAAGCCGATCACGCCGACCCGCAGGACATGGGCGCGGCCGTCGTGGTCGATGATCTGGCGGCGCAGGATGGTGAACGGGGGCAGCAGGGTTTCGTCGCGCGCCGGGCTGGTGCCAAGCCGGGTGGCGACATTGGCCGAGACCACTGGAAACCGCGCATCCGCAAGCACCTCGGACAGGAAGCGCAGGCCGTAGTCGAATTCGTGGTTGCCCAGCGTCGCCGCGTCGTAGCCAAGGGTGTTGAACGCCGTGATCACCGGATGCGCGCGCCGCCGCCGGGTGGTGGCCGCATAGTCGGCCAGCGGACTGCCTTGCAGGAAATCGCCATTGTCGAACAGCAGGCAATTGCGCGCCTCGCCCCGCGCCTCGGCAATCTGTTGCGCAATTGCGCCCAGCCCGAGATTGGAATTCGGCCGATTGGCGCAATAGTCATAGGGCATCAGGCTGGCGTGCAGATCGCTGGTGGCAATCAGGCGCAGCGAAGCGTGCGGACGTTTCGAGGAAACCGGCAAGGTCACGGTGGCGGCAGTTTCCGCTGCGTCAGCTGTGGATTCGTTGTGGGTCAGCACCTTGGCGACTGATACGACGGGAAGGTGATACATTGATCTTCCAGTGACTTGCTCGAACCTTGTCCATCCTGAAACCGCGAACCGGCACTGCACACTTTATAAGCGAGTTGTTTACCGTCCCGGTTGTGTCAATGTTGTGGCGAATTGTCGGTTTTCGCGCGGAGGTTGCAAGATTGCCGGGAGTTGGGAATTGAAATTGGCGGCAAAGCGACCGAGTTTCAAAAATCGCGGGAACAATCATTCGAAAGTCTGAGGCGCATGCAAATTGCAGAAACAGTAACCTTCGGCGGGTCGGCCCTCGACCGCCGCGCGGCCCTGCGGCGCGATCCCGCGGGCCTGGCCGCGACGCTGGAGACGGGAACCGTGCTTCCGCTCTGGCGCGGCAAACCGCTGATCGGCGGGGACCATCCCGTCTGGGTCCCGGCGCGGCATCCGGTGCTTGC
>JAFLCY010000050.1 GCA_017303485.1 Rhodobacterales bacterium
GGCTAATCTGGCGGCGGTGGCGGCCAGCGATCTGGCGGCGACCATTCCGGCCCGGTTGGAGCAAGGATTGCCGGCGGCGCTAGTGACGCGGCCCCTGCCACTGGTGGGGGTGGAGTTCGGCTACGGCATGATCTGGCATCCGCGGGGAGAGGCCTCACCCGCGCTGCGCTGGCTGCGGGGGGTAGTCGGTGAGGTGGCGCAGGACGGTGCGTAAAGGCCGCCATTACGCAATCTCCTACGCGGGGGGCAGTTCCGGCGTGACGGCGGCCCAGACCCGGGCCGCAACCGTGTCGGGGTCGGCGTCGGCGTCGATGATGCGGAACCGGGGGTGCTGTCCGGCCAGGGCCAGGAACCCCGCGCGGGCCCTCTGCTGGAAGGCGAGGCCCATGTCCTCGAAGCGCAACTCCTTGCCGGCGCGGGCGTTGGCGCGGGAGAGGCCAATTTTGGGGTCGAGGTCGAAAAGGAGGGTCAGGTCGGGCTCCAGCCCTATCATCAGGGCGTGAAGACGGTCGACGGTATCGGAAAGTTCGCCTCGGGTGATGCCCTGGAAGATGCGGGTGCTGTCGGCGAAGCGGTCGGTGATCACCACCTCTCCGCGCGCGAGGGCCGGGCGGATGGTCTTTTCCAGATGGTCCCGGCGGGCGGCGGTGAAAAGAAGGATCTCGGTTTCCGCCGACCAGCGGTCGGTGGCGCCTTCCAGCACAAGGCGGCGGATTTCCTCGGCCCCCGGAGAACCTCCGGGTTCGCGGGTCAGCGTCACGGCGCGGCCCTGCGCGCGCAGGGTTTCGGCAAGGCGCTTGCCCTGAGTGGATTTGCCCGAGCCGTCGATGCCTTCAAGGCTGATGAAGAGGCCGGGCATTCAGCTGGCCGGGGACCCGAGATACTGCTGGTAAAGCACGGTGCCGGCGGTCGTCACCCGCTTGAGGAAACCGGCCGTGCCGACATCGGCCTCGGCAACCAGCGGCACGCGGCGGTCGGGCAGGTCGGGGGCGTGGATGATCAACTCGGCCACGGCGCTGCCTTTGGCGACCGGGGCGAGGAGGGGACCGTTGTAGACCACTTCGGCGGTAAGGTTGTCCTGCACCAGCGCGGGAACCAGAAGCCTCACATCCTCGGCCGGGACCAGGCCCACGGTGTCGGCACTGCCCATGTGAACCTCGGCCTCGGCGACGCGGACCCCGGCCTTGGCGACGGTCTTTTCCGAAAACTGCCGGAACGCCCAGCCGACGATGCGCTCGGCCTCTTCGGCGCGGGCCTGCGCGGTGGCAAGGCCGGTGATTGCAAAGATGATCCGGCGGTCGCCCTGTTTGGCGCTGCCCACAAGCCCGTAGCCCGCTTCGTTGGTGTGGCCGGTCTTCAGCCCGTCAGCGCCGATGCCAAGGTCAAGAAGCGGATTGCGGTTGAAGCGGTTGTCGGGCGAGCGGCCTTTGTAGCTGAACTCGGTCTGGGCGAAAATCGGGTAGTATTCCGGGAAATCCACGATCAGCCGCTTGCCGAGAATGCCAAGATCGCGCATCGACATGCGGTGGCCCTCGGCCGGCCAGCCCGAGGCGTTCCTGAATGTGGAATTGGTCAGCCCGATCGCGGGGCCGCGCTGCGTCATCTGCTCGGCAAAGGCCTCTTCGGTCCCGGCAAGGCCCTCGGCCACCACGACGCAGGCATCGTTGCCCGAATTGATGATGATGCCGTGGATCAGTTCCTCGACCGTGGGCCGGTCATTGTGTTGCAGCATCATGGTCGAACCGCCGTCGCGCGTCATCTGCACCGCGCGGTCCGAGACGGCGAAAGTGGTGTCCATCGTGACTCGGCCGTCCTTCAGCGCCTCGAACAGCATGTTGATGGTCATCAGCTTCGACATCGAGGCCGGGGGGACCGGCTGGTCGGCGTTCTTGTCCATCAGCACGGTGCCGGTCGTCATGTCATAGACCCAGGCGGCGGTGGCGGCCGTCTCGAAGGCGCGGGCGGGCAGGGCGGCCAGCGTCAAGGCGAGGAGGGTCAGAAGGGCGCGCAGGCCGGGGCGCAGTCGGTTCAGCATTTAGAGCGCTTTCATTTCAGGAAGTAGGCGTCGGCGAACCCGGCGTCCTTGATCTTCTTCAGCATCGCGTCGTCACCCATCACCACGACGCCCCAGACCGCCTTGCCGGCCTTTTCGGACTTCTGCGGCGTGGCTGTGACACCGATCTTGGCCAGCGCCTCGGAGGCGCGCTTGGCGTTGTCCTCCTTGGAGAAGGAGGCGACCTGGATCGGGCGGGCCGGTCCGGTGGCCGCCGCCGCGGGGGCTGCGGCAGGGGTCTCGGCGACCGTTTTGGTCTTCGCGGCCTTTTCGGATGCCTTCGCGGCACCTTTGGTCACATCGGCCTTGCGGGCATCGAGCGGGGCGGATTCGATCGGGGCCACGGCCGCCGCCGCTGCGCCGGGCGTCGCGGTCGGTGCTTCGCCCTCGACCGCTACCGCCGTTCCGGCCGCTGCTGCCGCTGCGGCGGCCTTGGCTTCGGCATCAGCTTTCTTCTTCGCCTCACGGGCGGCCTTGGCCTCGGCCCGGCGCTCCTTCCAGGTCTTCCGTTTGGGCTTTTCATCGACAGTGGCGCCCGCACCCTCGGCAGCGCCCTCCGCGACGACGGCGGCTGTGCCAGCGGCGGCCACGGCGGCCGTGCCCTTGGTCTTGTCCTTTGCGGCAGGGTCTGTCTTGGTCTTGTCGCTATCCACCGCGTCCAGCGCCGCCGAGGCGATGGCGGCGGCCTCGCCGTCCTTGGCGGGTTTTCCGGGCTTGGCGGCAGGGTCGGTCGCCGCCGCCGCAATCGGCATTTCCGCCGGGGCGGCCTCGGCAATCTCTTCCTTGCGCAGTGCGGTCACCTTGATCTCGGTCGGCTGGCCCGCAAGGATGCCAAGCGCATCGGCGGCGTCAGAGGACAGTTGCAGCCGCGGTCCGGGATTGTCGCGCTCGCGCTTGAAAAGCGCGCCAGTGACCGATTTGCCGGTGGCCGGATTGAACATCAGGGCGCGCTCGGGGTTGGTCACATCAGGAGCGGCCACCCAGATCCCGCCAAGCGAAGGGCGTCCATCCCAGAGCGCGCTGTCCGTGGTCTGGAAGACCTCCGGCGCCTCGACGTCGCGGTTGCCCTTCTTCTTGCCGGCCGGGGCCGAGATCCCCGCACCGTCGCCGGTCGCGGCCGTGCCGCCACCCTCGACGCAACCGATCAGAAGGCCTGTCGTCGCCAGCCCGAAAACGATATCCCGGAGAACCGCTCTTGCCATCTTCCGCCCTCAGAACCGCGCGGTCTGTCTGCCGCGCTTTACCCATGAACTTCCCGCTGGTTGGGGCCCTTTGCCCCGGGGCGTTTGCCGCCCTTGTACCCAACAGGTCCGCCTGCTTGTGGCCAAGCATACCGTCTTGCGCAACTGGTGGGAAGGGCAGAGACGACAGAGCCCCCTCACGATCAGCGGAAATCGCCCGTGACCGGGCTTCGGGCGGGCTTTCAGAATCGATCCGCGGGGGGTATGCGGACCGGGTTGGCTCTGGCGCAGGCCGGACCGCGGGGAAGTGTGGCCGAGTGGTTTAAGGCTCTGGTCTTGAAAACCAGCGTGGGGGGAACCCCACCGTGGGTTCGAATCCCACCGCTTCCGCCATCCTCATTGCCCTATGACTACCGGACCTGCGCGCGCGCCGTGCCCTCGTGGCTTGAGTTTGCCCCGCGACCCCAATACACCTTCTGGGACCAAGGAAGGACCGCACTCCATGCGCATTCATCAGGATCTGGCCGACACGATCGGGAACACGCCGCTTCTGAAGCTGAAGAAGGCTTCGGAAATGACCGGCTGCACGATCCTCGGCAAGGCCGAGTTCATGAACCCCGGCCAATCGGTCAAGGACCGCGCGGCGCTCTACATCATCAATGACGCCATCGCGAAGGGTCATCTGAAGCCGGGCGGGACCATCGTCGAGGGCACGGCGGGCAATACCGGGATCGGCCTGGCGCTGGTGGGGGCCAGCATGGGGTTCCGCACGGTGATCGTGATCCCGGAAACCCAGAGCCAGGAAAAGAAGGACATGCTGCGGCTTGCGGGGGCCGAGCTGGTGCAGGTTCCGGCCGCGCCCTACCGCAACCCGAACAACTATGTCCGCTACTCCGGCCGTCTGGCCGAGGCTCTGGCCAAGACCGAGCCGAACGGGGCGATCTGGGCGAACCAGTTCGACAACGTGGCCAACCGGCAGGCTCATATCGAGACCACGGGGCCGGAGATCTGGGAGGAAACTGGCGGCAAGGTCGACGGGTTCATCTGCGCGGTGGGCTCGGGTGGCACGCTGGCGGGCGTCGGCATGGCCTTGCAGCCGAAGGGCGTGAAGATCGGTCTCGCCGATCCCGAAGGTGCCGCGCTCTACAGCTTCTACACCACGGGCAAGCTGGAAAGCCCCGGCACCTCGATCACCGAAGGGATCGGGCAGGGGCGCATTACCGCGAACCTTGAAGGCTTCACGCCCGATTTCAGCTACCGCATCCCGGATGCCGAGGCACTGCCGATCATCTTCGACCTGCTGACCGAAGAGGGTCTCTGCATGGGTGGATCGACCGGCATCAATATCGCTGGCGCAATCCGGATGGCGCGCGAGATGGGGCCGGGCAAGACCATCGTCACCATCCTTTGCGACTACGGCAGCCGCTACCAGTCGAAAATCTACAACCCAACATTCCTGCGCGAGAAGGGGCTGCCGGTGCCGGAGTGGCTGGACCAGGCAAGCCGGGCGATCCCCACGGTCTACGAAGACGCATGAGGCGGCTTCTCCTCTGGCTTGGGCTTGTGCTGGCGCTGGCGGCGGTGCCCGTGTTGGCGCAGGACCAGACTGGGGAAAATGCCCCGACGGCTGGTGAACCCGGCGCTGACCTCGACTATGCGACCTGGGAGCGGATGGCGGAACGGGCCGAGGCCCAGATCGAGAACCGCAACACCACGACCGACCGGATGGAGGAAATCCGGTCGCAGCTGGCCAAGTGGCGCGCCGCACTGCAGAGCGCACAAAACGCCAATTCGGCGCGCATCGCCACCTTGCGTCAGCAGATCGACGCGCTGGGACCCGTGCCCGCCGAAGGCGAAACCGAGGCCGACGAGATTTCCGCCCGGCGGCAGGAACTGGCAAGCCAGCTGGTCAAGCTCCAGGCGCCGGGGATCGCGGCGGAAGAGGCCTATCGCCGCGCGGACGGACTGATTTCCGAAATCGACCGCACTTTGCGTGAGCGGCAGGCCGACCAGCTTCTGCAACTCTGGCCGTCGCCGCTGAACCTTGGCAACTGGCCCGAGGCGGCCATCGGCCTTGCCGACACGGTTCAGCGGCTATGGGATGAGACGGTCGAGGCCTGGGAGGACCCGAAGGCTCAGGAGGAGTTCTTCGACAATCTGCCGCTGATCGTCGTCCTGGTGATTGTGGCCCTGGCGCTGATGGTCTTTGTCCGCCGCTGGATCGAACGCCTCTCCGAGCGGTTGTTTCAGGGCGCCTCGGTTCGGGGGAGGCATTTCTGGGCACTGGTCGCCTCGCTGGGAGGAATCGTCCTGCCGACGCTGGGGGTCGTTCTCCTGTCCTGGGCAATTCTGTCAAGCGGAATGGTCGGCGAAATCGGATCGCAGATTGCGGTCATTCTGCCTGTGGCCGGTTTCGTGATCTTTTCCGCCGCCTGGCTGGGCGCGCGCGTCTTCCCGCGCCTGCAGGGTGACAATCCGGTGCTTCCCCTGCCATCGGAACGCCGGGCCGAGGGGCGGTTCCTGTCGGTCATGATGGGGATGGTGATCGGGGCCAACATGCTGCGCGCCGCGGCGATGGATGCGCAGTCCTATTCCGACGCCACCACCGCGGTGATGTCCTTCCCGATCCTCCTGGCCGGCGGACTGGTGATGATGCGTCTCGGTTGGACGATGCGACGGACCAGCGAGTCCGACGAGAAGGGGGCGAGCTATTCGCTGCGACTGATCCAGATCATGGCGAGAGGGTTGACGGCCCTCGGTCTGCTGGGGCCGGTCCTTGCTGGTTTCGGCTATATCCAGGCGGCCGAGGCGGTGATCTACCCGTCGATGATGACCTTCGCGCTGGTGTCCTTCCTTTTCATCATGCAGCGGCTCTTCCGGGATATCTGGGCACTGGTCACCGGTCAGGAGGAAGGCGCCCGTGACGCGCTGGCCCCGGTGCTGGCGGGATTCGTGCTGAGCATCGCCTCGGTGCCTCTGCTGGCCCTGATCTGGGGCGCGCGGCTGTCCGATCTGACCGAGCTTTGGACACGGTTCACCGAAGGGTTCCAGCTTGGCAGCACGAAGGTCTCGCCCAGCAATTTCATGATCTTCGCGATCATCTTCGTCATCGGCTACATGCTGACGCGGCTGTTCCAGGGCGCCCTGCGCAGCACGATCCTGCCGAAGACGAAGATGGACCAGGGCGGCCAGACAGCGCTGGTCGCGGGCGTGGGCTATGTCGGCATATTCCTTGCCGCACTGATCGCGATCAACGCTGCCGGGATCGACCTTTCCGGACTGGCCATCGTTGCCGGTGCGCTGTCGGTCGGCATCGGCTTCGGCTTGCAGCAGATCGTGTCGAACTTCATCTCGGGCATCATCCTTCTCGTCGAGCGCCCGGTGTCGGAAGGCGACTGGATCGAGGTCGGCGGCGTACAGGGCAAGGTGCGGGCGATCTCCGTCCGCTCCACCCGGATCGAGACCTTCGACCGCAACGACGTGATCGTACCGAATGCCGACCTGATTACCGGCAGGGTGACGAACTGGACCCGGTTCAACCTGTCCGGCCGCCTGATCGTGCCGGTTTCTGTCGCCCTGCATTCCGATATTCCGACGGTCGAGCGTATCTTGCGCGAGATTGCCGAGTCCCAGCCCCTGGCGATCCTGAACCCGCCGCCGCTGGTGGTGCTGATGGGCTATACGACCAACCAGCTGAACTTCGAGATCCGGGTGATCCTGCGCGACGTGAACTTCAGTCTGGGCGTCCGCAGCGACATCAACAGCAAGGTCATCCAGCGCTTCCGCGACGAAGGTATTTCCATCCTCACGGCGCCATTGCCGGCGGAAGCCGATCCATCGAAACCCGCCGTGTCGGTGATTGCGCTGGCCGATCTGGTGCAGGACGACCTGCCGCCTCCGGCCAGCAAACGCCGACGCAGGAAGGCCCGGGATGCGGGTGAGGACGACGCGCCGCCGGAACCCGTCACGACGACCCCGCCGGAGACCGAGCCATGACCGAACTGCTGTTCCGCGACGATGCCTATCAGACCGCCGCCGATTGCAGGGTCATCGGCCACACGTCGGAAGGCGGCATCGTGGTCGACCGCTCGGTGTTCTACGCCACGTCCGGCGGTCAGCCGGGCGACAGTGGCATGCTGGACTGGGGCGGCACGCGGATGCCGATCGCGACAGCGCTGAAAGTGGCGGATGGCATTGCCCTTGTGCCTGCCGAACCGATGCCGATGCCTCCGCTTGGCACCCCGGCCCGGCAGTTGATCGACTGGGGCCGCCGCCATCGCCACATGCGCGTCCATACTGCGCTGCACCTGCTGTCGGTCGTGATTCCGCTGCCGGTGACCGGCGGCCAGATCGCGGCGGACAAGGGGCGGCTCGACTTCGACATGCCCGAGCCCCCCGGCGATGTGGCGGCGCTGGAAGAGGCGCTGAACAGCCTGATCGCACGCGACCTGACGGTCAGCGACGACTGGATCACCGATGCCGAGCTGCTGGCCAATCCCGGCCTCGTCAAAACCATGTCGGTGCGCCCGCCGATGGGGCAAGGCCGCGTGCGCCTGGTGCGGATCACCGATGGCGCGACCCAGGTCGACCTGCAACCCTGCGGCGGCACCCATGTCCGCCGGACGGGCGAGATCGGACGGATCGAGATCGGCAAGGTCGAGAACAAGGGCCGCCAGAACCGCCGTGTAACCATCACTCTGGCCTGAAACCTGGCGGCAGGTCCGCATTGCGGCCCCAGCACCGCCCGCTCGCCATTGTCCGGAAACCACAAAACCCGGTCCGGCCAAGATAACCCCTTGAACAGTCCTGCAAGGCCGGGGTATCAGCGCCCGACGGACAGTTGGCCGAGTGGTCGAAGGCGCACGCCTGGAAAGTGTGTAGGCGGGGAACCGTCTCGAGGGTTCGAATCCCTCACTGTCCGCCACCATTTAACATATTGATTTTGAACAGCTTTATGTCTCGCCTTTTGTAGGGTGTTTTCCGCGACTTGCGAGGCATTCCGTTCCCTAGGGACTTATCATCACAGGCAAGATATCCGACCAGAACGGCCGGAGTTTCTCTTTGGCATTTGGCGCGATACGTTTTTCGGGTGCAGCGTCTGGCGCTGTCGTTGACTTTTGGCCCTTTGTAGGCTGCGGCGCCGCCTCTTGATCCATCTATTCCGCAGTCTACAAGTGAAAATCTGAGGATACTGCTCTCGAGTCTCGAGCAAGTGGTCGCGACTGCGATCCCGGCACAGATAGTGCCGTGACCATCTTTCTGGCACTGTTTTCGCTATTGCTCTTGCGGCTGGCGGAACTGCCGTGATTGCGGGACGTGCAGCGGAATCGCGATCGGCGGACCCGGTACGGGTGAGGACCGCCCCGTCAGGGGCGAAACGGCAGAGTTGTTGGCTGCAGCGGCGCGGCTCTGCCGGGCAGGGCGGCACTAAGACCCGTGGTCGCATCCTCCAGATCGGCGCGGAGCAGCCCAAGGCCGATGCTGCGGCCAAGCCGGGGCGAGAAGACCAGTTCGCTCAGGACTCCAACCGTTTGGCCCGCCAGCAGCACTGGCACCGGATGGCCGGGCGAGGGCGGCGTGCCCTCCACCCAGAACCCCACACGACGGCGTGCGGCACCTCGGGCGGCAATCCGCTGCAAGGCGGCGCGGCCGACAAAATCATCCTCACGCGCAAGATCGACCAGGCCGCCCAGCCCCATCTCGAACGGATCGGCCGGGATCACCTGCCGCCGCATGTCCGACCCGTAGGAGATCAGACCGCTTTCCACCCGCTCGATGTCGTTCGGGGCGCCCGGTCCGATGCCGAAGGGTGCGCCGGCCGCGGCCACGCGGTCCCAAAGCTCCTCGCCGCGACTGCCATCTGTCAGGTAAAGCTCATAGCCGCCCTGCTTCGACCAGCCCGACCGTGCGAGGACCAGCGGAATGCCGTCCAGCGTGGTGTCCCGGAACCCGAAATGGCGCAGTTCGCGCACCCAATCGCCGAACAGTGCCGCTGTGACCGCCTCGGCCTTCGGCCCCTGGATGGCCAGCGGCGACACGTCGGGCTCGCTTACCTCCGCCTGCCAACCGCGTTCCTTCGCGATGGCTTGCGCCCAGAGGTGGATGTCGCTGTCGGCCACCGAAAGCCAGAACCGGTCCTCGGCCAGCTTCAGCAGCACCGGATCGTTGATGAGATAGCCGTCATGGTCGCAGATCGGCACATAGCGGCCCTGACCGACCCGGGTGCCGGTGAGGTTGCGCGGGGTCAGATACTGCACCAGACGGGCGGCATCGGGACCGGTGATTTCGACCTGACGCTGGGCCGCGACATCCCACATCGCCACCCCGGTCATCAGGCGCCGATACTCGCCGTCGGGATCGCCGAAATGCCCCGGAATGAGCATGTGGTTGTAGACGGAGAAACTCTTCGCCCCCGCGCGCAGCGTCGCCTCGAAATAGGGCGACTTGCGGAGGTTTGCGCCAATGGCGATTTCGATAGTCGTCTCGGGGGTCATCTCGGGGGTCTTCCTTCAAGCCGCCTCGGCATTGTGCGCGGACAGCGACTGCATAAGATCGCCCAGAATGTCGTCAACCCCCTCCAGCCCGACCGACAGGCGCACCAGACCTTCAGCGATGCCGTGGGCGGCGCGTTCCTCGGGGGTGTAGGTGGAATGCGTCATGCTGGCGGGGTGCTGGATCAAGCTTTCCGCGTCGCCCAGGCTGACCGCGCGCTGGATCAGCCGCAGGCGGTTCATCATCGCGATCCCACCCGCCTTGCCGCCCACCACCTCGAACGGGATCATCCCGCCGAAAGCCGCCATCTGCCGCCGCGCAAGAGCGGCTTGCGGGAATGTCTCAAGCCCAGGATAATGCACGCATTTCACCGCCGGATGCGCCTCAAGCGCGCGGGCGATGGTCAGGGCGGCGGCGGAATGCGCGCGCACCCGCAACTCCAGGGTCTTGATCCCGCGCAACAAAAGCATGGCGCTGAACGGCGACATCACCGCCCCGGTCATGTCCTTGATGCCGATCAGGCGGATGGCCGAAATGTCCTCGGCCCGGCCCGCCACCAGACCGGCAATCACGTCGCCATGGCCGCTGAGATACTTGGTCGCCGAATGCACCACGATATCGGCGCCATGTTCGATGGGCCGCGTCAGGACGGGCGTGGCATAGGTGTTGTCCACCACCACCTTCGCGCCGTGCCGATGCGCGATTTCGGCAATCGCC
This sequence comes from Rhodobacterales bacterium, assembly GCA_017303485.1. Lineage (GTDB taxonomy): Bacteria > Pseudomonadota > Alphaproteobacteria > Rhodobacterales > Rhodobacteraceae > Tabrizicola. The sequence continues at coordinate 10,444 of JAFLCY010000050.1, forward strand.
GCGATGTCTACCAGCCGGTTGTTCGGGTTGGCGGGGGTCTCGAAATAGACGATCCGCGTCTTCGGCCCGATGGCTTCGGCCAGATTGGCCGGGTCGGACAGATCGACCGGGCGCACCGTCACGCCAAAGCGCGGCAGGCCATGGGTCAGGAAGGCGAAAGTGCAGCCATACAGCGTCTTGTCGAGAATGACCTCGTCGCCGGCCTCCAGGAAGGTCCACAGCGTCGAGGTGATCGCCCCCATGCCCGAGGCGGTGCACAGCCCGGCCTCGGCGCCTTCCAGATTGGCGATGCGCTTCTCCAGCGCCTCCAGCGTCGGGTTCGAGATGCGGCTGTAGAAATGTCCCTCGGCCTGACCCGCGAACATCGCGCCACCGGCCTCGGCGGTGTCAAAGGTGAAGGTCGAGGACAGATAGACCGGTGGGTTCAGCGCGCCCTGATGGTCGCGGGCATCATATCCGTGATGAATGGCACGGGTGGCAAGGCTGGGCGCGGTGTTCTGCATGGGGCTGTCCTTCCGGTTGCCCCCAGTCTGCGATTGTTGCCTTGGCATTTGATTGCTATTGATGCCATCATCTGCGCTGAAATTGGCATTAAATGCCAAGAAAGGCCGAAATGGACGAAAAAGACCGCCAGATCATCCGCGCCCTGCAGCGCAATGGCCGCGCCACCAATCTGGAAGTCGCAGCCGAGGTGAACCTGTCGCCATCCCCCTGCCTGCGACGCATCCGGCTTCTGGAGGAAAGCGGTGCGATTGCGGGCTACCGGGCGGTTGCCGACCAGCGCGCCTATGGCCTGCCGGTCACGGTCTTCATCCGCATCCGGCTGGAACGTCACGGCGCCGAGACGGTCAAACATTTCGAAAGCCGGATCCGCGCTCTGGACGAGGTGCTGGAATGCCATCTGATGACCGGCGCGTCGGATTATCACCTGCGCGTCGTGGTCGCCGGGCTGGAGGCCTATGAGGACTTCATCCGAAACCGGATTCACCCGATCGGAGGCATTGCCTCGATCGATTCAAGCTTCGTCTATGGCACGGTCAAGAACACAGGGGTCTTTCCACCTGCGCCCTGAAAGTCGCTCGGTCTGCAATAGAATTCGCCGCAAGCGATCTGTTCCTGACGTCGGATCAGGCCACGGCGCGCTGCCGCAGGCCGAAGCCCAGAAGCTGCCGGGTATATTCCTCGGCCGGGGCGGCGATGACCTGCGCCGTCGGGCCGGATTCGATCATGTCGCCATGCCGCATCACTGCCAGCCGGTCGGAGATATGGGCGACGACCTTGAGGTTGTGGGTCACAAACAGCATCGAGAGGCCCGACTCTCGCTTCAGATCGGCAAGCAGGTTCAGGATCTGCGCCTGAACCGAGATGTCGAGCGCCGAGGTGGGTTCGTCGAGGATCAGCAGGCGAGGATCCAGTGCCAGCGCACGGGCAATGGCGACGCGCTGCGCCTGACCGCCCGACAACTCCCGCGCGCGGCGGGGCAGGAAGTCGGCGGGCAGGCCGCAGCGGGCGAGAAGGGCGGCCGAACGATCCCGCAGCGCCGGACCGGGCCGGTCGCCCCGGGCGAGGAAGGGTTCGGCCATGATTTCGGCAATGGTCAGTCGGGGGCTGAGCGACAGAAACGGATTTTGCGCCACGACCCCGACGGCCTGCCGGGCCCGGCGCAGTTCGCGTTCGGGCAGGGCCAGCCAGTCACAGCCGTCCAGACGCACCGAGCCACTTTCCGACGGCACGAGGCGCAGGATGGCGCGCAGGAGGCTGCTCTTGCCGGACCCGGATTCGCCGACGATGCCAAGCGTCTCTCCCGCAGCGATGGTCAGGCTGGCGCCGTTGACGGCCGGTTTGGGCCTGTCGGCAAAAAGGCCACGGGCGGCGTAGCGCACGACAAGATCCGTGACCTCAAGGATCGGCAGGGACATGTGGCAACTCCTGAAGCTGGCATGACCAGCGGTGGGCGCCCTCGACCCGTTCCGGCGGGGGCGCCTCGGTGCAGGCGGGCAGGGCATGGGGGCAGCGCGGCGCAAAGGCGCAGCCCGTTATGGCCTGCTGCGGCGGCGGAATGCGGCCCTCGATCGCCGCAAGGCGCCCGCCGTTTGGCGCGGAATCGGGCAGGGCCGCCAGAAGCGCGCGCGTATAGGGATGACGCGGCTGCGATAGAAGCTGATCGGTCGGCCCGTCCTCGACCGAATTTCCGGCATAGAGAACGGTCGCGCTGTCGCAGACCTCGGCCACGACATCCATGTCGTGAGTGATCATCAGCACCGTCAGCCCGCGCTCCGCCACCAGGCGTCGCAGAAGCGCGAGGACCTGCGCCCCCACCGTCACGTCCAGCGCGGTGGTGGGCTCGTCCGCGATCAGGAACTCCGCCCCGGTGGCAAGCGCCTGGGCGATCACCACCCGCTGCTGCATTCCGCCCGAAAGCTGGTGGGGGTAGCTTTTCAGAACCCGTGCCGGGTCCGGCAGCCCGGTCGCCGCCAGCAGCTCGACCGCGCGGGCGCGGCGTTCGGCGCGGGGCAGGGCATGATGGGCGCGCAGCACGTCGTCCATCTGGCGTGCGATGGTCAGGACCGGGTTGAGCGCCGCAGCCGGATCCTGCGAGATCAGCGCGATGCGGCGGCCACGCAGGCTTTCGGCCACATCGGCCAGCGCCATGCCGTCAAAGCGGAAACTGTCAGCCGAAAGCCGCGCGCCACGTGGCAGGAGGCCCAGAAGCGCCATGGCCGTCATCGTCTTGCCGCAGCCGGATTCACCGATCAGCCCGTGGATCCGGCCCCGGTCGACCGACAGGTCGACGTGCCGCAATGCATGGATGGCCCCACCGGGCAGCGGCAGCGCGACGGAAAGCCCCCGGATATCAAGCAGCGTCATCGCGGCGGCCTCCCTCGCGATCGCGCAGCGCGTCACCCAGAACGGAAAATGCCAGCGCCAGAATGAAGACGGCGATGCCGGGCGTTGCGGAATACCACCAGCGGTCGGGGAAGAACTTGCGCCCGGCGTCCACCATCTGCCCCCAGTCCGCAGTCGGCGGTAGCACGCCGAGGCCAAGGAACGACAGGGCGGAGGCGGTCAAGAGGGCCGGTCCGACGTCGAGCGCGGCCTGCACCGAGATCGGCCTCAGCGCGGCGGGCAGGATGTGGCGCAGGATGATCCGGGGATGCGAAACCCCCATCAGTTGCGCGGCCTCGACATAGGGCTGGCCCCGCAGCGCCAGAACCTCGGCCCGGGCCATGCGCGCATACCAGGGCCACCAGGTCACCGCGACGGCCACGATGCTGTTAAGGAGGCCCGGACCAAGCGCCGCAGCCATCAGCACCGCCAGCAGGAGCGCCGGGAAGGCGAGGAACACATCGGTCACCCGCATCAGCCCTTCGTCCAGCCAGCCGCCGAAGTAGCCGGCAAGAAGCCCGACCGGCAGTCCGATCAGAAGCGAGAAGGCCACGATCAGAAGACCCGAGGTCAGCGAGACGCGCGCGCCGTAGATCAGCCGGCTCAGCATGTCGCGGCCAAGATGGTCGGTGCCGAACGGATAGAGGGCCGAGGGCGGCTGGAACTTCGCGGCGATGTTCGGGGCGCCGAGACCCTGATCGGGCAGGGGGGCGAGCCAGGGGGCGAAGAGCGCGAAGGCCACAAAGACAAGGATCACCGCGAGGGCAAGCGCGCCGGGCCAGCTGAAACGGGTCAGAAGGGCTTTCATTTCAGCGCCACCCGAGGATCGACCAGCGCCTGCACCAGATCGAGGATCAGGTTCATCGCCACGTAGCAGAGCGTGACCACAAGCGTCGCCGCCGCGATGACCGGAAAGTCCTTGGACAGGATCGCCTCGGAGACATAGCGGCCCAGTCCGGGCCAGGCGAAGATGATCTCCACGAGAACAGCGCCGGTCAGGGCGAAGGCGAAGCTGAGGCCAAGGACGGTCAGGGCAGGGCCAATGGCGTTCGGCAGGGCATGGCCAAAGAGGATGCGGGCCTGCGACAGGCCAAGCGCGCGGGCCGCGAGGATATGGCGGCGTTCAAGGATCTCGATCATCGCCGACCGGGTGAGGCGCATGGCGATGCCGGCCGGATAGGCGGCGAGCGTCAGCGCAGGCAGAATCAGATGGCGCAGCGCATCGCCGAAGGCGTCCAGCCGCAGGGCGAGCAGCGCATCGACAAGGGCAAAGCCGGTGAAGGTGGGCAGCGGGTCCATGATGGCGATCTCCCGCGACATGCGTCCGGAGAGCGGCAGGATGCCAAGCCATTGGGCGAAGACCAGTTGCAGCAGCATGGCAAGGAAGAAGGTCGGCATGGCGACCGCGGCGATGGAGGCAAGCCCCCCGATCCGGTCCAGCCATCCGCCCCGACGCGCCGCCGCCACCACACCGGCGGGAATGCCGATCAGAAGCGCAAGGAGCGTCGAGAAGGCGGCCAGTTCCAGCGTCGCCGGCAGATAGACCCGGAGATCCTGCGAGATCAGCCGGCGCGACTTGTACGAAACCCCGAAGTCCGCCGTCGCCATCGACAGGGCGAAGGATGCGAACCGTTCCGGCAGCGGCGCGTCGAGATGCAGTTCTTCCCGCGCCTTTTCGATCTGCGCCGCAGTCGGGCGTGGCCCGGCATACAGTGCCGCCGGATCTGACGGGACCACCTGCGCCGCGACGAAGACCATGAAGGTCACGCCCAGCACCACGAAGGCGGACAGGACGACCCGGCGCAGGATGTAGAAGCTCAGCCCCATCGGTCCGGCCGCCCCTTACCGGCCAAGCTCGTTCACAAAGACGATGTGGCCGTAGGCGGGATTGTCGACATAGCCCTTCACGTCCGACCGCAGGACATGGATGTTGGGCGTGTCGAGGATGAAGACCGCTGCGGCTTCTTCCACCAGGATGCGCTGCGCCGCCTTGAACATCTCCTCGGCCTTCGCGCGGTCGGTGCCGGACAGGGCCGCCGCCTCGTCGATCATCTTGTCGAACGCGGGGTTCGAGTAGTAGCCAAGGTTGAACATAGGCGCCTCCTCGCTATGGAAAAGGTTCACCAGATAGTCGTAGGGCGTCACATAGGTGGGCCACCAGTACATGACGAAAATGTCCTGCGCTGCGGTGGGATCGGCCTTGGCCAGTTCCCATTGCGCCTCCCAGGCCATTGGCTGCAGCGTGAGCGTGATTCCCAGCGTTTCAAGATTGGCCTTCCACAGCTCGCCCGCCACCGCTTCCAGCGGCTCGGAGGTGGCATAGGTCATCGTCAGCTCAAGCCCGCTGTCGGCCAGACCTTCCTCCGCCAGCAGCGCGCGGGCGGCGTCGAGATCGGTCTGGGGAATGGGCGCGTCCGGGTCGTGACCCCAGATCCCGGCCGGGATGACGCCATGGGCGCGGCTGCCAAGGCCTGCGGTGGCGGCCTGGATCACGTCGTCATAGGGGAAGGCGAGCGAAAGTGCCTGACGCACCTTTGCGCGGTCAAGCGGCGCGCGCCTGGTATTGTAGAAGCCGGTGAGCGTTACGAACGACGGGTTCGACACCACCGAGAGGTCGGGGTTGGCCATCAGCGAGTCGAGGTTGTCGTAGGGCAGGCCATAGGTCCAGTCGGCCTGGCCGCCCTCGATCATGCTCTGGGCCAGGACGGAATCCTCCACCACCTCGAAGACCGCCGTATCGAAGCCGCCCTCGGGCACGCCGCCCCAATGGTCGGTGAAGCGGCTTGCCACGACGCGCTGGCCGGGTTCGTAGCGGTCGATGCGGAAGGGTCCGGTGCCGCCGTCATTTCCGGCGTTGAACCAGGCATTGTCCTTGTCCAGCGCGGCGGGGCTCATGATCCAGGCCGCAAAGCCCGCCGCCGCGATGACGTCGAGCGGTTGCGGCGAGGACAGCCGGAAGACGACCGTTGCGGGATCGGGGGCTTCGATGGCGGTCACCGCGCTCCAGATGAAGGCAGCCCCGCCGCCGATCTTCACCGTGCGGTCGATCGAGCCCTTCACCGCCGCGGCGGTGAGGTCGGTGCCGTCGTGGAACTTCACCCCTGCGCGCAGCCGGAAGGTCCAGCTCAACCCGTCGGCCGAGGTTTCCCAGCTTTCGGCCAGCAGCGGCTCGACCTTCGCCGGGCTGTCGCCGGTGCCGGGAATGTAGCGCGTCAGGCTTTCATAGACATTCGACAGCACCAGCCCGTCGTTCGAGAACGAGGTCGAGGGATCCAGATCGGGAAAGCCCGTCGGATTGGCCAGCGTGAAGATGCGGCTGCCGTCCTGGGCCTGGGCCACGCTCCAGCGCGCAGAGGTCAGGAAGGCAAGCGAGGCAAGGCTCGCGGATTTCAGAAGATCGCGGCGGTTCATTGCAGTTCTCCCGAATGGACAAGGGGGGTGGAAGCTGTGGTGGCGGCGGCGGTGTAGGCCGCCACCGGGCGGGCCTCGGCCGACTGGCCGAAGGGAGCGAAATCGAAGTCATACCCAAAGGCGCGCGGGCCCATGGAGCGGAGCGATTCCGGTGTGCGCAGGAGCGGCGGCGCGGGAATGGCCAGGACCGCGACACGCAGGCCGTAGCGTTGCTCTTCGGTGCCGATGGGGCGTCCGGTTTCGGCGTCGACGATGCAGATGAGGTCTGGGACCATCACGAGGCGCTTTTCACCCTCGGTCGCCACCAGATATTCATTCTGGATGTCGATGGTGATGCGCCGCCCGGCATCGGCATCGAGGCCGGCCACTGTCAGGCGGCCGCGAACGAAGCCCCCGCCGATGCGACGTTCGATGTCGGTGACCTTGCCGCGCATCAGAGGGCTTCCACCGGCTTCCGCGAGGATCGCGGCGATCGGGTCCCGCTTGTCCGACCGGGCCCGTAGCACCGCATCGCCCAATGTCCAGGCCTGGCTCGTGGTATGCGCGATGCCAAAGCGGCGGACGAAGTCGCCGGTCATCGGCGCGGTCGTCATGCAGGCCGTGCAGCCCATGGCGACGGTCGCCGCGCGCATGATCTTTTCCAGCATTTCGGGCGTCGATGCCTGGGTGATGACCAGCGTGTTGCCCTCGGCATCCGACAGGCCCGCGGGTTGGCTTTCTTGGCCGTAGACGAAGAAGCTGGTCATCTGCACTTCCGGGAAGGCGCGGCCCATGCCGTCGGCATCGACCACCGGCAGATCAAGCTTGGCGGCGGTGATCATCGGATAGATGCCGTTGCCGCCGCCCACCTCGTCGCCCAGCACAGCGTCCACCTTGCGGCCGGTATGCGCCTCGATGGCCCTGAGCACGCGCACGCCCTCTTCGCCCTCTTCCATCTTCTCGATGCTGACGGTCGGCGCGCCGATGCCGCCGAGGCCGATGATCTGGGCGTCGGGGGGCAGGTCTACGGGCCGGACCATGCGGATGCGCTTGCCCTGGCGCAGAAGCGCCTTGGCGATCAGCATCTGCTGATAGGGGCTGCCGCCGCCGCCGGTGCCAAGGATGCCGACGCCGATGGCGATACGGTCGAGATCGGGTTCGGTCAGTGTCCAGTATGTCATGCCGCAAGCTCTCCCACGACCTTGGCCGCGATCCGGATGGCATTGCCGGGCAGATAGGACAGCGGTGTTTCTTCCAGTTCCGCGAGGGTCACGGTCGCCTCGACCGCCCCGGCCTCGACAGCGCGCCGCCGCGCCTCGTCGACCACGCGTTCAAGTGCTGCCTCGCGAGTGGCCCCTTCAAGCGAAACCACGCGGTCCACTTCGCCCGAGACCTGGGCAATGGCAGCGCCGATGGCGTTGGCCGATCCGAAATGGTCCGGCCGGAGCGATACCGACGTGCCGTCAAGCTGACCGTCGATCAGCACCGAGCCACCGCCGACGAGGATGGCCGGAATCGGGTCCGCGCTCGGCTTCATCCGGTCGAGCACGGTTTCGACATCGGCCTTCATCTTCGCGACGGCGGCCTTGATCAGCGCGCCGTCCAGATGGCGGAGCCGGTCGGGGTCGCCCAGCGACACCAGCCCCGCCGCCACCGCGATGTCGGTCGCGGTCAGCACCTCGCCGCCGAAGCAGAGCGCCCGCTGCGGCAGGCGGAAACCCACAGAGTCGGGTCCGATGGCCAGCGTCGGGGCGCTGCGCACCAGGCTGCCACCACCGAGGCCGAAGGAATAGACATCCGGCACCCGGAAGTTGGTCGGGATGCCGCCGATGACGGCGCCTTCGCTGCGACTGCGCGGGAAGCCCGCGACCAGCATGCCGATATCGGTCGTGGTACCCCCCACGTCGATCACCGCCGCATCCGACAACCCGGTCAGGAATGCGGCACCGCGCATCGAGTTCGTCGGCCCCGAGGCGATGGTGAAGACCGGATGCCGTTCGGCATAGTCGGCCGACATGAGTGTGCCGTCGTTCTGCGTCAGGTACAGCGGGCAGCTGAGCCCGAGGCCGGCAAAGGCGGCGCGGAAGGCGCCCACCGTCTCGTGGCCAAGGCGGTGCAGGCTGGCGTTCAGGATCGTGGCACTTTCGCGGGCCAGCAGGCCGTTGCGCCCGATCCGGTGCGACAGGCTGATCGCGGCGCCGGGCAGTTCTTCCGCGACGATGGCGGCGGCCTCGATCTCCATCCGGGCGTCGACAAGGGCGAAGACCGACGAGATCGCGACCGAGGCGATCCCCCGTGCCCGCCAGTCCCGACATGCCGCGCGGACTGCTGCATGATCCAGCGGCACGATGGGAGAGCCGTCGAAATTCACCCCGCCGCCGACCAGGGCCGCGCCGCCATCGACGAGGGCGCGCAGGGCCTCCGGCCAGTCGATCATCGGGGGCAGGGCCCGGGTGGCGCGACCGCACAGCCGCAGGATGCCGACCTGTTCCAACGCTTTGCCTTCCACGACGGCATTCAGAAAATGCGTCGTGCCGATCATGATGCCACCGACGTCGCGCGCCGGTACTCCGGCCTCGGTCAGCACCGCGCGGATCGCATTGGCGACGCCACCCGTCACGTCTTCTGTCGTCGCGGTCTTGATCGTGGCCAGCACGTCGGTGCCGCGCAGCAATGCCGCATCTGTGTTCGTGCCGCCAACGTCGACGCCGATCCTTACCAATCCGGTCATGTCGATTTCTTTCCTGCCTTTTCGGTCGCCTCGTTCAGCGCCGTCGTGCGCGTGCCGAAGGCCTTGTACATCCGCAGGATCACCCAGGGTTCGACCTTGCGGACGCCGGGGGTCCGGCCGATGATGTTTTCACAGAAATCCAGCAGTGCCGCGTGCGTCTCGACGAACAGCGAGCCGGTCAGATTGAAACGCCCGCCGGTCGCGGCCAGATAGCCGACCTCGTCATATTCCCCGAGCGCGATTGCCACTTCCTCGACCCGGCCGGGTTCGACCTCGATCATCACGTCGGCCTGAACGTCGCGGCCCATGGCCGTCGGATCGGGGATCGCGCCAATCACGATCATCTTGCTTTGCAGAAGCGCGGTGATCCGGTTGCGCACCGTGCGCTCCGAAACCCCGCCGATCTTGCCGGCGATTTCCGAGGCTGACAGCCGGCCGTCCTCGGTCAGAAGGGCGATGACGGAACGGTCAAGATCGTCTGGCTCGTAGCGCTGCACTGTCGCGGCCTCCTTCTGCGTGACCTTGCGTCAGTAAGTGCCGATAGGTGCTGGCTGTCAACGGAAAAATTTCCGAATCGGAAATAGTGACGAGAATCAATGCCAGTATGGCCGAGCATTTGCCGGTTTTTGTTCCGATGGCGCGCCATTTCGGAGAGTGTCCTGCCGATTCGGCATCGCTGACTCTGCGCAGAGGGTGCCGGAGCGGCCGCATTGCAGGGTGATCCGGAGCGGTCGCCTCACAGCGCAAGCTGCTTGAGGAGGGCAGCAGCGTGTTTGAGAGCGGCACCCTCAGGTCCACGCCAATTAGCCTCACCGCCCGAAGAGGACCTTGCCTGCCGGACCCACAGGATCATCCGGGAGCAACTCCGTTCAGCGCTCCGGTCTTTTGCCACCGGTCACGGGATGAAGACCCGGATCGTCATGGCCACCACGCCAAGGCAGGCCACGCCGGCAAGCCAGTAAAGAACGAACCACCCGATCCGTCGCATCAGTGGTAGCCTTCGTCCGGGTCCATCTTGCCGCGGAAGACCCAGTAGGCATAGGCGGTATAGGCCAGGATGAGCGGGATCATCACCAGTGTGCCCACCAGCGCGAAGCGCAGGCTCTCATCGGGGGCGGCGGCCTCGGCGATGGTCAGACTGGGCGGGACCATCATCGGGTAGAAGCTGATCCCGATGCCCGCAAAGGCCAGAAGGAACAGCGCCAGCGAACAGAGGAAGGGCGCGAGGTCGTCGCCCCGCGACAGGCCGCGCCAGAGCCGCCAGGCCACGGCGGCGACCAGAAGCGGCACGGCGAGGCTGAAGATCGCCGTCGGCCAGGCAAACCAGCGTTCGGCATAGACCGCCTCCTGCAGCGGGGTGAGTGCGCTGAAGATCGCGAGGAAGGCCAGCGTGGCCGCTCCGGACCAGCGCGCCATGCCGCGCATCCGTTCCTGCAGGCGGCCGGTCAGCTTGAGGTTCAGCCAGGTGGACCCCAGAAGCACATAGCCTGTCGGCACCGCAATGCCGGTCAGGATCGAGAAGGGGGTGAGCCAGTCCCACCAGCCCCCCGCATAGGCGCGGTTCTCGATCTTGATTCCCTGCACCAGCGCGCCAAGGGCGATTCCCTGTGCCGCAGCCGCGACCAGCGACCCGGCAAAGAAGCCCCAGTCCCAGACCCGCTTCCAGCGGTCCGTCCGCCAGCGGTATTCGAAGGCCACCCCGCGGAAGACCAGCGCCAGGAGCATCACGATGATCGGTATGTAAAGCGCGGGCATGATGACGGCATAGGCCAGCGGGAACACGGCAAACAGCCCGCCGCCGCCCAGCACCAGCCATGTCTCGTTCCCGTCCCAGATCGGGGCGACCGAATTCATCATCAGGTCGCGTTCCTTCTCGGTCTCGGCAGCAGGGAAGAGGATACCGACCCCAAGGTCGAACCCGTCGAGGACGACATAGACAAGCACCGCGAAGGCAATAATCCCGGCCCAGATGAAAGACAGTTCAAGTCCGAACATGGCTCAATCCTCGCGGTTCTGGGGATCGTCGGCAGGGACGGGCGTGATCCCCGCCGTCCGGATCGGCCCGTCGCGCAGGGCAAGTTGCGGCGTCCCCGGCGCCTTGCCCATCATGCGCAAGAGGTAGAAAGTTCCGGCTCCGAAAATGAAGAAGTAGACGACGATGAAGCCGATCAGCGAGGCAGCCACCGCCTCGGCCTGAACCGGGGACAGACTTTCCGAGGTGCGCAGATAGCCATAGACCGTCCAGGGCTGGCGGCCGACCTCTGTGGTGATCCAGCCCGCCAGAACCGCGACAAACCCCGCCGGGCCCATTGCCACCGCGGCCTGGTGCAGCCTGTGCGATGTGTGCAGCCGCCCGCGCAGGCGCGCCGTCAGCCCCCAGATCCCCAGTCCCAGCATTGCAAAGCCAAGCCCCACCATCACCCGGAACGACCAGAACACGATCAGGACCGGCGGCTCGTCCTCGTCCGGCACGGTATCCAGACCCTTGAGCGGCCCGTCCAGCGAATGCGTCAGGATCAGGCTGGAGAGCTTCGGGATCTCGACCGCCCAATGTACCGTCTTTGCCGCCTGATCGGGCCAGCCGAACAGGATGAGCGGGGCACCATCCGGGTGGCTTTCGAAATGCCCTTCCATGGCCATGATCTTCACCGGCTGATGTTCCAGCGTGTTCAGCCCGTGCTGGTCACCGAGGAAGATCTGCAGCGGCGCCAGGCAGATGATCAGTCCCATCGCCATGCTGAAACTCTTGCGGACGGTAGGGGTCTCGCGGTCGTGCAAAAGGTGCCAGGCCGACGCCGCCGCCACGACCAGCGCCGTGGTCAGGTAGGCCGCCGTCACCATATGGGCCAGCCGGTAGGGGAAGGAGGGATTGAAGATGATCGCCCACCAGTCGTCAGGCCGGAACTGGCCGGTTTCCGAGATCGAGAATCCGGCAGGGGTCTGCATCCAGCTGTTGGCCGAGAGGATCCAGGTGGCCGAGATCAGTGTCCCGACGGCCACCATGGCCGTGGCGAACATGTGCAGCCCGTCGCCCACCCGCTGACGCCCGAAAAGCATGATGCCGAGGAACCCCGCCTCCAGAAAGAAGGCCGTCAGCACCTCATAGGCCATCAGGGGGCCGACCACCGGCCCGGCGCGGTCAGAGAAGACGGCCCAGTTGGTTCCGAACTGGTAGGACATCACGATGCCCGAGACGACGCCCATGCCGAAAGCCACCGCGAAGATCTTCTTCCAGTGGTTGAACAGCGAAAGATAGGTATCGTCCCGGGTCTTCAGCCACAGCGCATTCAGGACGGTCAGATAGCTGGCAAGCCCGATCGAGAACGACGGGAAGACGATGTGGAACGAGATGGTGAAGGCAAACTGGATCCGTGCCAGAATTTCAGCATCCATCTCACACTCCACGTCTTGGGGTCCGGCCCAAAGAATAGCATCCTGCCGCGCGCTGCCACCCGGAAAATCGTTCCGCGACAGGTTATCGCACTTGGCGATTGTCGCATGAGCGTTGCCAGACCGCGCAAATCCTGCGCCCGACCTGCCTGCCGGGCGGTCCGGACGCATCCCGCTGCGGTGGAGGAAAGAGGTCATCCGGGTCAGCCTGCCTTCGTCATGGCGCATGGCGGATAAGGCTGAACGCATTTGCCTGAACCTCGGCCTCTTTCCAAGCTTTGGCCAGAAAACCGACGATGCCGCGTCGGCAGGGAGGTCCGGTATGGCCGAGGATCCGCAAAGCCTGCGCTGGTTCTTGAAGCAGCTTTCCGCCGCCGGCCAGTTGCACGAGGTGTCGCGGCGGGTTGACCCGCGGTTCGAGATCAGTGCCCTGCTGGGGCTGCGGGATTCCGGTCCGGCGCAGCATTTCCGGGATGTTGCTGGCTCCGACATTTCCGTCGCAGGAAACCTGCTGAACAGGCGCGAACGCTATGCCCTTGGCCTTGGCATCCCGGTCACGGATCTGGATGCCCATTGCACCCGCGCGGTCGGGGCGACGATTCCGCCGGTCATCTTGGACGCGGCCCCGGTGCAGGAGGTGGTGCATCCGGCACCGCTGGACCTTCGCGCCCTCCTTCCGGTGCCGGTCTGGTTTGAACAGGAAGGCGGCCCCTACATCACCGCCGGGGTGATCGTCGCGAAAGACCCCGAGACCGGGTTGCGCAATGTCTCCATCGCGCGGCTGCGGCTGGAGGGGGGCGGGCGCATGATGGCCGGGATCGCCCGCAACCATCACCTCTACATCCTTGCCGACAAGGCCAAGGCCATGGGCCGCAAGCTGGAGATCGCGGTGGCGATCGGCAACCACCCGGCGGTGCTGCTGGCCTCGCAGATGTATGTCAAACTGGGCGAGGACGAGTTCGACATCGCCGGGGGCCTGCTCGGAGAGCCCTTGCGGCTGGTGCGGTGCAAGACGGTGGACCTTGAGGTTCCGGCCCGGGCCGAGATCGTGATCGAGGCGCTGCTTGACCCCGAGGATCTGATCGAGGAGGGCGCGGTCTCCGAATTTCCCGGCTTCTACGTGCGCTACGGGCCTGGCATTGCGGTCGAGGCGACCGCCGTGACCCATCGCCTTGCCCCGATCCTGCAGGTGGTGCTGCCCGGCTATGCCAGCGAGCATTGCCTGATGGGGGCGGTCTCCATCGGGGCGGGGCTTACGGCGCAGCTGCGTGCGGTGATCCCGGCGGTGCGGCGGGTCTTCGTCACGCCGGGGGGCATGGGGCGGCTTCATGCGGTGATCACCATGCACCGCCCGAGGCCGGGCGAGGGCAAGCGGGCGGTGATGCTGGCGATGGGGCTGGTGAACCTCTTGAAGCACATCACCGTGGTCGAGAATGACATTGACCCCGAAGACCCGGTGGCGGTGGAATGGTCCGTCGCCGCGCGGTTCCGCGGGCACGAGGACATGATCGTGATCGAAGGCGCCAAGGCCGACCGCTGCGATCCGGTGCATGACGGGATGACCGTCACCAAGATCGGCATCGTGGCGACCACCCGCCCCGGCGACGGCGAGGCCGGGGGACGGTCGGAGTTCGCCCGGGTACCCGAAGTGATCCTGAAACGCATAGCTTCGGATCTGGAGAGCTACTGATGGCCGCGCCACGCCCCCGTCGGGTGATCGTCGCCTTCAGCGGGGCCTCCGGGCCGGACTATCCGCTGCGGATTCTGGAGCTTCTGGCCGGGATGGGGGTTGAAAGCCATTTCGTCATGTCGCGCTCTGCCAAGGTCTCGTTGGCGCACGAAAGCGATCTCAAGGTGCGCGACTTCGAAGAGAGGGCGACGCGGGTCTATGACAATGCCGATATCGCCGCACCAATCGCCAGCGGGTCGTTCCTGACCGAGGGGATGATCATCGCGCCCTGTTCGGCCAAGACCCTGGGCGAAATCGCGGCCGGGATCGGTGGGACGCTGATCGCCCGGGCGGCGGATGTGGTTCTGAAGGAACGGCGGCGGCTGGTGCTGATGCTGCGCGAGACGCCGCTGAACCTGATCCATTGCCGCAACATGGTGACAGTGACCGAAGCGGGTGCCATCGTGATGCCGCCGGTCCCGGCCTTCTACCCAAGGCCGCAGACCGTGCAGGAGATCATCGACCACACGGCCGGGCGGGCACTGGACCTCCTGGGCCTGCATTCCGACGCCGTGCATCGCTGGAAGGACGGCTGACGGTCACTCCGCCGGATAAAGCTCGACCCGGAAAGCGTCGAACAGGCGTCCGATCTCGGGGCCAAGTACACGGTCGGCGCTCACCGGCGGCACATGCGCGCGGATCGTGGCAAGGGTTTCGGCCAGCGGGTCAGAGCGGGGCTTGCGCCCGGTGACATGGAAGGCCTGCGACGCCACAACCCCCAGCAGCGCCAGGCAGGAATCGAGGCAGCGCCCCGCAGTTTCCTGCTTGGGCCAGGCGAGGAAGGCGGTCGCAGCAACGTTGTCCTGGCCATAGACCGACATGTCGCTGGCCGGGGTGAAGGTGCGTTGCGCCGCGTTGCGGGCCTCTTCCAGAAAGCCGACGATGGCCATCGGAATATAGCCGACGGCGCCGTGGCCATCGGTGTTGCCGGCATCGCGGTCGGTCAGCAGGAACTCGGGCATACCGCTGACGCGGGCGTTCAGCAATCCGGTCGAAAGTCGCTCGCAGAGCAGGCACAGTTCGACCGAGGCGGCGGCGAGGTTGTCCATCGCCGGGGCGGCCATCGCATTGTTGTAGCCACCGGTACTGAACGCCTCGCCATGCGGATGTGCAGGGGTCGGGGGCAGCCAGACCGGGTTGTGGCTGACCGCCGAGAGCGCCTGTTCGCCAAGGGCCTTCGCCCCCGCAAGCGCCCAATGTGCCAAGGCCAGCATTGCTGGCGCGCTGCGGAACGCGACCGGCGCCTGATGGTCGCGCTGCGGGATCGGGTGGTCATGCGCGAGGAGGCGCGACAACCGATCAAAGGCGGTGCGGTTGTGATCGCCGCCCCAAAGCTCTCCCAGATCGCGGCGGCAATGTTCGTCCGGGGCGTTGAAGGCATCAATCGCCAGCGCCAGCACATGCTCGGCCAGCGCGATCCGGCGTTCGGCCACCAGCGTCGCATCGGCCAGAAGCGCCGCCGCACACGGCGCACCGTTGATCAGTGCCCCGCGCTCGCCCGCAACAAGCTCGCGCGACTGGCTGAGATCGGCGAAAAGCTTGTACAGGGCCAGAATTTCGCCCGGGCCGCCATGGCCAGACTGCGACAGGTCGGGGATGCGGTCCTCGTTCAGCATCGTTGCGATGTCCGTCACCAGCCGCACCGTGCCGCCGCCATGCCCGCCGAGGAGGTTGGCCAACCGCGCCAGCACGATGCCGCGCCGCACGCGATGCGGGTAGGAGGGGCCGAAGGTCACCGCCGCTGCCAGCGGCTTCATCCGCGCAAGACGGTCAACCTCTTCATCGGTCATCGCATTGACCGCCATCTCGCCCTGTCCGACGCTGATGCCGTAGACGCCCTGTCCGCCCGAGATCAGCGCCTCGTAATGCCCGCGCAAGGTCGCAAGTTTGGCAAGGGCAGGCCCCGGGATGGCAACCTGCTCGCCCCGCCACGCGATAGCGGCAAAGCTTTCCAGCGTGATGTCGTGGCGGGAGGAAAGGACAACTGTCATGTCGCGACCTTGGGCAGAGGGATGGCTCAGGCTAGCCCTGCCGAGAGGGCCAATGCTATGCGGAATCGGCAATGGGACATGCGGTCAGGACTTCAGCGCCTGATCGACCAGATCCAGCAGGCGCCTTAGCTGCCGCGTTCCCGCCAGATCCTGCCGCCAGATCAGGCTTTGCGAAAACACCGGCGCGTCGGGCAGGGGCAGGGTCCGGCTGAGGCGGGCGTCGGCGGGACAGGCTCCGCGCGGGATGATCGAACAATAGCCCGACTCCCCGACCAACCGCCCGATGACGGGCATCGAATCGACTTCCAGCAGAAAGGGTGGCCGCAACCCGCACTGGCGCAACCAGCTGTCGGTCATCCGGCGCAAGCCCGAGCTGCGGCTTTGCAAGGCAAGGGGGCAGCTCGTCAGGATCGCTTCGGCAGCAGCATCGGGCGTGGTGGCGCCGACGACAAGCTCAAGTTCCGAACGGAACAGCGGGCGGCTGGTGCAGCCATCGGGCACCTCGTCCGTCTCGACGATCGCGGCGTGCAGGCTGCCCGACATCAGCGCCGCCACCAGCCCGTCGGTCGCCTCGGTCGCAATGGCAAGGCTTGCGCCGGGATGGCGGGCCGTCCAGCGGATGCAGAGCCTGGACAGGAACCCCGCCAGCCGGCTTTCCGGATGGAACGGGGGGACCGAGCCCAGACGGGTGGTGTTCAGATCCGCCGAAAACCGGCGGTTGCCGCTTTGGACCAGCGCCTCGGCCACATCGCACAGCGGGCGGGCACGGGCATAAAGGCGCTGCGCCGCCGGAGTGGCGGTCGCGCCATAGGGATGGCGCACGAAGAGAACTGTTGCAAGCAGGTCCTCTAGTTCGGCAATCTGGCGGCTGATCTGCGGCTGGGTCACCCGCAGGGCGGCCGCAGCATGGCCGATGCTGCCCGCCTCGACCACGGCGGCAAATCGGGTGACCAGCCGCAAGGACAGGCGCAGGTCATGGCTGCGGATCAGGTCCGGTGGCGCTTCGGCATCCGCGCCGGTTTCCAGCGCGGTCAAGCCGGACAGGATGGCGCCGACCTCCGCCGCCGCTCCGAGGGCGGCCTCGGAGGCGACCAGCCCGCGCGGGGTGCGCAGGAACAGGGGATGGCCCAAAAGCTGTTCCAGCCGGGCGATGC
>JAFLCY010000051.1 GCA_017303485.1 Rhodobacterales bacterium
GTCAGGAAGTGAAGGTCAAGCTTCTGGGCTTCGACGACCGTGGCAAGGTCCGCCTTGGCATGAAGATGGTCGACCAGGAAACCGGCGAGGAAATCACCGAGAAGAAGGACGAGCCTGCCGAGGGCTGAGCCGGTCTTTCGAGAATATCAGGGCCCCGAAGCGTGCTTCGGGGCCCTTTTCAATGCATGGCGTCCGTCTGGGCCTCGGTTCGCGTGGGACAGATCCTGCCGACTGGCCGGTCTATCGCGCATTCCGCTCCAGATATGTCCGAGCGGCGGCGATGACCTGATCCAGTTCGTCATCGCCAAGCCCGTAGTGCAAAGGCAAGCGAACCAGGCAATCCGACACTTCGTCGGTGGTGCCCATGTCACCGACATGGCGCGCGAACTTCAGTCCTGCCGGCGCACTGTGCAGCGGCACATAGTGGAACGGTGTGGAGATGCCCCGTTGCTTCATGTGCTGAATGAAAGCGTCGCGGTCGGCTCCATCCTGCATCAGCAGGTAGAACATGTGGCCGTTTCCGTGCCGGTCTTCCTGCAAGGTCCGGGGCAGCCGCAGGCGGCCAGCGGTCTCGAATGGAGCGAATGCCGTCCGGTAGCGGTCGCAAAGGCTAATGCGCCGCTCATTCACCTGCTCTACTTCCTGGAGCTGCGCATACAGGAACGCTGCGACCAGTTCGCTGGGAAGGTAGGATGAGCCGATATCGACCCAAGTGTACTTGTCGACCTGTCCCCGCAGAAAGCGCGAACGGTTGGTGCCTTTCTCACGAATGATTTCGGCACGCTCGATCAGGTCGGGGCGATTGACTGTCAGTGCCCCGCCTTCACCCGATATGATGTTCTTCGTCTCGTGAAAGGAAAAGCAGGCCATGTCACCCAGGCTTCCCGCAGGCCGGCCCCTGAAGCTTGACCCCAGAGCCTGGGCTGCGTCCTCAACCAACAGCAGACCATGCGCCTGCGCAGTTGCGGCCAAGCGGTCCATATCGGCGACGATGCCCGCATAATGCACAGCGAAGATTGCTTTGGTCCTTGCAGTGACTGCAGCGGCCACCCGATCAGGATCGAGGTTCAGCGTTTCGCGGTCAATGTCGACGAATACAGGCACCCCACCGCGCAGCACGACGGCATTTGCGGTGGAGACGAAGGTGAACGAGGGCATGATCACCTCGTCACCCGGACCGATCTCTGCAAGCAAGGCCGCCATTTCCAGCGCGGCGGTGCAGGAATGCGTCAGCAGGGCCGTCCGGGACCCGGTGAGGTCTGCAATCAGCGTGTTGCAAAGACGTGTATAATGCCCGTCACCGCACAGGTGACCCCGCGTAACCGCGTCTTGGATAAGGTCCAGCTCTTGACCGACAAGGGCCGGGCGGTTGAAGGCAATCATCCTTGTATCCAAACTGTCACAAAAGGAATCGCCGATACTTTAGGGCATGAACCGGATAAGATCACAACATCGGTGATGGGAACCAGTTTGTTTGGCCCAAGGCAACCGGTCAAGTTGCGGCGGGGCCGATCTCTCCGGACCAGTACTGCATCCAGCGCCGCTTGACGGAGGCTTCCAGCCACGAATGGGAAGGCAACCGGTCGGGCGCGAAGCCCGCGAAATCACTGGCATGCGCCCTGGGTCCATCGGGCAGCCCGTAGACCAGGGAATCTACCGCCATTGCCGCCCAGGCATTTGCCATGTCAGGGTTGGTCGTCTGAACTGCCAACGCGCTGGATGCGCAAACGTAGGCATGGGCATAGACCATCGGCGCGGAGCGCTGGATCCGCTTCAGACGGCCAAGCAGGCGGTGACGGAGATCGGGACGCGGCAGTTCACGCAGCGGCGGCAGCGGAGCGTCTGCCGAAGCGATACCGCCGCCGTTCATGACGGCGGGATAAATCCGGGCGATCTGACTGTGGTAGTAATGCCGAGGGCCGCCCCAGTAGTGATAGACGACATCCTCGCAGGTCGACAGCTTGGAGTGGTCAGTGAACACCCTGGATACGGCTATCTGGTTGCAGAAGAACAGGTCGCTCTGCTGACGCATGGCTTCGGTTGCTGCCATTGCTCGGTCGAGCAGGGTGACGTCCTGCGGATGAACTCCCATCACCCCCGCATTGTACATCACGGCATCCGGCGTGATTGGCACACCCGCCGCGCTGCCCCCCAAAGTGGTGGCGAGCTGCGCGATCTCCGGCCAGGCAGCCAGTGTGCCCAGCGGAGCTTCGCTGATGTGCATGAGCGTATGACCGGGAGCGACGCGGTCGAACATGCGGGCCGGATGCTCGCGCAGGACGGTATCGCTGTCGATCAGGACCGCCGGCGCCGCATAGTGCCGCACGATGTGCCGCAGGCCATTGATCTGCATGGCATGATTGTAAGTGCCGTTCATCTGCCAGCCATGTATGGTCTCGGCGGATACGACCATGTTCTCGACCGGAAGATCGGGGCGCAGATTCGCTTCATCCGCCACCAGGACGATCCGGATGTCGGCCGGATCCTTCCGGAGATACTGATGGGCAGAAAGGACGCTGTAGGTCAGTTCAAGATGATAGCGGCGGTCTGAGCCATAGCTTTGATACAATAGAATTCGCATGCGGAAACCTCGTCGGTCTCCGCAGGCTAGCATGCAAGATACAGGCCGTCAGCCGCAGATTCTGCGTTTCGGCCGTCAGGCGGGCGACTTTGCGAACCTCAGGTAGGGCAGCTTGATGTCCAGCTCGCCGAACCGCTCTTTCGCCTGGTCGTTGTTCAGGGCCAGCGCGACGATCACGTCCTGGCCGGGCACCCAGTTCGCCGGAGTGGCCAGCGGCACGCCGTCGGTCTTCTGCACCGCGTCCAGAGCGCGCAGGATCTCGGCGAAGTTGCGGCCGATCGACATCGGATAGGTCATCGACAGGCGAATCTTCTTGTCCGGCCCGACGATATAGACCGTCCGCACCGTGGCCGAGTTGGCGGGCGTCCGCCCCTCGGTCGGCAGGTAATGGTCGGCGGGCAGCATGTCATAGGCCTTGGCGACCGTCAGGTTGGTGTCGTCGATGATCGGAAAATCGGCCGGGGCACCGCCGAATGCCTCGATGTCGCGCTTCCACTTGCCGTGGTCGGCGACCGAATCGACCGACACGCCGATCACCTTGGTCTTGCGTTTGGCCCATTCGCCCGCCAGCTGCGCCACGGCGGCGAACTCGGTCGTGCAGACCGGAGTGAAATCGCGCGGGTGGCTGAAGATGATGCCATAGTTGTCGCCCAGCCATTCGTGGAACCGGATGGTCCCGGCCGTGCTTTCAGCAGTGAAGTCGGGAGCGATGTCGTTGATGCGGACGGCCATGAGAACCTCTTCGGTTGGAATCCTGTCTGGGGGCGAACATATGCCTATCGGAACAAGGTTTCATCCCCCCGCGTCAGCGGCGGGTCAAATAGGAAAGCCGTTCCAGAGGTCCCGTACCTGGCAGTAAGAACGTTCTGCAACGGAGACCGCGATCTCAGTCGAAAGTTCCCGTCACCCGGCCGAACAGCATGAAGGCGCGCGCCGTGCGCGTGTCGGCCAGATCGGCCAGTTCTGCATCACTTGCGTTTGGCTCGAATGCCGCGACGGTCTTGTCGAAGGCGCGCAGGAAATGGTGCGCGGCATCGCGGAACACCGGGTCGGCCTTCATCCGCGCGGCGGTCAGCGCCAGCGAGGCCCGGTCGCGGATGCCACCCAGGGCCGCAATCGACCGGCCCCGTTCGCCCGCCGCGAAGCGCCGCCACAGCTCGGGCTGGCAGAGATCGGGCTGCAGGTCATCCATGTAGATGCCGTCCTGGCTGAGCAGCGTCAGCACGTCCTGCGCCGCGCGGATCAGCTTGGACGAGGTGCGGTCCTCCAGCGCCAGCCGCAGGGCGCGAAAGCCTTCCTTGTCCTCCGGCGTCTCGGGGAATTGCAGCGCCCGGATGAAATCGGCGACCGACAGCGGCGGACGAAAATCCTCCGCCGGGGTGCCAAGCGCGAGGGTCGGCTCTTCGGCGGTGGGCTCGGCGCGGGGGGTCACAAGTGCGGCCTTGCGGTCTGCGGAAGGCACCGAAAGTGCTGCATCCCGGCGCGAACTGAAGGTGGCCAGCACGGTTTCCGCCTGCCGGGTCGAGGCGGCGATCTCGTCGATCTTCTTCTCGACCGACGGCTTCAGTCCGCCCGATTGCCCCTGCGCCTGCACATAGCTGGACCGCATCGCATCGACGGTGGCCTGCAACCGCTTGGCCTCGGCCCGAAGCTCGCGGATCGACCGCAGGGTGATAACCACCGCCCAGATCAGCGCGATGGGCAGGAAGACCATCAGAAGGGTCATGACCAGGCCCAGGGTCCGGGTTTCGCTGCCCGGCGGCGTGACCAGCACATAGACCAGGATCAGCAGCACCCAGGCAAGGCTCAGGCCGACGCCCGCGACCTCCATCCCCCGGCGGGGTGGGTCGTTCAGCTGCGCCAGCGGCCCTTCGGCCAGACCGGCGTCTCCTTTCGGTAAATCCTTGACCGGCGGTTTCACCCCGGTGCCCCCTGATCAGATATAGCGGATCGACAGGATCTCATAGGCCCGGGTCCCGCCCGGAGTCTTCACCTCGATGCTGTCGCCATCTTCCTTGCCGATCAGGGCGCGGGCAAGGGGGGAACGCATGTTCAGGAGCCCGTTCTCGATGTCGGCCTCGACTTCGCCGACAATCTGGTAGGTCTTCTCCTCGTCGCTGTCCTCGTCGACCAGCGTCACGGTGGCACCGAACTTGATCGCGCCGGACAGTTTCGACGGGTCGATCACTTCAGCCAGCGAGAGGGTGCCTTCCAGCTCCTTGATCCGGCCCTCGATGAACCCCTGCTTCTCGCGTGCGGCGTGGTATTCGGCGTTCTCCGACAGGTCGCCATGCTCGCGCGCCTCGGCGATGTCCCGGATGATCGCCGGACGGTCCACCGTCTTCAGCTGCTTGAGTTCAGCATCCAGCGCATCGAAACCGCGCCGCGTCATCGGGATCTTTTCCATCGGCATTCCACAGTAAAAGAAGAAGCCACGGACCGGGGTGCGGCCCATGACTTCGGACTTGGTTCCGGCAACCTCACCCCATGAAGCCCTGAATTGCAAGAGGGCATGGCGCGGGCAGGCGATGGGCGGTCGCGGCCAAGACAGAATGTTTCGCCGCCGAATGTGCCTTTGGCGTGATGTTGCGTCATGGTTGACCTTGCGTCGCGCCTGCGGGTACAGGGAAACCGCGAAAAGCCAGCGTTTCAGGGCCGGGTCGGGCCGCCCGGGGAAGGACAAGCGATGACTGCGATCCAGCGCGAGAAGATGGACTATGATGTGGTGATCGTCGGGGCGGGCCCGGCAGGTCTGTCGGCGGCGATCCGGCTGAAGCAACTTGACCCTGAGCGGTCGGTCGTGGTGCTGGAAAAAGGCTCCGAAGTTGGCGCGCATATCCTGTCAGGGGCGGTGCTGGACCCGGTCGGTCTGGATGCGCTCTTGCCCGATTGGCGCAACATGGATGCGCCGATCAAGGTGCCGGTCCGGGAGGACAATTTCTACATGCTGGGCGAGGCCGGGAAGATCCGCATCCCGAACTGGCCGATGCCGCCCCTGATGTCGAACCACGGCAACTACATTGTCTCGATGGCCAATGTCTGCCGCTGGATGGCGGGCGTAGCCGAGGGGCTGGGCGTGGAGATATTCCCGGGCATGGCCTGCTCGGAACTCGTCTACGAGGATGACAAGGTCGTCGGCGTCGTGGCGGGCGAATTCGGCCGCGATCCCGAAACCCGCGAACCGGGTCCGAACTACGAACCCGGCATGGAGCTGCGCGGGAAATATGTCTTCCTCTCCGAAGGTGTGCGCGGCAGCCTCGCGAAAGAGGTGATGGCCAAGTACCAGCTGTCCAAGGGCCATTGCGCGCAGAAATTCGGCCTTGGCATGAAGGAAATCTGGGAAATCGACCCGGCGAAGCATCGCGAGGGCACGGTCACCCATACGATGGGCTGGCCGCTGGGCAAGAACGCCGGGGGCGGGTCGTTCATCTATCACCTTGAGAACAATCAGGTCTATGTCGGCTTCGTCGTCCACCTGAACTACGAGAACCCCCACCTTTACCCCTACATGGAGTTCCAGCGCTTCAAGCATCACCCGATGGTGGCCGAGCTACTCAAGGGCGGCAAGCGCGTGGCCTATGGCGCGCGGGCGATCAGCGAGGGCGGCTGGCAGTCGATCCCGAAGATGGTGGCGCCGGGTGTCGCGCTGCTGGGTTGCTCGGCCGGTCTGGTGAACGTCCCCCGCATCAAGGGCAACCACAACGCCATGCTCTCCGGCAAGGCCGCCGCCGAGGCCGCCCATGCCGCGATCACCGCCGGACGGCAGGGCGACGAACTCAGTGCCTATGAGACCGAGGTCCGCACCGGCGCCATTGGCAAGGACCTGAAGAAGGTCCGCAACGTGAAACCGCTGTGGTCGCGCTATGGGTTGATCGCCAGCCTGATGGGCGGCGGGCTTGACATGTGGCTGAACACCGTGGGCCTGACGGCCTTCGGCACGCTTCGCCACAAGAAATCCGACGCCGCGGCCACCGGCAAGGCCGCCGATTACAAGCCGATCGAGTACCCCAAGCCGGATGGCAAGCTGTCGTTCGATCGCCTGACCAACGTGGCCTTCTCCTTCACCAACCACGACGAAGCTCAGCCCGCCCATCTGGTGCTGAAGGACCCGTCGATCCCCATCGGGGTCAACCTGCCGCAATACGCCGAACCCGCGCAGCGCTACTGCCCGGCCGGGGTCTACGAGGTTCTGGGCGAGGGCAAGGACGCCACCTTCCGGATCAACTTCCAGAACTGCGTCCACTGCAAGACCTGCGACATCAAGGACCCCTCGCAGAACATCACCTGGACCACCCCAATGGGCGGCGGCGGACCGAACTACCCCAACATGTGACGTCCCGCCGGGGGCGACTCACGAAAGCTTGTCCGAAACACCGGGGCCCGGCCGCAAGGTCGGGCCCCGCCGCATTGCGCCGCCCTTCGCGCCGGGCTACCTTCGCCCGACCCTGGAGGAGAGGCCGATGCGCCAGATCATGTCCCGCACCCTGACTGCGCTTGTCCTCGCGGCCGCACTTGCGGCTCCGTTGCGGGCCGATGAGACCATCGACAGCGGGGCCTACCTTGCCGCCCGCATCGCCGAATCCGAGAACGACTTCCGCGCCGCAGCCAGTTGGTTTGCCAAAGCGATCATTGCCGATTCCGGCAATCCTCAGCTGCTGGACGGCGCGATCCTGGCCGAGATCGGCGTCGGCGACTTCGACCTTGCCACCAAGGCCGCCAGGTTGCGCAAGGGCATCGAGGGCGAGGCCAGTCAACTTGCCGAAGTGGCGCTCATCGCTGATGAGGCCAAGCGCGAGGATTATGCAGCGATCGTCGCCGGGGCCGAACAGGGCCGCGATCTCGGGGAACTGGCGAATGCGCTTGTCATCGCCTGGGCCAAGGTTGGCGAAGGCAACATGACCGAGGCGCTGGCGGATTTCGACGCGGTCACCAGGAAGAAGGGCTTCGAGGCCTTCGGCTTTTACCACAAGGCGCTTGCACTGGCCTCTGTCGGCGATTTCGAGGGGGCGGACGAAATCCTTTCGGGAAAGGCTGGCGGAACCATCACCCTGATGCGGCGCGGGGTCTTTGCCCATGCGCAGATCCTGAGCCAGCTTGAGCGCAATGCCGATGCGCTGGCACTTCTCGACCGCAGCTTCGGCACTGCGCCCGATCCCGTCGTCGATGCCGTCCGCCACCGTTTGCAGGCCGGTGAACCGATGCCCTTCGACACCGTGACTTCGGCCCGTGATGGCATTGCCGAGGTGTTCTTCACCATCTCGACCGCGCTCAACGGTGACGCCGATCCGGTCTACACCCTGTTGCACCTGCGGGTGGCTGGTTACCTGCGGCCAAACCACTCCGACGCCCTCTTGATGACCGCCGACGTGCTGGAAGAACTGGGCCAGCACGACCTGGCGGTCGAGACCTACGCGGCCTTCCTGCCGGATGATCCCACCTATGTGACCGCCGAAGTCGGCAGGGCCTCGGCCCTGCGCGCGCAGGGCAAGCCGGACGCCGCGATCGAGGCGTTGCAGACCCTGGCCCGCTCGCATGGTGATCTTCTGGGCGTACAGTTCGCCCTGGCCGACCTTCTGCGGTCGGAAGAGCGTTTCGACGAAGCCGAGGTTGCCTATTCGGCGGCGATCGAGCTGTCCAAGGCGGCCAAGTCGGAAAACTGGGTCCTCTATTTCTACCGCGGCATCTGTCACGAACAGTCGAACGACTGGGCGCCGGCCGAGGCCGATTTCCGCAAGGCGCTGTCGCTGAACGGGACACAGCCGCAAGTGCTGAACTACCTCGGCTACGGCATGGTCGACCGTGGCGAGAACCTCGACGAGGCGCTGGGCATGATCCAGAAGGCCGTCGCCGCCGATCCTGAGCAGGGCTATATCATCGACAGCCTGGCCTGGGCCTATTTCAAGCTTGGCCGCTACGCCGATGCGCTGGAGCCGATGGAGAAAGCCTCGCTGCTGGAGCCGGTCGATCCCATCGTCACCGACCATCTGGGCGACGTCTACTGGATGAACGACCGCAAGCTGGAGGCGCGCTTCCAATGGCGCCGCGCCCTGTCCTTCGAGCCGACCGAAACCGACAAGACGCGCATCCAGCGCAAGCTGGATCTCGGCCTGGATGCGGTCATGGCCGAGGAAGGCACAGCGAAGCCAGCGGTCAAGGCCGCCGAGAATGGCAACTGAGCCGGTCTTTGAGACCGCTCCGGCCAAGCTGAACCTCTGCCTGCACGTCACCGGTCGCCGGGCCGATGGTTATCATCTGCTCGACAGTCTGGTGGTCTTCGCCGATGTGGCGGACCGGGTCAGCGCAACTTTTGCCAAGGGCCTTACTCTGGATGTCGTCGGACCGGAGAGCGCCGGACTGGACGCGGAACCGGACAATCTCGTCCTGCGCGCCGCCCGTTCAATGGCCATCAACGACGCAGCCCTAGTGCTGGACAAGCGTTTGCCCGTCGCCTCTGGAATTGGCGGCGGGTCTGCGGATGCGGCGGCGGCGCTTCGCGTGCTGGCGCGCCTGACCGGCAAGGCAATGCCCGCGGCAGAAGAGATCCTGCGGCTGGGCGCCGATGTGCCGGTCTGTCTGTCAGGCCGCCCCGCCCGGATGTCCGGCATCGGCGAGATGCTCGCGCCCTTGCCGCCCTTGCCGCCGTTCTGGTGCGTCCTGGTCAACCCGCGCGTGGCAGTGCCGACGCCGCAGGTCTTCGCGGGTCTGATCCGCCGCGATAGCCCGCCGTTGCCGGATCTGCCGCCCACGGCCCTGGCTTCGGCCCGGACCTTCGCCGGCTGGCTGGCGGATCATACCCGCAACGACCTCAGCCTTCCTGCCTCTGGCGTGGCGCCGATCCTGACTTCGGTGCATTCCGCCCTGGCTGCGACGCCGGACTGTCTTCTGGCCCGGATGTCCGGCTCGGGCGGGACGCATTTCGGACTCTTTGCCTCGGCAGAAGCCGCCGTGTTGGCCGCCCGGTCGATCTCGGCGATCCACCCCCGCTGGTGGATGGCATCGGGCCGCGTGCTGGACTGACGACTTGGTTCCCCGGCGACCCGCGCGGGGGCCAATCGGACCCGGTGTGGGGACCCTTGCGGCCACCATCAGAAATAGCTTCTGACCAGCGCCCCCGACACCAGCGCCCAGCCATCGGCCACGACGAAGAACACCAGCTTGAACGGCAGCGAGACGACCGCCGGCGGAACCATCATCATTCCCATCGACATCAGGATGGCGGCCACCACGAGGTCGATGATCAGGAAGGGCAGGAAGATCATGAAGCCGATCTCGAACGCCCGCTGGATTTCGGACAGGAGGAACGAGGGGACAAGCAGCGACAGCGGCGCGTCGGTCGGGGTGATCGGGACCGCCGATCGCAGGTCCTGCAGGGTTTGCAGGGTCTCGGGGTCGACGCGGCCCGCCATGAACACCCGGAAGGGCGCTATGGCTGCCTGCAATCCCGGCCCCACCTCCAACTGCCCGTTCGTCATCGGCTCGATCCCTTTGACCCAGGCCTCGGTGAAGACGGGATCCATCACGAACCAGGTCAGGAACAGGGACAGGCTGATGATCAGCATGTTCGGCGGCGCCTGCTGCAACCCCAGCGCCTGCCGGAGAATCGACAGCACGGTCACGATGAAGGGAAAGCAGGTCACCATCACTGCCAGTCCCGGCACGATGGAAAGGACAGTGACCAGAAGCAGCAACTGCACCGACCGCAGCGACAGCGACTCACCCGCGCCGCCAAGGTCGATCGACATCTGCTGCGCCAGGGCCGGGCCCGCCGCCAGCGTCAGCGCGACGGCGAGGGCGAAGCCAAGCCTCACAAGCCGCCCCGCAGGTTGGCGACCTCGGTCAGCCGCACTGCAAGCTGGCCTGCATTCTCGCCGTCCAGCTCGGTCAGCTCTCCCCGGGCAATCAGCCGGTCGCCGACATAAAGCTCAACCGGATCGTCCACCCGGCGGTCAAGCTGCAGGACGGCATCCTTCGACAGTCGCAGGAGGTCGCGCACCAGGGGGCGGGCACGGCCGACCGAGATCGTGACCTCGATCGGGACCTGGCTGAACGGATTGGACTCGGCAATGTCATCCATGGTGATCCTCAGGTGTTGAGGTTGAAGAAGGCGCGAACGGCGATGGTGATGTCGGTCGTGACCTGGGCGAGGTCGACCTTGCTCTCCGCGGGGCCGGACCGGATGTAGACCTGGCCCTCGGGCATCGTCGGTTCCTCCTCGATGACCATGGGAAGCCCGGTGACCTGTGACACGAGGTCTTCCACCTGCCGCCGGACGGCGGGATTGAGGACCAGATGAAGCGGCGCATCGGCCAGCCCGTCGGCCATCGGCATGATCGCGTCCAGCACGGTCGGCGCCAGCGCCTCGCGTGCCACTTCCGGCAAAAGGCGGTTGACCATCTCCAGGATCAGCGGCCGGATCGCCTGCAGCACATGACTGCGGGCATCCTGGAAGGTGAAGGACAGGCTTTGCAGGTTGCGCGCCAGATCGGCCCGGATTCGCGTCTGGTCGTCCTGCTGCGCCGCTGCCGCGTCATCCCATCCCGCGGAATAGCCCTGTTCAAAGGCGTCGACCCTGGCCTCGTCGACGGCAGTCGCCTCGACCAGTGGTCGCAACGAACCGTCGGCGGCGGGGGATGAGTCGAAAACCTCAAGCCGAACTAGGGACATCAGGCAGGCTCCTCCTCATGTTCCATCCAGCCGCGCAGTATCTCGATCGATTCAGCCTGGCGTTGCTCGATCAGGCGACGGAGCCGACTGGCCGGATCCTCCTCGGAAGACAGGCCTTCGGCCCGCTCGCCGGTCGAGCTGGCGAAAGCGCCGTAGTCGAAGCCGTCCTCGACCACGCCCGTCAACGCCACCGCGCCGGGAACTATGGCCGGGGGCAGGGCCAGCGGCATGTCGGAAGCGACCAGCGAGGGCCGTCTGGCCGAGATCAGCATCGGGCGGATCACGAAAAGGCCCAGCACCAGCGCCACCAGCGCCAGAACTGCGGTCTGGATCATCGACATCACGTCAATCTGACCGATCCGGGGCAGCAGACTTGCGCTCGCCTCGGTGCCGTCCTCACCGGGAAGCGGCTGAAACTCAAGCGATTTCAAGGTCAGGATATCGCCCCGTGTCTCGTCCAGGCCGACCGCCGAGGCCACCAGTTCACGCAGTGCGGCCAGTTCGTCATCGGGGCGCGCAGTCCAGGTCCGGCTTCCGTCTGCCGCCGGTGTCACCAGGCCATCCACCATCACCGCGACCGTCATCCGGCGCACGGCACCGGGGTTCCGCAGGATCTCGCGCTGGGTTTCGGATACCTCGTAGTTGACCCGCTCCTTGGTTTCGGAGTTCTGGCTCTTGCCCTGTCCGCCCGCTCCGGCATCCCCTTCCGGCAGGTTCGAGGCTACCGTCACCTCGCCCCCGGGCACGGTGCTGGAGCCGTTGCGCTCTTCCGTCTCGGAGGAGATCGCGACACGCCCCTGGGGATCGAACTTCCGCTCGGTGATCGCCTCGCGTTCGGAAACGAGGTCGATCGACACTTCGACCACGGCCTTCCCGGCCCCGACGCGGGCTGCGAGCAGGCGTTCGACATTTCCCTTGATCACCGCAGCGCGGTCCTCGGCGCTGCCGGAGTCATAGGCCTGCCCGTCATCTCCGCCGATCAGCCCCGCAACAGTGTCGATGATCTGCACCGCATCCGGGGTCATGCCCGCAACGGCGCTTGCCACCAGATGCCGGATTGCCCTGGCCTGCACCTCGGTCAGCGCTCCGGAGACGGTAGTCAGCGTGACCGAAGCCGTTGGCTTGGCCTCGGGCTGGAACGGGCGGGTCGGAGTGCTGGCGATGTGGACGCGAGCGGCCTTGACCTCGGGCATGGCCAGCAGGGTGCGTGCCAGTTCGCCCTCCTTCGCGCGCCAGTAGGCAGCGTCAAACATCTGCGAGGTGGTGCCGAAGCCCGAGAGCGAATCCAGCAGTTCGTAGCCACCGCCTCCAGCCGCCGGCAGGCCCTCGGAGGCCAGCGACATCCGCAGTGCATCGCGCCGAGCCACATCGACGAAGATCGAATCGCCTCTGATTTCATAGGCCACGCCCCGCTGGTCCAGCGCTGCCACCACGTCCCCGGCGGCGGCAGGCTCAAGCCCTGCGTAGAGCAGCCCCATTTCCGCCTGGCTCGCCATGCGGCTGAGTCCGAGGACGGCGGCAAACATGGCAAGGGTCGCCCCCACGACGACCACGCGGCGGCGCAGGTCAAGCGAGGTCCAGATGGCGATCAGGTTCTGCAAGTCGATTCTCCGGCGCTGGCGTTCTGCCCTGGGCTCACCTTTCGACTGTTCGCCTTAACAATCGGTTAGTGACCTTCGGACTATGTTCGTTCTCATCGGGAAACGCGGGAGCAAAACATGGCCACGGCAGAAGCCACCCTGGAGGAGGTGCCGAAGAAGCGGTCCAGGAAACCGCTCCTTCTCGGCCTTGTGCTGGCCCTGGCGCTTGGAGGCGGCGGGTTCTACGCCACCTTCTCGGGCCTGATCCTGGGCGGCAGCGAGCTTGGTGAGGCAAATCACGGTCCCGGCCCCCTCTTGGGCATCGCCTTCGTGCCGCTGGAGACCATTGTCATCTCGCTCGGCCCCGATTCGGGCAGCGAACACCTGCGCTTTACAGCCCAGCTAGAGGTCGTCGATACGGCAGCGGCGGATGTGACCACCTTGGTGCCGCGCATCCTGGACGTGATCAACAGCTACCTGCGCGCGATCGACACCGCGTCGATAGAGGACCCGCATGCCATGGCACGGCTGCGGGCGCAGATGCTGCGACGCATCCAGGTCGTCACCGGCGAAGGTCGGGTGCGCGATCTTCTCATCACCGAATTCGTCCTGAACTGAGGCCTTCCATGGACCTGATCTCCGACATTCTCCTTATGGCAGGCTCGTTTGGCGCAGCCGTCTACTGCTATGTGCTGTCGACCCGCCTGAAGAAGTTCACCACGCTGGAAACCGGGATGGGCGGCGCGATCGCCGTCCTCTCGGCACAGGTCGATGACATGACCGTTGCGCTGGAAAAGGCCAGGGGGGCGGCGAATGGCTCGGCGGAAGGGCTGGAGGCGCTGACCCGCCGGGGCGAGGCCGTGGCGCGGAAACTGGAGCTTCTGGTCGCATCTCTGCATGACCTGCCCGACCCGGCGGCCACGCCGGCACCCGCCGCTGCCGAGCCTGCCGAGGAAGGCCGTCGCTTGCGGTTTGTTCGGCGCAAGTCGCCGCGCGATGCGCTGGAGGCGGCGGAATGAGCCGCCGTCGCGCCGGGCAGGGCGCCCTTTTTATCGTGGCGATGCTCTTCGCCTCGTCTGGAGCCCTGCGGTTGGGCTCGGGGATCGGTGCGGCCCTGGCCAAGGCCGAAGCCGAACCCGCCGCCGCATTGCCGGAGTCCGCGAACTGCGAAACGCCGAGCGCGCTTGCCGAAGCGCTGACCCTGCGTGAGGGGCGGGTCGCGGCGCAGGAGGCGTCGCTGAAAGACCGTCTCGCCGCTCTGGCCCTGGCTGATGCCGCCATCACCAAGCGCATGGCCGAGATGCAGGCCGTCGAGGACGAGCTGAAATCCACGCTGGCCCTCGCCGACGGTGCGGCCGAGGAAGACATCAAGAACCTCACGGCGGTCTATCAGGCGATGAAGCCGAAGGACGCGGCGACGTTGTTCGAGACGATGTCACCCGAGTTTGCTGCCGGATTCCTGGGCCGGATGCCACCCGACTCGGCGGCGGCCATCCTGTCCGGCATGACGTCCGAAGCGGCCTACGGTGTCAGCGTGATCGTTGCAGGCCGAAACGCCGACGTGCCGAAAGACTAGTCAGAGAGTCTTAACTCCCCGCCCGGATACTGCCTGCATCGGACACGCGAAACAGGACAACACAATGCTCGGCTTCGTCGGCATCGCCGTCATCCTCGTCATGGTCTTCGGCGGCTATGTCCTTGCCGGCGGCAAGATGGGGATCATCCTCAAATCCCTGCCCTTTGAAATGATCATGATCGGCGGTGCCGCGATCGGGGCTTTTCTGATCTCGAACGACATCGCGGCGGTGAAACACACGCTCAAGGACATCGGCAAGGTGTTCAAAGGCCCGAAATGGAAGCCGGATGATTACCGGGACCTGCTGTGCCTCCTGTTCGAGCTGATCCGTCTGGCCCGCGCCAATCCCATCGCGCTGGAGGAACACATCGAATCGCCCGCAGACTCGGCGATCATCGGCAAATACCCGCGCATCCAGCATGATCACGAGGCGATGGAGCTGATCTGCGACACGCTTCGGGCGGCCTCGATGAACTACGACGATCCGCACCAGGTGGAAGAGGTGCTCGACAAGCGGATGGAGGCGACGCTGCACCACGCGATGCACTCCAGCCACGCGCTGCAGACAATGGCCGACGGTCTGCCGGCGCTTGGGATCGTTGCGGCCGTGCTGGGCGTGATCAAGACCATGGGCTCGATCGACCAGCCGCCGGAGGTGCTGGGCAAGATGATCGGTGGTGCGCTGGTCGGAACCTTTCTCGGCGTCTTTCTTGCCTATGGTCTGATGGGCCCGTTCGCGGCCCGCGTGAAGACCGTGATCGAGGAGGACATTCATTTCTACCAGCTTATCCGCGAAGTGCTGATCGCCAACCTGCACCGCCACCCGGCCAACATCTGCATCGAGGTCGGCCGCCAGAACACGCCGCATCATGTTCGTCCCGGTTTCAGCGCGCTGGAAGAGGCGATGCGCAATCTGAAACAGGACGCCGCATGATCCGCGTACTGCTGATCCTGCTGGCGCTGTCGGTAAGTGCCCAGGCAGAGGTCGCCCGCGTCCTGTCGGGCGAGCATGGCGATTTCACCCGTTTGGTGATCGAACTGCCGCGGCCGGAATCCTGGACCCTTGGGCGAACCGAAACCGGCTATGCCTTTGCCATCGAGACCAGGGATCAGCTGGACTACGATCTCTCGCGAGTCTGGCAGCGGATTTCGCGCGCCCGGCTTGGTGCCCTGGCACAAGACACACAGCGCGGCGCGCTTGAGCTTGCCCTGACCTGCGACTGCCATGTCTTTCCATTCGAATATGGTCCCGGCATCGTTGTCCTCGACATCAAGCCCGGGCCGGCACCGGCGGGCTCGTCTTTTGAGACGGCCTTCACCTCGCCTGCCACAGCGGGTCCTGCGGTCGAGGTCGACCCGTTGCAGGCGTACGACTGGCTGGCGGACCGCAGTACGGGTGCCGATTTCCGAACCGGAGATCC
Organism: Rhodobacterales bacterium; assembly: GCA_017303485.1. Classification (GTDB taxonomy): domain Bacteria; phylum Pseudomonadota; class Alphaproteobacteria; order Rhodobacterales; family Rhodobacteraceae; genus Tabrizicola. The sequence goes on from JAFLCY010000051.1 coordinate 15,823, forward strand.
GTCAGCGCTGCCGCTTCCGCTGGCGACCGGTGCAGTGTCGCTGGAACCTCTGCGCAACGCGCTTCTGCAACAGATCGCCCTTGGCGCCGTGGATGGGATCGTCGACATGGAACTGCCGGGCAAGCCGCGCAAAGGTCACGACACCGACCAAACAGCCTTGCCCTGGTCAAACATCCACCTTGGCGAACAGCCGGGCATTCTGGTCAGCGAGACGGGAAGCCGTGCCGAAGGTTCGCGTCCGCAATCCTCCTGCGCGGATCCTGCCCTGCTTGATCTCCCGGCCTGGAGCAGCGACTCGTCGCCCTATGACCTGCTGGCCGAGGCACGGACCGGACTTTATGGCGAGTTCGATGCACCCGAGCCTGAAGCGATGCTCCATGCCGTCCGAGGTCTTCTGTATCTGGGCTTCGGAGCCGAGGCGCGGCAGACGATTGCCCTGTTGGGCAACGGGCGGCCGGGCGACGCGGCGGCGCTGTATGCCTCGATGGGATTGCTCGTCGACGGAGAAAGCGATCCGCAGACCCCATTTGCCAGCATGCTGGACTGCGACGGGCCCGCTGCCCTCTGGGCGGCATTGGCGCGTGACCGCCTTCCGCCAGGTCCGGGCGCGAACCGCGATGCAATCCTGCAGGCATTCGTCGCGCTGCCCGCACATCTTCGTCGCCATCTCGGGCCTGAACTGGCCGAGAAATTTCTGTCCCGCGACGATCCCGAGGCCGCAAGGATGATCCGCGACGCGATGGACCGCGCGCCTGATGCGGACAAGACGGCCATTACCCTCCTGGACGCCAGGGCCGCGCTGCAAAATGGCGATGTCGCGGCTGCCCAGGTCCTCGCCGGAAAGGCCGTCGCTGCGGACGGAGACCGTGCTGAAAGCCTGATCGCCCTGGTCGAGACCCATTTCCGGACGCTCGATCCGCTGACATCGGACACGACCGAAGCACTCCTGTCCCTGCGAGCCGAGACTGAGGGTGCCGCGGAAGGACCTGCCATCCGTCGCGCCATCATCCTCGGGCTGGCCCTTTCGGGGCAGACCGGCGCCGCATTCAGGGAGCCTGCGGTGGCTGGGGAGACATTGGCCGATCTCTGGCGGGTGGTCGTCGCCCGCGCTCCTGACGACGATTTTCTAGTACATGCCGTCCTGCCCGCAACCGCGACCGCACCAGAGGTGGCGCCCGAAATCCGGCTTTCGGTTGCGGGTCGGCTCCTGTCGCTGGGCTTCCCGGATGCTGCGCTGGCCTGGCTCGGTCCGGTTACTCTTGCCGATGCGCCTGAATGGCGTCTTGTCACCGCAAGGGCCAGGCTCATGCAAGGTGATGCCCGGTCCGGTATCGACCTGCTCGAAGGTATGGACAGCGCCGAGGCCGGGGCTCTGCGCGCAACGGCTCTGGTCCAGCTTGGCGACATTGCGGCCGCGGAAGAGGCGATGACAGCGGCTGGCGAGGCCGAGGCCGCCGTCCGGATGGAACCTTGGAAGGGTGACTGGGCCAATCTTGACCCTGCCTTGCCTGAACCCTGGCGGCAGGCCGCCGCCAGTGTGGCGGCGTCGCCTGGGACAGAGCCCCGCGGGCTGCTCGGCAAGGGCCACGAGGCCATCGAGGCCAGTCTTGCCTCGCGGACGGCGATCGAGGCCCTGCTGTCCAGCGTCGCATCTCCTGTGACGGACTGAGGCCGGCAAATCGACGCCGGTAACTGGTCCGAAAGATTCGCAGGCTAGGCTTTCCCAAACCCCGGCAGAACACAGGGTGGAACCGCGAATGCCCGGCAGAAACGCCCGCCAGAGACTTGTGTCATGCGCGCTGCTTTGCGCCCTGGTCACCCCCGGTCTGCAGGCCCGCGAGGACCCGGCCGGCTTGTGCCTTGATGCGGCCGCGCGTGCGTCGGCGCGGACTGGCGTTCCGTATGAAGTCCTACTCGCCATTGCCAAGGTGGAGTCCGGTCGCAATGACCGGCCCTGGCCCTGGACGGTGAATTTTGCCGGGAAAGGTCAATGGTATGAAACGGAAGCCGCAGCCGAGGCTGGCGTCGCCCAGGCGCTTGATCAGGGTGCGACCAATGTCGATCTTGGCTGCTTCCAGCTGAACTACCGCTGGCATGCCGAGGGCTTCGCCTCGATTGCCGACATGCTCGATCCCGATCGGAATGCGACCTATGCGGCGAAGTTCCTGGCCGGGCATTTTGCGCAGACCGGCGATTGGACACTAGCTGCTGCGGCCTACCATTCGGCTATCCCCGAACATGCCACTACCTACCAGGCCAAGTTCGAGGCCGCATTGGCTGGACTTGACGGTAAAAGCGCCGAGCCGCCGCCTGATGTGCCTGCAGCCGAACGGAAGAACGGCTTTCCTTTGCTCCTTGCCGGCGCCAGCGGAACCGGTGGCTCGCTCGTCCCTGCCGGATCGGGCGGCAGCCCCCTGATCGGAGCCCCGTGAGATGCCGGCAGGGCTTTCCTTCCGGATGATCTTCCGGCCCACGATCCTCCTGGCCATCGGCCTGATGGCGGTGATCGTGATGATGATCCTGCCCGTGCCGGCCTGGATGCTGGATGTCGGGCTGGCAATCTCGTTCGCGCTGGCGATCCTGATGCTCACAGTCACGCTGTTCATCGACCGACCTTTGGACTTTTCGGCCTTCCCGACCATCCTGCTCGCCTCGCTGCTGCTGCGACTGGCTCTGAACGTCTCGTCGACCAAGCTGATCATCGGAGAGGGCCACACCGGAACCGACGCGGCGGGTCATGTGATCGAGGGCTTTGCCCAGTTCATCATGGGCGGAAACCTCGTCCTCGGGCTGGTGATCTTCATCGTCCTCCTGATCGTCAACTTCATCGTGATCACCAAGGGTGCCGGACGGATGGCCGAAGTGGGCGCGCGCTTTGCGCTGGACGGAATGCCCGGGCGGCAACTGGCCATCGACGCCGACATGTCAGCAGGGGCGATCGATCATGCCGAAGCCAGGCAGCGGCGCGAGCAGGAACTGGCCGAGACGAACTTCTTCGGTTCGCTCGACGGGGCCTCGAAGTTCGTCAAGGGCGATGCGGTTGCGGGTCTCCTGATCACCGGGCTCAACATCGTTGTCGGGCTCGTCGTCGGCATCTTCATGCATGGTCTCGATGCAACGACCGCCTTCAAGACCTATACGATCCTCACCGTCGGCGACGGCCTGGTCAGCCAGATCCCGGCAGTGATCATCTCGGTCGCGGCTGCGCTGCTTTTGGCGAAGGGCAGCCAGAAGGGGGCGGCGGACGTCTCGTTCTTTGCCCAGCTGGGTCGCTATCCGGGCGCGCTCGGCACGGTTGCGGGCCTCATGGCGCTGTTCGCAGTGGTGCCAGGCATGCCGTTCCTGCCCTTCATGCTTGCGGCCCTGTCCCTGGGCGCGCTCGCCTTCTTGCAGTTTCGCAAGGCCGCCCGTCCGGTGGAGGTTCCGCCACCCACGCTTGAGGCGCCGAAACTGCGCTCGATCGGCGATGTCCTCGATTTCGACGACATTCACATCGAATTTGCACCGAACCTGGTGGCGATGGTGCTGGACCCCGCCACGGGCCTGGACAGCCGCATCGCCAACATGCGCAATCATGTCGCCACCGCCTATGGCTTCATCCTGCCCGAAATCCGCCTGACCGACGAAGCTGCCCTGCCGCCGGGCCAGTACCGCATCCGCCTGCAAGGCGTCGAGCGGGTCTCGGACCGGCTTTATCCGGACCGGGTGCTGGTCCTCCTCACCGACGGCACGCCCGCGCCCGATGGCCTCGATGCGTGCGAGCCGGTGTACGGCGCCCCGGCCCGCTGGATCCGGCCCGATCAGCAGGAAGATGCGGCGCTGTCCGGCCTGACGGTCGTCTCGCCCACCGAGGTGCTGGCGACGCATCTCCTGGAGGTCCTGAAGGCGAACCTGTCGCGTCTCCTCACCCTGCGCGGCCTTCGCAGGCTGCTGGACGAGTTCGTGAAGCTCTCAGATCCCGCCCGGGCCGAGGCGAACCGGCGCCTGCTGGACGAACTTCTGCCCGACAAGGTGCCCGTCGATCTCCTCCACGCCGTCCTTCGCCTTCTCCTCGACGAGCGGGTCTCGATCCGGAACCTGCCGCTGATCCTCGAAGCCGTGGCTGAAGCCCGCCAGTTCGGCACGGCCGAGGCGATCTGCGAACACGTCCGGCAGCGCCTGGGTTTCCAGATCGTTGCCGACCTGAAACGGCCCGATGGTTCGGTGCCGCTGATCCAGCTTGCGCCGGACTGGGAAAAGACCTTTGCGACTTACCAGATCGACGGCGAGCGTGGGTTGCGAGACATTGCGCTGCCGCCAGAGCTCTTTGCCAGGCTTGCCAATGGCCTGACCGAAAAGGTCAATCGCGCGACAGAGGGTGGCGTCTACCCGGCTCTGGTCACGTCGGTCGGGCGCCGCCGCTTCCTGCGCACTGTCGTTCAGGCCAAGGGGCTGCACATGCCCGTCCTGTCCTACGAGGAGATCGGCACCGACGCGCGCCCGGCCCTGATCGGACAGGTGTCTGCGTGAACGGGCTGATCGCCGATCTGTCCGGCCTTCTGGGACTGGCCGAAGGCGTTGCCTGGACGGCGGTGCTTGCCTTCATCCGCATTGGCGCCATGGTCGCGCTGATGCCCGGTCTTGGCGATTCTTCGGTACCGCAGCGTGTCAAGCTGGCGCTGGTTATGGCTTTCACGCTTGTCGTCGCCCCCCTGCTTGCCGACCGGATCGGCACCAATGCAGCCCCTTCGTTCCTGTCGCTTGGCGGTGAGGCTATTGCGGGGCTCATGCTGGGCATCGGGATGCGCCTGTTCGTCCTGGCCCTGCAAACTGCCGCCTCGATCATTGCCCAGGCCACGACGCTGTCGCAGCTTTTCGCCGGGGCAGCGCCAGAACCGCAGCCAGCAATCGGCAACCTGTTCCTGATGGCCGGAATCGCGCTTGCGATGGCGGCCGGGCTGCATGTCCGCGCCGCCGAACTGGTGCTTCTGTCCTATGACCTGCTTCCCGCCGGCGCGCCGATCCCGTCGGCCGCGGCGGCTGACTGGGGCTTGGCGCTGATCGGCCGGACCTTCTCTCTGGCCTTCTCGCTTGCGGCCCCCTTCGTCATCGCATCGCTGATCTACAACCTCGCGCTTGGTGCAATCAATCGTGCAATGCCGACACTGATGGTCTCGATGATCGGCGCGCCGGCGTTGACGGTCGGGGCGCTTGCCCTTCTGGCGGTGGCGACCCCGGTCGTCCTTGCGGTCTGGCTTGAGGCCTTCTCCCGCTTCATTGCCGAACCCTTCGCGGTCGTCCAATGAGTGCCGAGGACGACGAGGCCGACAAGGAACACGTGGCCTCGCAGCAAAAGCTGGACCAGGCCCGCAAGGACGGTGACCTGCCGCGTTCGGTCGATCTGCAGACGGCAGTTGCGACCGGCGGCTTCCTCCTGGCGCTGTTCACCCTTGGCACCTGGGCGGTCGAGCGGGCAGGAACCGCCGGAATGGTGCTGCTGGATCAGGCCGACCGGCTGTCGAACCTCGTCCTTGCCGGCGGCGCCGGGCCGATCGTCGGCGCGACCCTGGCCTTTGCCGGTCCCCCGCTGGTGCTTGTCCTGATCGCGCCGGTTCTGGTCCTCGCCATGTTGATCGCTACGCGGGGCGTAGTGTTTGCCCCGACGAAGCTTGCGCCAAAGCTGTCGCGCATCTCGCCCCGGGCGAGTGCCGCGCAGAAGTTTGGCATTGACGGATTGGTCGAGTTCGCGAAAAGTACGCTGAAGCTGGGGATCGTCGCGCTGATCCTCTATGCCTTTCTGGTCGGCAGGTTGGAGGATATCCTCGCCAGCCTCTACCTGACCCCCGCCTTGTCGGCCGCCCTGATGGCGACGCTGGTGCTGCGGTTCCTGTTCATCGTTTTCCTGATCCAGCTTGCACTTGGCGCGGTGGACTACCTCTGGCAGGTCTTCCGTCATCATCGGCGTCATCGCATGTCGCGCAAGGAGATGATGGATGAGTTCAAGGAAAGCGAGGGTGACCCGCATCTGAAATCGGCCCGCCGCCAACGGGCGCAGGAAGTGGCGACGAACAGGATGCTGACCGATGTTGCCTCGGCCAATGTCGTGGTGGTGAACCCGACGCATTATGCCGTGGCGTTGAAATGGGATCGCTCGAAGGGCGGAGCACCGGTTTGCGTGGCCAAGGGCGTGGACGAGATTGCCGCCAGAATCCGCGAACGCGCCGCCCAGCATGGCGTGCCGATCCACAGGGACCCGCCGACCGCCCGGGCAATTCACGCCACGGTCGAGATCGGCCGCGAGATCCGTATCGAGCAGTATCGCGCCGTTGCAGCTGCGATCCGTTTTGCCGATGCCATGCGGAGAAAGGCCCGCAGACGATGACAAGGCCGAAGGATCTGTCGCGACTGGCCACAGTGGCTCAGCTGATGCTCGACAGCCGGCTGACCCAGCTGCGCAATGCGGCGGCCGAGCTGGAACGCAGCCGGATGCAGCTTCTCGCGATCAACCAGGTCAAGGCGGCGGACGAAGACCTGTCCCCGGTGACCGCCGGAAAGGTGGCAATCGCCTACGACCGCTGGGCCGATGCGCGAAGGTCCGAACTGAACCTGGTGATCGCGCGGCAAACGCTTGGCTGGATGGAGGCGCGTGGGGCGGCGCAGGGCGCCTTCGGCCGCGTACAGGCCCTGCAGGAACTTGCAGCGCGGCTGGGCGCGCGGAAATGACGGTCAGCTGTCCTGACGGGCGATGTCGGTGATCAGGACATTGCTGACCACGGTGCCGAGGACGAGCGCGGCCGCCTCTTTCAGGCTGGTGCGCAGGACGATCAGGTTCGACCCGTCGGTGAACGAGCCGGAAAATCCGCCGGTGTTGGCGTGGTCGAACAACACCTGGAGGAAGGCATCCCGCAGCTTCGGCTCGCGCTGGTAGACGACTTCGGTATTTCCCGCAGCCACCTCAAGCGACAGTGACAGGACAACCATCGACGCAACCCGGCCGCCCTCGACGACAGGCACGACGAACTGGTTGTTCATCTTGACATATTCGGGTGCCCCGGTTTCCGACCCGTGGTCCTCGGCCAGAGTTTCGTCATCGGTGGCATGGTCGCCCCCGGTGGCAGCCTTGTCCGGCCCGCCGATCGTGCGATCCTCAGTGGCAGGGGCGGCACGCAGGTAAAGGCCGGCTCCGACGCCGCTGCCAAGGCCGACAAGGGCGAACAGGATAGGGAAAAGCTTGCGCAACATGTTCAGAACGGCAGCACGATATCGGCGACCTGCTGGCCGTAGGTCGGCTGCTGGACGTCGGTGATCTGCCCCCGCCCGCCATAGGCGATCCGGGCGCCTGCGATCTTGTCGTAGGTGATCTCGTTCTGCCGCGAAATGTCGGCGGGCCGGACATAACCGGTCACGATCAGCTCGCGCATCTCGAAATTCACCCTCACTTCCTGCTGCCCTTCGACGCGCAGGACTCCGTTCGGCAGTTCCTCGACCACGGTGGCGGCGATCCGCAGTGTCAGCTTCTCGTTGCGCGACACCGAACCCTGCCCCTTGAAACTGGACGAGGATTTCGTCTCGAAGGCTTCAGCCATGCTCGCGCCCTCCGGCAGGCGTTCGTCAATCCGCTGCGGGATGCCCAGAAACTCCGGCATCCCCGATTTCTGCTGCCCGGTGCGGCTGCGGCCAGTGGAGTTCGAAATTGAGGCGCTGTCGTCGATCTCGATCACCACGGTCAGGATATCCCCGCGCCTGGCCGCACGCCGGTCGCCGAAGAGGCTGTCCGTGCCCGCAGTCCAGAGCGAAGATCCGTCGCCGGCCGCGGCGGCCGGAACATCCTCGGGCAGGTTGGCCGAGTACATCGCATAGTGCTGGTCGGTGCCCTCCAGCCCGGTGAATTCGGGCGCGCGGCCCACCTGTTGCAGCTTGCCGCAGCCGGAAATCGCAAGCAGCAGCATGAGGGATCGCATCATCGTCATCTCACTCTTTCCATCCGACATAGATTGTTCCGTCCGGGCCGATACGGCCCGAGACCGTCGTGCGCGAACCGAGGTTCATCACCCGCACCTCATCACCCGCCGCTCCGCGCATCAGCGCCCGGCCTTCCGCCGTGATCGCAAGGCCGCCGGACAGGAAAACCAGCGTCACCAGCTGATTCCGGGTGATCAGCGTTGGCGGGCCGAGATCGCCGGACCTGACCGGCTTGCCCGCATAGATCGAAACCCGGGCCTCAAGGCCAATTGCCTCCGCAGGGCCTGTCAGTGCGCCGGGCAGATCGGCGCTGACCAGCGCGAGGTCCCCCGGGCCAACCAGCGCCCCGGCGCGGATCGTCCGCGTCGCGACCAGGCTTTCGGCGGAGGCCGGCATCGCAAGGGCTGAGAAGAGCAGCAGCCGCCACATCAACGCACCTGAGTGGTTGCGGCAAGCATCTGGTCAGCGGCGGTGATCACCTTCGCATTCAGCTCATAGCCGCGCTGCGCCTTGATCAGTTCCGTCACCTCGCGCACCGCGTCGACCGTGCTGCCTTCCAGATAGCCGTGCCGCAGGGTTCCCAGCCCGTCCTGCCCCGGCGTGCCCGAAAACGCCACGCCGGACGCCGGGCTTTCCAGAAACAGGTTCGAGCCGATCGCCTCCAGCCCCTTCTCGTTCGGGAAAGACGAGATCGAAAGCTGCCCGATCAGTTCCGGATCCACCCGGTCGGCGAAATCGGCCCAGACTTCGCCGGAAGGGGAAATCGTCAGGCCCCGTGCGTCGGACGGGATGGTGATCCCGGGCGCGACCGGATAGCCGTCGGAAGTGACGATCAACCCGTCCGCCGAGCGTTTCAGAGCGCCGTCTCGGGTATAGCCGGTCTGGCCGGAGGGCATTTGCACCTCCAGATAGCCGTTGCCATCGACCGCCAAGTCGAGGTCCCCTCCCGTCGGGTCGAGCGAGCCCTGGCCGATCACCACCGACACGGCGGCGGGCCGAACGCCGAGACCGATCTGGATGCCGGTGGGCAGCATCGACCCGTCCGCCGCCGAGACCGAGCCCGGCCTGGCCATCTGCTGATAGGTCAGGTCGGCGAAGTCGGCGCGGCGGGGGTTGTAGCCGGTGGTCGACATGTTCGCGAGGTTGTTCGAGACCACGTCGACCTTCATCTGCTGGGCCGCCATGCCCGTTGCGGCAATCTGCAATGCCTTCATCATGGGCCTCCTATCGACCGAGCGTCGTGATGACGCCGCGGACGCGCTCGTCCTCGGCATCAAGGAACTTCTGCCCCAGCTCGTAGGCGCGCTGGACCTCCACCATCCGGGCAATTTCCGAGACCGGCTCGACATTGCTGTCCTCCAGCATCCCCTGCATGAGGGTCGCGCCCTCGGCCGGTTCCACCGCGCCGCCGTCGAACAACGTTCCCGACTGGTGCCGCAGCGCCAGCGGGTCCGAGGGTTGCCAGAGCCCGACCTGCGCAATCGGCTGGCCCCCAGTCGACAGTGTCCCGTCGGCCGATATCGCCACCCCTTTCGCATCGGGCGGAATGAAGATCGGCGCGCCGCCAGCATCGAGCAGTCGGTAACCGTCCGGGGTGACCAGCTCTCCTTCCGCCGAGGGCGTGAAGCTTCCGGCTCGGGTCAGTCTCTGGCCCTGGGGCGTCTCGACAAGGAAGAACCCATCTCCCTGGATTGCAAAGTCGAACTGGCCGCCGGTCTGGGCAAGGGTGGATTGCGACAGATCGACATGGCGGCCGCTGGCATGGGCCATCGAGAGCGAAGGATCATCGTCCAGCGCGGCAACATATTCCGAGAAGACCACCCCCTCGCGCCGGAAGCCGGTGGTGGAGGCGTTGGCGATGTTGTTCGCCACCACCCCCATCTCGCGCATCAGGCCCGACTGGCGGTTCAGCGTTGCGTAGACGGCGGCATCCATCTCAGCCCCCAGCAATCTGCGGGATGATCGTGTCAGTGAAGAAGGACACCAGCGTCGAGGTCATGAAACTCATCGACAGCCAGAAGACGCCCAGCATGACAGCGGCCTTCGGCACGAAGGTCAGCGTCATTTCCTGGACCGAGGTCAGGGCCTGGAAGAGGCCGATCACGACGCCGACCACCAGCGCCACCGCCAGCAGGGGTGCCGAGATCACCACGCAGACCCAGAGCGCCTGACGGGTGAGATCGAATATCAGCGGCTCGCTCATACCGGCATCCTCAGGATTTCCTGATAGGCCTCGACGACGCGGTCCCGCACCGTCGCCACCGTCTCGACCGCAAGCTGCGAGGAGGCCAGCGCCTGCACCAGCGCATGCGGATCGGCGCCACCCGTCATCGCCGCGCGAGCCACCGCTTCATGGTCCTGAAGCGCGCCCATGAAATTCCCGGCCAGCTTGGCAAAGCCCTGTTCCGCCGCCCCGGCCTTTGGCTGCGGAGCGGCGGCGGTGCGGGCATTCGCATAGGCCTGGCTTACGAAAGAGGTCTTCACATCCATTCTGGATCTCCCCTATCGGCGCAGAAGGTCGAACAGGCTTTGCGTCATCTGACGCGTCTGGTCGAACATCCTGAGGTTCGCCTCGTAGCTGCGCTGCGCTTCGCGCGCGTCAGCGATTTCGATCACCAGATCGACATTTGAGCCGTCGTAGTGACCGGTTTCATCCGCAAGCGGGTGCCCGGGATCGTAGATCTTCGTCAACTCGCTCTGGTCCAGTTTCACCGGACCGGCCTCGACCAGGCCGGTGTCCATCGCCTGCTCGAAGGTCATCACCTTGCGGTGGTAGCCTGGCGTGTCGGCATTGGCGATGTTCTCGGACACATGCCGCAGCCGCATCGCCTGCGTCTCCATGCCGGAGGCCGCGAAGGAGAGGGAGGAGATCAGGTCGTTGCCCATCTACGCCCCCTCACCGTGACCGGCCAAGGCTGGCCCGGATCACGTCCGAGGTCGCCCGGTAGATCGCCAGCGCCATGTCGTGATTCTGCCGCGCCTCCACCGACTTCACCATCTCGGCCTCCAGCGAGACCGAGTTGCCGTTGGGCGATTCGTGACCGCGCGCCACGTCGGGGATCGGGGCCGCCGAGGGAGAGGGTGCGCTGAGGTGGCCAGGCCGTGTCGCCCGCATCTCCAGCCCCGCTTCCTCATAGACATCGGCGAAAGCGGGCAGGTCCTTGGCCTTGTAGCCCGGCGTATCGGCATTCGCGACATTCTCCGCGATCACCGCCATGCGCGCCCCTGACTGCGCGGCCAGGGCCTGCGCCATGCGGGTAAGTTCCAGTTTCTCAAACATCGGGGCTTCTCCCTCGACCGCTTTCACCAAGGCTTAAGAGTGATTCCTTTAGAAACGGTTGAGAGCGAACAAAGGGAGAATCCCGTGACAGGACTGTTCGATGGTCTCCTGGCTGAAATCGCCGGAAGCGCCCCGGTGCGGCGGGTCGGCAGGGTAGCGGAAACCCGGCGCGGTCTGGCCGAGGTGACCGGCCTGGACCCTGCGGCCATCGGGGACCGGGTTCTGATCCACAGCCGGGACGAGGTGGCGGGGGGCGAGGTGTTGCGGTTGACGCCGGGGCGATGTTCCGTGCTGCCGGATGCTTCCGGCGACGGGATGGCGATCGGTGACCGGGTCGAGCTGTTGGGCAAGGCCGAGATCGCGCCGGATGACAGCTGGATTGGCCGGATCATCGACCCGACCGGGCAGCCACTGGATGGCGGCCCCCTCTTGCGCGGTCCCCGGTCGCGCGCATTGCGGGCTCCCGCGCCCCCGGCGGCCT
>JAFLCY010000005.1:0-12768 GCA_017303485.1 Rhodobacterales bacterium
GGATCAGGGCGTGAAGGGATTGGGAGCGGAGCCAGAGGTAGAAGGCGACATAGGTGTGGCGGGGGGTGCGCGAGAGGTCGTGGTAGTCGGTATCGCGGCTGGATACCTCGCCGCGTTCGGGTTGCAGGGCAATGAGGGTCTGGCCCCGGAGCGTGGCGGGGAAGTGGAACTGGCCTTCCTTGACCGAAGGGTCAGCGACAGGGTCGCCCCAGGCTTCGGTCAGGTCTTGGCGGAGCGGTTCGGGCAGGGTTGCGAGAGCCGTGAGGTAGTCGGTCACGGGCCATGTCAGGGTTTCGGTCAGCGCCTCCGAAAGCGGTTCGCTTTTTCTGGTGGTGTAACTCTCAGCGGCGAGGGTTTCGAGAAGCGCCTCGGTCGAGGCCAGCGCGTCGAGGCCTACAGCATGAGCCATCTGATGCGCCCGGCCGGGATAGGTGGAGAGGATCACCGCCAGCTTGCGTTCGGCGACGGGGGTCTCGGCCAGCCGGACCCAGGCTTTCACCCGGTCCACCACGGCAGCGATCCGTTCGACATCGGCCCGGTGGGCGAAGCGGGAGAATTGCAGATCGGGGTGGCGTTTGCCAGGGCTCTTGTGGCTGATCAGGCCGGCGAAAATGCGGCCATCAACTTCGGGCAGGACGACATGCATGGCGAGGTCGGCGGGCGACAGGCCCCGTTCCGACGACAGCCAGTCGCGGCGACGGGCGCCGGAAAGGGCGACCTGAAACACCGGGCAGGGGGCCGCGTCGAAGGGGGTCGCGCCATCGTCGGATTTGGCGGAGAAGGCGGTGGCGTTGAGAATGGCGGCGGGCGGGTTCTGCGCCAGATGGGCGTTCAGCCAGTCGCTGACGCCGGGGGATTTCAGGCTGGGGGCGAAGGCGCCATAGGCGGTGAACCCCTCGGCGCGGAGGGCGTGGATCAGCGCGTCCACCGGGGCGGTATCGCCGGAGGTCAGGTAGCTGCGGTAGAAGGTGACGAGGACCCGGGAGTTGACCGAAGGTCCCCCCTCCCCCTCTGTGTCGAGGGGATGGGGCTGGCGCGCGCCCGGCGCAGGGATCACGCCCTTGTCCGGGTCGTAGAACCCCATCTGCGGGACGGTCTTGTCGCCTGCGACGGGAGCGACGTAGATGCCCGCCGCCAGCGCAAGCTGCGCCAAAGCAGCGTGGGCGGCCACCGCTCCGCCCTCGTCGCACAGCGCCTGCAACTGGCGGAGGGTGGAGACGGGGAGAGTGGAAAGCTGGTCCAGCCGCTCATCCGGGCGACCGTCGGCGGGGAGGATGGCCAAGGCGGTGCCGTTGCGGCGGGCGAGATCTTGCAGCGTGGCGAGGCCGTAGGGCCAGTAGGCCTCACCCCCGATCAGGCGGACGAGGATTGCCTTCGCACCGGAGAGGGTGCGCTCGGCGTAGGTATCGACCGAGACGGGGTGTTTCAGCGCGACGAGGTTGGCGAGGCGGAGGGTGGGCGATCTGTCCATGTCGTCTTGCGGACGCGTGGGCAGATTGCCCACCCTGCGCATGCGTTCGTACCCGGCCTCGAAGGCGCCGAGGTCGCTGTCGGAGAAGGACAGGACGATGAGGTCGGCGGGGTCCTGCCCCGGATCGAACGGAGTTTCGGTTTCCTCCAGCCCGTGGCTTTCGCGGAAGACGACATGCATGTCAGCTGCCCCGTAGGGTGGGCGATTCGCCCACGCGAATGGCGTGGAACGTGGGCAGATTGCCCACCCTACACGTCAATGTCGCGATGGCGCCCGGGCGGATCACCTTGGTCAGGCCCCCAGGACCTTGCGGATCGCGGCTTCGTCGATGTCGTGATGTTCGGCAATGACGACCAGTTGCGAGCGGCGGGGTGCTGCGCCCCAGGGCTTGTCGAACTGGGTCCGCACCCGCTCTCCCACGGCCTGCACCAGCAGGCGCAGCGGCTTTCCGGCCACCGCAACATGGCCCTTGACCCGCAGGATATGCTGCTCGCGCGCAAGGCGCTGAATGGCCGCGGTCAGGGTTTCGGGGTCGGTGATCTCGGGCAGGTCGATCACAACGCTGTCGAAATCGTCATGCTCGTGGTCGTCGGCCCCGTCATGGTGCGAGGGGCGGGCGGCGAGATCGTCTTCGGCGGCGGCGTTGAGGCCAAGGATCACGCGGGGGTCAATCACGCCTTCGGTCATGGCGAGCATCGGGACGGTGCGGTTCATCTCGGCGGCGATGACTTCCTTCGCGGCAGCAAGGCCAGCGTCCCCGGCGAGGTCGGCCTTGGAGAGGAGGATCAGGTCGGCGCAGAGGATCTGGTCCTCGAACACCTCGGACAGCGGGGTTTCGTGGTCAAGCGAAGGATCCGCGGCGCGTTGGGTCTCGACCGCCTCCACATCGGGGGCAAAGCGGCCTGCGGCGACGGCTTCGGCATCGGCAAGGGCGATCACGCCATCGACGGTGATCCGGCTGCGGATCGCGGGCCAGTCGAAGGCCTTGAGGAGGGGCTTCGGCAGGGCGAGGCCGGAGGTCTCGATCAGGATGTGATCGGGGCGCTGCGGCATGGCCATCAGCTGCTCGATCGTCGGGATGAAGTCGTCCGCGACGGTGCAGCAGATGCAGCCGTTGGCAAGCTCCACGATGTTCTCGACCGGGCAGTTCTCATCGGCGCAGGATTTCAGGATGTCGCCGTCCACCCCGACGGTGCCGAACTCATTGACCAGGATCGCCAGCCGCTTGCCTTGCGGGTTCTGCATCAGGTGGCGGATCAGCGTGGTCTTTCCGGCCCCAAGGAAGCCGGTGATCACGGTCACGGGGATTTTGGTCAGGTCGGTCATTCGGCGGCCTCTTCTAGCGGCGGATGGGGAGGAATGCGGGCGATGCTTTGCTTGCGGAAGACAGTCGGACGGTCGCGCCAGGGGACGATTCCGTCCGTGGTGGCCGCGTATTTCCCGGCGCCTTCGAGGATTGCCGGAACATCGTCAAGGGTCAGGCGGCCATAGACATAGGACCAGGCCCCCGGTTTGGTCAGCGATATGGCGCAGCCGGTGTTGCAGGCGGACAGGCATTCCACCCCGACGATGCGGACATCCCCGGGCGCGCCTTCGGCCATGAGCGCGGCATGCAGCTGCGCGCCAGGGCGCGGGTCGCCGTCAGGCACCGGCTCTCCGGCCTTGCAGGTGGTGCAGACGTAAAGGGTCGTGCCCATTGCAGCCTTCCATTGGCGTCGGGGGCATGGGCCAGCAAAGGCGCTTCCGCCTTCGCCCGGTCGCGGAACACCCCGTCCGCCGGTTCATCCTTTGCGCGGGCAGGTCTCCCGGCTTGCGGATACTGGGTTGCCCCAACGGACCCCGCCTTCCCGGCTGGCGCCAGTGGCATTGGGACCTCTCCGGTCACGGTCGCGGGGGCGGCTGCTTCCAGGTCGTTTCCGGCCTGTCGCATTCCCTCTTCGCCTGTCATAAACAGGAACCAGCGCCAGCCCACCTGAGGCAAGCACCCCCCCCTTGTCAAGGACACGACCGACCATGACCGAGACTGTTGCGACACCCGAAGCCGATGACCTTGCCCGGCATGCCTCGAAGATGGCCAAGAAGAAGGCCGCGCGGGACAAGATCATGGCGGGCAAGGAGGGCGAGAAGGGGCTGATCATCGTCCATACCGGGGCGGGGAAGGGCAAGTCTTCCTCGGGCTTCGGGATGATCCTGCGCTGCGTCGCGCATGGGATGCCCTGCGCTGTCGTGCAGTTCATCAAGGGGGCCTGGGATACCGGCGAGCGTCGGCTGCTGACCGAGAATTTCAGCGACCTCTGCCAGTTTCACGCGATGGGCGAGGGCTTCACCTGGGAGACGCAGGACAAGACCCGCGACATCGCCGCCGCAAGGGCGGGGTGGGAGAAGGCGAAGGAACTGATCCGGAACCCGGAGGTCCGAATGGTGTTGTTGGACGAGATCAACATCGCCCTGCGCTACGACTATCTGGATATTGCCGAGGTGCTGGAGTTCCTGAAGGCCGAGAAACCCCCCTTGACCCATGTGGTCCTGACCGGGCGGAATGCGAAGGAAGAGCTGATCGAGGCGGCGGATCTGGTGACAGAGATGACGCTGGTCAAGCACCCGTTCCGGTCCGGGATCAAGGGCCAGCCGGGGGTGGAGTTCTGAGGATGGCCACGCGTGGGCAGTCTGGCGGCTACAAGGATATCAATGCCTTGGCTGCGGGCGTTAACGGTTCGGCAAGAATTGCAACGGGAGAGACGAGGATGAGCAAGACAGGTCTGATGCTGCTGGCGGCACTTCTGGTGCTGACGACTGCGGGTTGCGCGCCCCTGATCATCGGCGGCGCCGGAGCGGTGGTCGCGGATGAAGTGGTCGAGCAGGATCAGGGCGGCGACGGGCTGTTCTGAGGCGGCGACACGAGTCGGGGCAGGCCCCGACCTACAGGTCATGCGCGGCTTGCAAGCGTCGCAAGGAAGGCGCCGAAATGGACCAGCCCTGTGGGCCAGAGGCCGAGGTTGGCCGCATTGCCCATGTGGCCGGACTGGCCCGTGTCAACCAGAGTGGCGCCCCAGGCCGAAGCGAAGACCTGCGCGCGGTCGAAGGCGACATAGGGGTCGTTCTGGCTAGCCAGGACCATCGCGGGAAAGGGCAAGGGCTGCAGCACCATGGGCGCAAAGCCGCTGGCTGCCGCCTCGGGCCAGATGTCGGCGGGGCCGCGATCGGACGGGGCAACCATGAAGGCCCCCGCAACGCGCGAGGTATCGGACTGCCGGGCCCAATGCATGATCAGCGACGTTCCAAGGCTGTGCGCGATCAGGACAACGGGCCGCTGCGCGCGGGAGATATAATCGTCAAGCCGCGCGGCCCATGGGCCAAATTTCGGCGAAATCCAGTCGTCCTGCTCGACCCGCGTCATGTTGGGCAGCGCCGCCTGCCAGTGGCTTTGCCAATGATCCGGGCTGGCATTCTCGCGGCAGGGCAACAGCAGGAAGTCGTAGTGCAAGAGCAAGTCGGTCATTGGTACCTTTGTCCTTTGTCCCGCAAGCGGCGTGTCTGATCGCCGGACGGCATTTCGCATGCCTGGGCTTTCCCTGCCGGCCAGACGGCCCGGCCACCTGTGTCAGACGGGGACGGAAAGCCCGCCGAACCGCACTGCGATCGCTGGCGAGTCGCCTGCCAGCGCCGCCGCGGTATCCGTGAGAACCAGATCATCCTGTGAAAGGTGGTACCCGTTCATCTGGCAGGACCCAAGCGCATAGACGGCAAGCAGACCGCCCGCAGGCAGCGTCGCGTTCCGAGCCACCACCACTTCGGGCCGGGGCAGATGCCGCGCCGTCATCACGTTGAAATCATCGCTTTGCCGACCACCAGTTTCGCTGGCCGTGACCTCCACATCGCCGGGAAAAGCCACCGGCTCCAGCGGATCGCAGCGCAGGTTGAGGCCCGGCCCGGTCAGCCTGAACCCGGCGCCGGTGAGAACGGTCAGGTTCCGTTCGATGCCGGGAAACAACGAGAACGGGCCGTCTTCCACCACGGATGCGCGGGACAGGCGGACGAGAAACTGGCCATCACGCTCCAGCCGCCAAAGTTCGGTGGTGGTGCCCTTGCCGTTCTTCCACGGCTGGCGGGTATAGTCCGCGGGGGTGAGGTGGATCATTCCGCTGCCGTCTGCCCTATCACCTTGGCCGGGTCGTCCGGCGCCAGTTCCTCGAAGTCGAAATTGTCCAGCCGCCGGGCGCGCTTGGTGGCCTTGTCGGAGGAAATCTTGATCTCCTCGATATCCTTCGCCGCCTGGCCGAAGTGGCGGTCGAGGTTTTCCACCCGCGCGCCAAGGCGTTCGACATCGGTGAAGAGGAGCGACAGTTCCTTGCGGATCGCCCCCGCCTGTTCGCGCATGCGGGCGTCCTTCAAGACGGCGCGCATGGTGTTCAGCGTGGCCATGCAGGTGGTGGGCGAGACGATCCAGACCTTTGCCGCAAAGCCCTCGCGCACGAGATCGGGGAAATTGGCGTGCAGTTCGGCGTAGACCGCTTCCGAGGGCAGGAACATCAGCGCGCCATCGGCGGTTTCGCCTTCGAGGATGTACTTGTCGGCGATGGCCCGGATGTGGCTGCGGACGGCGGTGCGCATCTGTTGTGCGGCTTCCTGCGCCAGACGGGGCGTGTCGGCGCGGCGCAGGGCCTCATAGGCTTCCAGCGGGAACTTGGCATCGATGACGATGGGGCCGGGGGGATTGGGCAGGTGGATCAGACAGTCGGCCCGCCTGCCGTTGGAAAGGGTGGCCTGCATGGTATAGGCGTCCTTCGGCAGGGCTTTCTGCACGATGTCGTGGAGCTGGATTTCGCCGAAGGCGCCACGGGTCTGCTTGTTGGACAGGATATCCTGCAGGGAGAGGACATTGCCCGACAGCTTCTCGATATTGGCCTGCGCCTTGTCGATGGTTTCCAGCCGCTGCTGAAGTTCGCCAAGACTGCGGGCGGTGCGGGTGGAGGTGCCGTGCAGGGCGTCGGTCATCTGGCGCTGCACGTCGGCGAGGCGCTGTTCCATCACCTGCAGCATCGCGGTCTGGCTGACGGCCTGGGCCTCGGAGACATGGTGCAAGCCCCCGGCGAGCCGTTCCTGCCCGTCGTTCAGGGTCTGCACGCGGGAAGACAGCCATGACACTTCGCGCAGGAGCGGCTCGGCGGTCGAGGAGGCGCGGGCGGCGGCGCGGAGGATGAGGGCGAGGAAGATCAAGAGGACAAGGGCGGCCCCACCGAGGAGGAGCATCTCGGGGGCGTTCCAGGCGTAGGTCTGGCCAAAGAGCGTGATCATCGGCGGCCGAACAGGCGTTCGATGTCGTGCAGCGACAGCTCCACATAGGTGGGCCGCCCGTGGTTGCACTGGCCGCTGAGGGGCGTCGCCTCCATCTCGCGCAGGAGGGCGTTCATCTCCTCGGGGCGCATCTGGCGGCCGGAGCGGATGGAGCCGTGGCAGGCCATGCGGGAAAGGATGGCGTCTATCTTCGCACGAACCAGCTGGCTGTCGCCGCTGTCGGCAAGTTCGTCGAGGATATCTCGGAGGAGGGCTTCGCCATTGACTTGGCCGAGGATGGCGGGGGTTTCGCGGATGGCCACGGCGCTGCCGCCGAAGGGTTCCAGCGCAAGGCCGACTTCGGCCAGCGCCGGGGCGGCGTCGAGAAGGCGGGCGGCGTCGGTGGGGGAGAGGTCGACGATTTCCGGGATCAAGAGCGCCTGGGCGCGGATACCGGTTTCGGCTTGCTGGCGCTTGAGGCGTTCGTAGACCAGGCGTTCATGCGCCGCGTGCTGGTCGACGATGACAATGCCGGTGGCGGTCTGGGCGACGATCCAGTTCTCGTGCAGCTGCGCGCGGGCGGCACCGAGGGGGTGCTCCTCGTTCGCCTGCGGCTCCTCCTCGCGGGGGGGCGCGAAGGCGGCGGCCATCGGGGTCTCGGCGAAGCCGGGGGACTGGAAGTCATAGGCGCGGGCAAGGCTCGGCTGGCTGGGGCGGTCCATCTGGTAGACGCGGGCGGGTTCGGGACGGAAGGCGTCCAGCGTGGCTGCGCCGACGGTGGAGGAGGCGCGGTGGCCCGCCCCGGTGAGGGCCGATTTCAGCGCGGTGATGATCAGGCTGCGGGCGGCGTCGGGTTCGCGGAAGCGGACCTCGGCCTTGGCGGGGTGGACGTTCACGTCCACCCGCTGGGGGTCGGCGATCAGGTTCAGGACCGCGGCGGGATGGCGGTCGCGGGAGAGGACATCGAAATAGGCGGCACGGAGGGCGCCGTAGAGCATCCGGTCCAACACCGGGCGCCCGTTGACGAACAGGTATTGCTGGGCGGAGGAGCCGCGGGAATAGGTCGGCAGGGCGGCATAGCCCTGCAGGCGCAGGCCATCGCGCTCGGCGTCGACGCGGAGCGCGTTGTCGGTGAAGTCACGGCCAAGGACTGACGCCAGCCGGGCGTGCAGCGCGTCGAACAGGTCGCCGCTGGCCGGGTCGGCGCGGAACAGGGTGCGGGCCTCGCCCCCCGAGACGTCACGCAGGGTGAAACCCACCTGCGGCTCGGCCATCGCGAGGCGGCGGATCACCTCGGTCACCGCCTGCATCTCGGCCCGGTCGGAGCGCAGGAATTTCAGCCGCGCCGGGGTGGCGAAGAACAGGTCGCGCAGCTCGACGACGGTGCCCCGGGTCAGCGCGGCAGGGCGGACCGGCGACAAGCGGCTGGCCTCGCAGGTGATCTGCGCCGCCTCGCCCTCGGCGCGGGAGGTGATGGTCAGGCGGCCCACCGACCCCAGCGAGGGCAGCGCCTCGCCCCGGAAGCCGAAGCTGCGGATGTCGAGGAGGTCAGAGCCGTCGATCTTCGAGGTCGCGTGGCGGGACAGCGCCAGCGGCAGGTCATCCGCCGTCATCCCGCAGCCGTCATCCGTCACCCGGATCAGGGTCTTGCCGCCATCCGCGATGTCGACAGTGATGCGGCCCGCCCCGGCATCCAGCGCGTTTTCCACCAGTTCCTTCACCGCCGAGGCGGGGCGTTCCACCACCTCGCCCGCCGCGATGCGGTTGATCGCGGCCTCATCCAGTTGCCGGATCACCGGGCGGCCGGAAACGCCCGTTATCTTGGGGGTGTGAAGGGTCATGCCCCCATCTGTAGCAGTCCGTCCTGAGTCGGGGAAGAACGAAACAGGACTTTGCACCGCCGGGGTTGCAGTTTCACGGGGCAGCTCCATATCGGCGGAAAACCGGGGGACAGACATGCAGGACATCCTGGCGCTTGCCAGCGCCAACCTTCTGACGCCGATGATCCTGTGCTTTGCCCTTGGCCTGTTCGCAGCCCTGGCGCGCAGCGAGTTGACCATCCCCGAAGCGGTCGCGAAAGGAATGTCGATCTATCTTTTGTTCGCCATCGGCTTCAAGGGCGGGGTGGCTGTCGCTGACCATGGCCTCGATGCGCGCCTGGTTGCCGCCCTGCTGGCGGGAGTGGCGCTGTCCTTCCTTCTTCCCTTTGCCGCTTTCGCGCTGCTCCGTGTCATGACCCGGCTTTCTCCGACCGACGCAGCCGCCGTGGCCGCGCATTACGGCTCGATCTCGATCGTCACCTTCGTCACCGCCTCGTCGGTCCTGCAATCCGTCGGCCTTGTCGCCGAGGGCTACATGGTCGCTGTCGCCGCCGCGATGGAGGCCCCTGCGATCATCTCGGCCCTCCACCTCGCCAGCCGGTCCGGGGGTCGGGCCGAAGCGATGGACGCCGACCTCTGGCGCGAGATCCTGCTCAACGGCTCCATTGTCCTTCTGGTCGGGTCTTTCCTGATCGGCCTCGTCACCGGCGAACCCGGCATGGCCCGGATCGAGGCTTTCATCGTCGCGCCCTTCCAGGGGGTGCTGTGCCTGTTCCTCCTCGACATGGGGCTGGTTGCCGGGCGCGGGATGCGGGGGGCCAGGGCGGTGCTGACCGCGGAGGTGCTGGCCTTCGGGCTGGTGATGCCGGTGGTGGGCGCGGGTTTCGGGTTGGCGGCTGGCCTCACGCTCGGCCTGTCACCCGGGGGCGTCGCGCTGATGATGGTGCTGGCGGGTTCGGCCAGCTACATCGCGGTTCCGGCCGCGATGCGGGTGGCCTTGCCCGAAGCCAACCCCTCGGTCTACCTGACCCTCTCGCTCGGGGTGACGTTCCCGTTCAATCTGGTCCTCGGGATTCCGGCCTGGGTGGCCGTGGCAACGGCGGTAGGAGGTTCATGATGCAGACGCACAAGGCAAAGCGGGTCGAGATCATCATCGAAGCCCCGATGGAGGGCCGCCTGACCACCGCGCTGGAGAAGGCCGGGGTCACGGGCTTCACTGTGCTGCCGGTGCTGGGCGGCTCGGGCCGGTCGGGGCGCTGGAGTCGCGAGGGGCAGGTCGGTCGCAGCGGGATGGTCGCCGTGGTCTGCCTGATCCGGCCCGACCGGCTGGATGTGCTGCTGGATGCGGCCTTCGCCGTGGTCGACCGTCATATCGGCGTGATCGGGGTGACGGATGCCGAGGTCCTGCGGGCCGAACGTTTCTAGCGCGGGGCGAAGACGTAGAGGCATCGACATGTCGCCTCTCCCCCGCGCAGGCAGGCATGCGGCATCGCGCCGTCGAACTGCACGGTATCGCCGGGCCGCAGCGTGGCCGGGGCATAACCCTCGGTGTGCAGGATCAGGGTGCCGCTCAAGACGTGCAGCAGGTCGTCGGTGTCATGCCGGTTCCAGTCGCCGAAGGCCGCAAGATCGGCCTGCGTGAACTCCACCAGCATTGCCTGGAACGGCCGCCCCTTCAGCGCCGCCCCCAGGGGCCAGAGAAGGGTGTTGGGGTTCTCGATCCCTTCTCCCGCTGCGCCACGGTCGATCACCATGCGGCCGACGAGGCCGGGCGTCTCGGCCCGCACCAGGTCGGCCAGATCGCAGCCGAAGCCTTGCGCCAGTTTCAGGAGGATTTCGAAGGTGGGCGACAGGAGGCCGTTCTCGATCTTCGACAGGGTGGAGCGGGCAAAGCCCGCCCGGTCGGCCAGCGCCTGCTGGTTCCAGCCCCGCGCCTCGCGCCAGCGGCGGATGCGGGCGGCAAGTTCCTGATGCGGTTCTGCGCTGCGGGGACGGTCGGTGAGCGGGGCCATGATGTTCCGTTTGACGACAGGATGTTCCTATAATAACACTCACCGCAGCAATCACAATGGGGTTCCCAAATGGCCGGTCCGAAATCGCAATCCTTGTTCGAACGGGGCCAGAAGGTGCTGGTCGAGGGCGTCTCCTCCGCCTCGCGCGGGCCGGCGACCTTTGGCGGTTCGCCACGCTACATGAGCCACGGTGAAGGCGCGCGGCTGTATGACGTGGATGGCGGCGAATACATCGACTGGATGATGGCCTTCGGCGCCCTGCCCCTGGGCCACGCCCATCCGAAGGTGGTGGAGACCATCGCCCGCGAGGCTGCGCGCGGCACGCATTTCGCCACCGCGCTGGAGGTCGAGGTCGAGGTGGCGGAGATGCTGGTCGCTCTGCTGCCGCATGTCGACAAGGTCCGCTTCGCCAATACCGGGACCGAGGCGGCGATGGCCGCCTTCCGGCTAGCGCGCGGCCATACCGGGCGGCGCAAGATCATCAAGTTCGAGGGGCACTATCACGGCTGGTGGGATTCGGTGCTGATCAACACCAACCCCTATCCGCCCACCCTGCTTGGCCACCCGAACGACCCCATCCGCATTCCCGACAGTTCGGGCATCCCCGAGGAGGCCTGGAAGGACACCATCGTCTGCCGCTGGAATGATTTCGAGGCGCTGGAACGAGTGATGGCGCTGCACGGTCCCGAGGCCGCCTGCGTGGTGACGGAAGGTGTGATGTCCAACATGGGGGTGATCCCGCCGAAACCGGGTTACCTCAACCGGATGCAGGAGCTGTGCCAGCAGCACGGGGCGCTGTTCTATCTGGACGAGACGGTGACCGGCTTCCGGCTGGCGGCGGGCGGCTGCGCCGAGCTGTACGGCCTGACCCCGGATATCGTGACCTACGGCAAGGCGCTTGGCGGGGGCCTGCCGATGGCGATGATCGGCGGGCGGGCCGAGATCATGGCCGGTCTCGAATGGGGCAAGGTGCTGCATTTCGGCACCCACAACGCGGGCCGTCTGGCGCTGCACGTGACCAAGGTGATGCTGGAAACCATGCTGGCGGACGATCAGGCCGGGTTCCGGCGGATCAAGAACCTCGGCAAGGCGATGACGGACGAAATCCGCAAGGTGGCCAAGCACTCCAACCGGCACGGGATGGTGGTGCAGGGGGTGAACTCGATGTTCCAGATCTTCTTCACCGACCGGCCCGAGATCTCCGACTATCGCGATTTCTGCACCCATGTCGACCGGGTGAAATTCCGCGATTTCTCTCTGCGGCTGATGGACAAGGGCATCTACATGAACCCGTCCGCCACGCTGCATTCGCTGTCATCGGTGGTTCATACCGAGGCCGACATCGCCGCCACCGCCACCGCGATGGCCGAGGTGCTGGAGGAAATGCCGTGACCACCATCGGCATCCTTGGCACCGGGCATCTGGCCGAGCTGATGGTGCGCGGGCTGTCGGGGTCCGGCTACCGGCTGGTGCTGTCACCCCGGAATGCCGAGGTGGCGGCGCGGCTGGCGGCGGAGCATGGCTGCGAGGTTGCCGACCACAACCAGGCCGTGGTCGACGCGGCGGATGGCGTCTTCGTCTCGCTTCCCGCCGCCAGCGGGGCGGAGGAGCTTGCCCGTCTCAGCTTCCGCCCCGACCAGCCAGTCCTGTCGGCAATGGCGGGCACCAGACTGGCGAAGCTGCAATCGGTGATCGGCCCGGCCCGGGGGGCGGTGACGATGATGCCCGGCTATGCCAATGCCTATCGCGCGGGGCCGTCGATCCTGTGTCCGAATGACACGTTCTGGCACCTGTTCCTTGCGGAGACCGGCCCGGTCACGACCTTCGAGGACGAGGCCAGCTTCACCACCGCCGCCAGCTTCGGCGCCTTCTCCGGCGCGAGTTTCGGCTGGATGGCCCATGTCATCAGCTGGTTCGAGGCCCAGGGCCTGCCCGAGACCACAGCCCGCGCGCTGGTCGCTGCCACTTTGCGCGGCAATGCCGAGGTTCTGTTGCGGGAGGACTGTTCGCTGGAGGACATCGTCGCAGCGGTCGCGACGCCGGGCGGGATCAGCGAGATGGTGCTTGGCACCTTGTCCGAACGCGGGGCGCTTGGCGCCTGGGACGAAGGCCTTGACCGGGTGCTGAAACGGATCAGCAAGTAGCGGGGTGCGGCGGGCTGGGGAAACCCCGCCCGCCGCAGCACTGCTTC
>JAFLCY010000005.1:12778-68860 GCA_017303485.1 Rhodobacterales bacterium
ACCACCCATCTGGCGGCCAATGTCGTCTCGGCTCGTCGCCTCGACCGGCTCAGCCGGACCGAGGCGGCCGGCGGACATCACGGCCACCCGGTCCGATAGCTCCAGGATCTCGTCCAGATCCTCGCTGACCAGAAGGATGGCGGCACCCCGGTTGCGCTGATCCATGATCTGGGCACGGATTTCCGCAACCGACGCGAAATCCAGCCCGAAGCACGGGTTGGCGACGATCAGCACGTCAACCTGACCAGAAAGCTCTCGTGCCAGCACCGCCCGCTGGACATTGCCCCCAGAAAGGGTCTCGATCGGTGCATCGGCAGAACTGGTGTGGACGTTGTAGCGTTGGATCAGGTCTTCGCCCCTGGCCCGCATCCTGGCGGCTGAAATCAACCCGAGCCGCCCTGCCAGCGGAGCCTTGTCGAAAGTGCGGAAGGCCATGTTCTCGGCCACGCTCATCCGGGGCACGGCGGCGTTGCGCAGGGGTTCTTCCGGCAGGCCGAAGACGCGGAAACGGTCCAGATTGGCGCGGTTCGGCGTGAAAGACGCACCATCGACGGTGATCTTGCCCGAGGCCATCGGACGCTGTCCCGACAGCACCTCGACCAAAGCCGACTGGCCATTGCCGGAGACACCGGCAATTCCGACGATCTCGCCTGCGTTGATTGTAAGCGACAGCGCGTCGACGACACGGCGGCCGGTCTCGTCCTCGGTGCTGACGGCGGACAGGGCGAGGCGCGGCTTCGTCTCGGACTGGCTCTGCCGGGGTGCGCGTTCCCGCAGTTCGGTTTCGCCGATCATCATCCGGCTCATCTCGGGGATCGGGGTGGATTGCGCATCGCCCGTGCCGGTGACGTGGCCACGCCGCAATACGGTGAAGCTGTCGCAGAAGGCTTTCACCTCGCGGAACTTGTGCGAAATCATCAGGACGGTGATCTCACCGCGCTCGGCCATGCTGCGCAGCAGGGTCAGAACCTCGTCGGCCTCGCCCGGGGTCATGACCGATGTGGGCTCATCGAGGATCAGGAAGTGCTGGTCAAGATAGAGCAGCTTCAGGATTTCCAGCTTCTGCTTTTCACCCGCCGACAGGTCGGCAACTCGCCGGTCCAACGGCACGCGGAAGGGCATGCGGTCCATGAAGACCTCGAGCGCGCGTTTCTCTGTCCGCCAGTTCAGGATACCGGGGGCGTCGGGTCGGGCGATCACCAGATTCTCGGCAGCCGTCAGGCAGGGGACCAGCGTGAAATGCTGGTAGACCATGCCGATGCCATGGGCCTGCGCCTGCTTGGGGCTGTGGACGGCAATCGGCTTGCCGTTCAGCCGCATGGTGCCGGCGTCAGCGCCGTAAAAGCCCATGATGCACTTTACCAGCGTGGATTTCCCTGCGCCGTTTTCGCCCAGAAGGGCATGGAACGACCCCGCCTCGACCCGCATCGACACTTTGTCCAGCGCAGTGATCGGGCCGAAGATCTTGGTGATGCCCTCAGTTGCCAGAGATGGCGCGCGACGGGAGGCTTCGGGTGTGGCCATCCTCGCCCCCTATTTCACGATGGAGAGTTCACGCGGCGCTTCGGCCGCAGCGGATTTCGACCGGGAGGAAGCGATCATGATCCCCAGTGTCAGGATGTAGGGCGCGGCGTTGAAAAAGTGGTAGCCGTAGCTGATGCCGATGGATTGCAGCGCCGGACCCAGGGCGCCCGCCGCCCCGAACAGCAGCGCCGCAAGCACGCAGCGCAGCGGGTTCCAGCGCGAGAAGATCACTAGCGCTACCGCCATCAGGCCCTGGCCTGACGACAGACCCTCGCTCCAGCTGCCGGGATAGGAGAGGGACAGAAAGGCCCCGCCCACCCCCGCCAGGAAGCCGCCCGCCGCCGTGGCCAGCAGACGAACCAGATCGACGCTGACCCCCATGGCCCGTGCCGATGCGGCGGAATCGCCAACCATGCGCAAGGTCAGACCGGCGCGGGTGTTCGCCAGCATCCACCACATCACGATGGCCAGTGCGATACCGACAAAGAACAACGGGTTCACCAGCAGGGCCTGCTGCACCTGCGGGTTGCTCGACCACGCTCCCATCGGCAGGGAGTCCAGTCTTGGCGCAGAGGGCTGGATGTAGGGCTTGCCGAAGAAGAAGGCGAGGCCGGTGCCAAGGCTCATGAAGGCCAAGCCGACGGCGATGTCATTCACCTTGGGCAGTTTGCAGATCCAGCCATGCGCGGCCCCCATGCAGGTGCCGGCAATCCCGGCCGCCAGCACGCCCGTCCAGGGCGAGCCGCTGTGGAACGAAGCGGCATAGCCCACCATCGCGCCAAGGATCAGGCTGCCTTCGAGGCCAAGGTTGATGCGGCCCGACTTCTCGGTCAGGCATTCGCCAAGGGCGACAAACAGGAAGGGGATCGAAACCCTGATCGCCCCGCCGATCAGGGCGTAGACGACGATCATCAGTTCTGCCTGGGTCATGTCCGGTCCCCGCCACGGTTGTAGTCGAAGAAGGGCAGACGGCCATAGAAGGTGTCGCTGACCAGAAGGACGATGAAGATCATCCCCTGCAGCACCAGCATGGTGGCGTCCGGCATCTCCATCCGCCGCTGGACCAGCCCGCCCGAGGCGTCCAGCGCGCCGAACAGGATGGCGACCGGCACCACCGCGAGGCCGTTCTGTCGGGCAAGGAAGGCAACCAGGATGCCGGTGAACCCATAGCCGGCGGCCAGCGAGGCATTGGCCTGACCGTGGATCACCACGATCTCGAAGAAACCCGCCAGGCCGGCACAGGCCCCGGCAATGGCGCAGCAGGCGATCATCAAACGACCGACGGGCAGGCCCTGGCCCTGTGCAGCACGCAGGTTGCCGCCGGTCATCCGTGCCGCGAAACCGAAACTCGTGCGCTCCATCAGCACCCAGAGAACGACGGCCAGCACAAGTCCCGCCGCCAGCCCCCAATGGACCGATGTGCCCCAGATATCGCCCACCCGCAGGTCGGGGCCAAGCGGCAGGGTCGACGGCTTATTGGCCGATTTCGGGTCGCGGAACGGGCCCTCGATCAGGAAGCTGACGATGGCGATGGCGATATAGGTCAGAAGCAGCGACGAGATGGTCTCGTTGACGCCGCGATGGTGCTTCAGCCATCCGGCAAGGCCGACCCAGGCGGCGCCGATCGTAACGGCGGAGAGCATCATCACCAGCATGATCATCGGGGCGGGCGCTACCCCCAGGAACGGGATCGCCACGACTGCAGCGGTGAAGCCGCCCAGAACCAGCGCGCCCTCGGCCCCCAGGAGGGTCAGCCCGATGCGGGCCGGGATGGCGAAGGCAAGGCCGGTCAGGATCAGCGGCGCCGCCCGTTGCAGCGCATTCTGGATCGAGAACCAGGACGAGAAACCTCCGGTCCAGACCAGCGAGAAGAAGGTGACGGGCGATTTGCCAAGGGCCAGCAGGAAGACCGAGAACAGGATCACGGCAGTAAGCAGCGCGGCAAGCGGGATCACGGCGGCCTCGATCAGGCGCGGGTTGCGCAGGTGCCGCCCGGAACCGGTCAATGAGCGCGAGGGGGAAGCTGAGGACATGAGGCTTTCGGTCATCCTTCTGCCGGCCTTGCCGGGGTCGCACCATCTGACAAAGCCGGGTCCGACCCGCAAGCCGGACCCGGAGTCTAGAACGTTGGGCTGGTCAATCGGGAGAAAATGCGCCCATCGTCATCTGGTCAGTTGGTCGATCCGATCACGCCATCAAGCAGATAGTCCATCGATTCCAGTTCGGGCGCGTAATTGTCCAGCGTAGCGGCGATTACGATGTTGCCCTTGTTGTCCTTCAACTCGCCGACATAGATCGGCTGGCTCTGTTTCAGGGCCTCGATGGCGGCGGTGGCGGCCGCAACGGCCTCCGGCGTGGCGCCCGCACCAAAGGCAGTGTTGCGCAGCATGTCGTTGTGGTAGCCGCCCGCGATCAGGTTCGGCGGGGCTTCACCGGCGGCAAGGGCGTCTGCATAGATCCGGTAGGTGGTTTCCCACTTGCTTTCCGCCCCGGTGATAAAGCCCTTTGGCGCCAGCGGAGAGCAGTCCGCATTGTGGCCGCAGGATTTCACGCCCCGGCCCTCGGCCGTCTCGATCACCACTTTCGGGCTGTCGACATGGCAGCCGATCACATCGCAGCCGGCGTCGATCAGGGCGTTGGTCGCTTCAGCCTCGCGGACGGGCATCGACCATTCGCCGGTGAAGATCACCTGCACCGTGGTATTCGGATTGACCGAGCGCGCGCCAAGCAGGAAGGAGTTGCAGTTCGACAGCACTGTCTGCACGGGCTTTGCAGCCACGAAGCCCAGCTTGCCGGTGGGCGAGGAAAGGCCGGCCGCGACCCCGTTCACATAGTGTGCCTGGTTGAGATAGCTGAAGTAGGAGCCGGCGTTCTTCGGGTCGGTCTCGGCATTCCACAGCGGCGCGCAGTGGCGAAACTGCACGTCGGGGTATTTCGTCGCCGTCTCGACCACGAAGGGCGTGTAGTAACCGAAGGACGTGGCAAGGATCAGGTTTGCCCCTTCAAGGTTGATCATCGATTCCATCGTCTGGGTAACAGCGTTGGTCTCGGGGACGTTTTCCTCTTCGACCACGGTCACCCCTTCGACACCGCGCAGGATGTCCATCGCGGCGGCATGGGACTGGTTCCAGCCATAGTCGTCACGCGGTCCGACGTAGATCGCACCGATGGTGACCGGGCTCTGGGCGCGGACAAGACCGGCAGGCAGGACCGAAGCGGCAAGCGCCGCGGCGCCGGTACGCAGGAGACCGCGGCGGGACGGGAAAAATGCGGACATGTGATAAGCTCCGTCTGTTGGGAATGCCGCCATTGGCCGGCGGTCAGGTGAGGCAGGTCTTGCGGCGGGGTTTCCTTTCCCCGCCGGGCCGGGAAGCGCGGGCTCGGCCGCGATCCCCGTTGTCACGCTTCTCTCCCTGCGCTCAGGCCAGGGTCTTGCCCGCCTTTGCGGCCAGGATTTTCTCTTTCAGCGCCGGAAGGAACCAGATGTCCTTCAATTGGTCGGGTTGCACCAGATCCCAGACCACGCCGCCTGGCTGTTTGCCGCTGGGCCGGGTCTCGATCACTTCCTTCTCGGTGACGATCCAGTTCAGCAGAGAGTCATGCTCCATCACCGGCAGACGGTCATTGTCGACCACCATGCTGGAATGGACCGTGGTGACAATCGGCGTCTCGTCGGTGATCTTGCCAAGATCGCGGAACAGGCCCAGCTCAAGATCGGCGAAGCCGCCGCCCTTGCCGGTGCGCCCTCCGGCGCGGGTCACCGCGACACAGCCGCAGACGGCGATGTCCAGCGGCTCCAGTTCCTCGAAGCCCAGCTTCTGGCCGACATTGACCGCGCCCTGCGAGGTTGCTGCCAGTTCGAACTGCACGCCGTCACGCTCGAGCTTCTCGGGGTCCAGCAGGACCCAGGGCAGCTCTCCGGTGCCGAATTCGGGGACCGGCATGTAGACTCGCTTGCCGTCGTAGAGGGCTCGCAGGCGGACGGGGATCTGCGGCGGGTCGGGGTTGCACTTCACCACCCTGGCCCGCTTCCATATCTCAAGATCCGAAAGCCGCTTGGCCGCGTCCTCTGCGCCAACCCAGTTCGAGATCCGGCTCCAGACCGGGCCGATGTTCATTCCGCTGTCTTCCAGGTTCTCCCAGATTTCGGCGCGCAGCCGGTCCTTGTCGGAATTGCGGCCCGCCCAGCGGCCTGCCCGCTCTTCCGCGGTGGATTCAAGGGTGGATTTCAACGTTGAATGCGACATGGGCGTTCCGATCCGGCAAAGGTCCGCCGCCTGGGATGAGGCTGGCAGAGGGCAGGTCATCTTGCCCATTGTCCAAGGCTAACACTGCGACCGACGCCGGAAAGACAGCGGCGGGGTAATAAGTCTATATCGAATCGCTTATAGTATTTCCCATTGGGTCCGGCTGGCTTCCAGGGATCGCGCAACAGCAGAAATCTGCCCGCGCAGCCAGATATTTCTGGCGTCTGAATGTGCCCTCTCATGCCAGAGCAGGAAAAACTTCAGCGTTCCGAACTCGGGCGGAGCAGGCGCCCAATGAAGTGGCATAAGCGAACCAAAATAGGCCGCAAAACGGGCACTTGATGTAAAGATCAGGTCAGAGCCCAGCAGCATGTGCGGGATCAGATTGAATTCGGCCACCATGGTCCGGATCTTCCGGCGCAACCCCTGCTCGGCGAGTTGGAGGTCGATCGGGCCCGGATCGGCACGCGACCGCGCCACGGGGGCAATATGATCCGCGGCCAGATAGTCCTTCATGGTCAGCCGGCCACGCCCGGCCAAAGGGTGCTGGGTGCCCATCAGACAGACGATGTCTTCCGTCATCAGATGTGCGGTCTTCAGATGTCCAGGCGCACCGGGCCAGTTGCAGATGACAACGTCCAGCTGATCGCGCTCCAGCGCTTCGGCATAGTCGAAGCTGGCGTCGATGCCGCGCACGATCACCGATGCGCCCGGAACCTGCTGCTGAAGATGCTGCACCAGCGGCGGCAGGAAGATCGCCTCCATGCAGTCGGCCGAGGCGATGCGGAACGGGGCGGTCGAAAGTCCCGGATCGAAAGTCGGCGAAGTGCCGACAATCCTGTCAATTCCGTCCAGCACCGCGCGAACCTGGGCGAGAAGGGTCTGGCCCCGCTCGGTCGGAACCAGTTTCGAGCCGCTGCGCACAAGGATCGGATCGCCGATGATGTCGCGAAGCTTGCGCAGGGTCAGGCTGACATTGGGCTGCGACAGGTCCAGCTTGCGCGCGGCCAGGGTGACGCTGCACTCTTCCAGCAACGCCCGCAGCACACGCAACTGGCGGGTATCCATCTCTTTCAACACCTCGTGTCCCCGCTACACGGAACGTGGCTGCGCGGGCAGGCGGATTTCCTCGGCGATATTGCCGGGCCTCGGCTCTGCTGCGGTCGCTTTTCAGTCGGATACCCACTGTATGGCGACCGTGTCGCTCTGTGTCGATGACAGTTTTGCGGGGCAGGCCGTTCACCTCAGGCGCCCGGGCGAAGAACCAGCTAGACGGACATCCGGTCGATCACGGTGATACCTGCCGGTTGCCGGCCATCCATCTCCTTGAGGGCGGCATGTGCCTGCGACAGCGGGATCCGGCGTGTCACGAGGCGTGCGGGATCCAGCCGTCCGCCCGCGATCATGTCGAGAAGCTGCCCGAAGGCCATCGCACCAAGGCCGCGCGTGCCGTGCAGCGTGAGCTGGCGGGAATAGACCAGTTCAAGAAGTGGCAGTTGAACCGTCGCATGCGAACCAACCGGCATCCCGATCTGCACATGCCGCCCCAGCTTCCTAAGGGAACGCAGCGAGTTCTCATAGGTCCGGGCCGAGCCGAGCGCGTCAATCGAAACATGTGCGCCGCCACCGGTCAGATCGCGCACGGCATCGCCGACGGAACTGACCTTCGAAGCGTCGAGCAGTATGTTTGCGCCCATTTCCCGCGCCTTCTCGAGTGCGTCGGAACTTACGTCAACGGCGATTACGCGCGCGCCCAACGCCGCTGCGATCAAAATCGCTGAAAGGCCGACACCTCCGCAGCCATGGACGGCAAGCCATTCGCCCGGCCGCAGCCGCGCACGGTCGGTCAACGCGCGCCAGGATGTCGTCAGACGGCATCCCATCCCGGCCGCCGAGACGAAGTCCAGGCTGTCGGGCAGCCGAACGAGGTTGAAATCAGCCGCGGGAATTGCGGTCCGTTCTGCGTAGGCGCCCCAGAATGTGAAGCCAATCACCTGCTGGTCGGCGCAGATTGTCGGGTGGCCGTGCATGCAATCGGCGCAGTGCCCACAGCCGAGAATGAAGGGCGCGGTCACCCGGTCGCCGGGGCGAAAGGCCTGGCAATTCCTGCCCACCTCAACCACCACACCGGCCAGTTCATGGCCAAGCACATGCGGAAGCGTCACATCCGGGTCCACGCCCTTCCAGGCATGATGATCTGATCGGCAGACTCCGCAGGCCCGTATCTCGACGATCACGCCATCGGCAGGGCAGGCAGGGTCCGGGACCTCCTCTACCGTAAAGGGGCTGTCGAAGCGGTGCAGGATGGCGGCTTTCATTCGGTCGCTTTCATTCTGGCAGAAGGCATGAATAGAACGAGACACATTCGGCGCCACTCCCTCACAGGAAGTAGCGTTGCCATTCGAAATCCGTGATCCGGCTTGCCTTCCACGTTTCGAACGCCGAGATCTCATTCTGCCGCCCGAGCAGGTAGTGGTGGCAGAACTCCGGGCTGAACGTCGCCTTGCAAAAATCGGAAGCGGCAAAGTCCGCGACAGCGTCCGGCAGGTTGTCGTGCAGAAGAACACGGTCTTCGCGGCTCTCCATGCCGATCGATTCCGGCTGCAGTTCGAACGCACCCTCGATGCCTTCGCAGCCCGAAGCGAGAATTGCGGCGACGGTCAGGTAAGGGTTGATGTCTGCCCCGCTCACCCGGTGTTCGACGCGGGCGGCGGCTGGTGTCGGCGTGGTGATCACGCGCAAGGCGGCAGTGCGGTTCTCGTATCCCCAGGTCACATCCACCGGAGACCAAGCCCCGCGGTCGAAGCGGCGATAGGAATTGATCGTCGGGCGGAACAGGAGATGCGTTTCGCGCATGCGGTTCAGTATACCGGCCGTGAACCTGCGGCCGGTATCCGAAAGCAGCGCGTCCTCGCCTGCCATCACCGGAGCCCCATCCTTCCACAGGCTTATGTGCTGGTGCGCCCCGCATGCGCTTTCCTTGCCCGGGGGCTGAAAGCGGGTCATGAAGGTAGCCACAAGTCCCCGCTCCGCGCAAAGTTCCCGCAGGTGCAGTTTGGCGCGCACCGCATCGTCGGCCGCTTCGAGAGCGGGTTTCGGGGCCAGGGCGAACTCGTACATCCCAAACCCGTATTCGCTGACAAAGCCCGATACCCCAATGCCGATAGAGTCCATCCGGCGCATGTATTCCTTTACGAACTCCATGTAGTCGCCGGTTCGGGTCAGATCATAGTTGCGAAGCGACTGTCCCCAGGGCTTCAGTTCGCTGAAGCGGCCTTGCCGCATCAGGTCGTGATCGGCATGAAAAACACCGAATTCATATTCGAGTGCGACGCTTGCCTCGAAGCCAAGCGCGCGAAGGCGTGCGTCGACTCTCTCCAGGATCAGCCTGGCGTCGAGCGGGCACGGATCGCCGTTCATCAGATAGCCGGAAGAGATGATCGACGCGACGTCCGGCGACCAGCCATGCTGGCGCAGTGTGGAAACGTCCGGTACGGCCTGGATATTGGGATACCCGTTCTTCTCCTCGGCAATCGGCGCCTCAAACGCCACATCCCCGATGGGCTGGCCGTCGCCATGCGTGACGCAATAGAGGATACCGTTGAGCGGTTCTCCTGAGGTCGAGAGCTTGAATGGCGACATTTTCGAGCGAAATGTACCATTCAGGTCGGCCATGTGGCCCTGAAGGTATTTCACCCCGGCGGCCTTCATGCGCGCGCTGCCATCGGCACAGGCGTCGGCCTGCGCAGCGACCTTGTCTCTCAGCTTCATCGTGTTCCTCCGCCCCCGTAACGATTCTTCCGCACGCCCGACGAGTCGATGTCGTTTCCGTTTCAGGAGCGTCTGGTCTCCCGAAAGGAGGCGCGTGTTACAGCATCAACGCGCCGCCATCCACGGCCAGGTCGATCCCAGTAATGTAGCCGGCGCCATCTGATAGAAGAAACAAGGTTGCGTTGGCCATGTCCCGCGGCGTGCCGATTTTCTTGAGCGGCACGTAGTTGGCGACATTCTGCAACTTCTCCTGGCTGTCCCAGCGCGCCTGAAGGGGCGTGACCGTAGCGCCCGGACATATCGAGTTTGACCGTATGCCGTCCTCGGCAAGTTGCATCGCGACCGATTTCGACATGGCGCAGACCGCTGCCTTGGAGGCCTGATAGGCGTCTTGCGGCGCACGATCCCCACGCATCCACTGGATCGTCGAGAAGTTCACGATCGCCCCGCCGTTGCCGCCCTTGCGGATATGCGGCGTCGCGGCCCGGATCGTATGCACCATGGACTTGAGATTGATGTCGAAGACCTTGTCCCAGGTCTCCATGTCCATGTCGAACAGCGATTTGTCGCGTCCGAACCAAAGCACCCCCGCCACGTTGGCGAGATGATCGAGGCGACCGAATTTCCTGGCGCCTTCGTCGATCGACCTCGTCACGAAGGCCGCATCGGTCAGGTCGCCAACCGCATAGTTCAGCTTATCGCCGAATGCCGCGAGGCTGTCCGGGCAGGGTTTGACGTCGATCGCGGTGACCGAGCCTCCCGACATCATGTATTGGCGGGCGATTTCTTCGCCCATCCCGCCACCGGCGCCGGTCACGACCGCGTGCATTCCTGAAAAGTCGAAAGTGATCATGCTCTCCCCGCTGGTCAGAAGCCTGTACCTGGTTTGACGATAGAAAAGCCGAAAAGCCAATTCAACAGAATTTTCCATATAGAAAATAATTTTCTAGATTGCTATGCTCGGGGTCAAGCAAGCAGCCGTGGAGACATTGTGCATGCCCTCTAGCCTTCAGTTTGACGTGATATCGCCGATCGACGGTTCGACCTATTGCACCCGGAGCTACGCCGCGCCCGACGAGGTCGCCAGCAAGATCTCCCTGGCTCAGCGCGCCTTGCCTGGGTGGCGCGCAATGCCTCTGGCCGAACGACTTGGTGTTCTCAGCCGTTT
Organism: Rhodobacterales bacterium; assembly: GCA_017303485.1. Classification (GTDB taxonomy): domain Bacteria; phylum Pseudomonadota; class Alphaproteobacteria; order Rhodobacterales; family Rhodobacteraceae; genus Tabrizicola. Next base: position 23,489 of record JAFLCY010000005.1, read on the forward strand.
TGCGGCCGAGATGTCGGCGCGCTCCGCCGAGTTGGCGCGGGAAGTTGCCTGGCAGATGGGACGACCGCTGGAGCAGGCGGATGAAACGCCGCGGCTGGGCAAGGTTATCGAGGGCATTGGCGGCTTTGCCGAACAGGTTCTCGGCGACGAGTCATTCCCGAGCGACGCGACAGTGGCGCGTTACGTTCGGCATGTGGCGAATGGCGTACAGTTGTCGATCTGCGCATGGAACTATCCCACTGCAATGATTGGCAATCTCGTCGCGGCCCCTCTCGCGGCGGGCAACGTCGTGATCTTCAAGCATTCGCCTCAAACGCCCACAGTCGCTGAGATTGCAGAAGAATGCTTCCGCGCCGCAGGCGGGCCCGAAGGCGTTTTCCAGTCGCTGCATCTCAGCCATCCCGATGCAGAGGCCCTGATCCGCAAGGGAACTTTCCGCGCGGTCAACTTTATCGGATCGACCGCTGGCGGGCGTCAGGTACATGCGGCAGCAGGTGGCACAATGACCAATGTCCATCTGGAGCTTGGCGGCAAGGATGCAGCCTATCTGAGGGCCGACGCAGATCTGGATGACGCGATACCGCTGATTGCCGAAGGCAGTTTCTCGAACTCCGGCCAGTCCTGCTGTTCGGTCGAGCGTATCTATGTCCAAAGGCCCATCTATGAGGAGTTTCTTGAGCGGCTGGTGGCGGAAACCCGAAAGTGGAGCGTCGGAAACCCGCTTGAGCAGGGGCATGCAATCGGCCCGGTCGTGCGGCAACGTTCTGCCGATTTCATTCGCCAGCAAGTCGCGGACGCGGTGAGCGCCGGCGCGCGGCTGCACCTGGATATCAACCGCTGCGAAGCTGTTGCGGACGACAACGCCTATGTCGCCCCCAATGTTCTGAGCGGCTTGAATCACGGCATGTTGATCATGAGGGAAGAGCTTTTCGGACCGATTGCCTGTGTGCAGCCGGTCGAGGATGACAGTGAGGCGCTCGCCCTGATGAACGACAGTGACTATGGGCTTACCGGATCGGTCTGGACCCGCGATATCGAGACGGGAAAGCGTCTGCTTGACAAGGTCGAGGCGGGAACCGTCTACCTCAACCGTTGTGACCATGCCGACCTCTACCTTCCCTGGGGAGGGATGAAGAATTCCGGACTGGGCCACAACAACGGGGTCGAGGGGCTTCGCCAGGCGGCGACGCTGAAATCCTTCCACATACGCAATATCTGAGCGGAGGAGGAGTTTACCGTGCCCATAACAAGGGACGACGTCGCACGATACGCTGACGAGGCGGTGACCGTGATCGAAGGCGACGGTAGCGTTCTTCTCGTCTGCGAGCATGCCGGTTTCTCAGTGCCCGGAGGGTGGGGTACTCTTGGGCTCGATCCGTGCTATTTCACCACCCATTTCGCCGGTGACATCGGCGCGGCGGATCTCACTGAGGGGCTGGCGCGCGCGCTGGGTCTCCCGGCAGTCCTTGCGACCTATTCGCGGATGTTTCTCGACTACAACCGGTTTGAGACGCACTGGGAATACTGCCGTCCAGACCTTGGCGGCATCCCTGTTCCCGGCAACCTCAAACTGACCGCCGAAGAAAAGGCACTGCGGACCGAGATTGCCGCAGGGCCAGTCGACCGTGCGATTGAGGCACAGGCGGAAAGGGTGCGGGCCTTGATCTCGATTCACACCTTCACGCCGGTCTTCCACGGCGTCGACCGCGAAGTCGACGTCGGTCTGGTCTGGCCATCCAGTTCAGAGTTCGGCGCGATGGTCTCGTCGGTCATGCATCGGGTCGGTGTGGCGCATGGAGTGAGGGTTGCCGACAATGTGCCCTACGCCTGGACGGACACCGGTGCCCGAACACTCAACGTCCACGGTACGGCGCGCGGGAGAAAGGCCGTATGCATCGAGGTCAACAATGCCCTGCTGCTCGACCCGGATACCCGGCGCGTGCAGGCGGCTTTCCTGGCCGAAGCGTTGGCTGAGGTGGCGAAAGCACTTTGACCGGATGCACGAGGCACCTAAGGCATCAGGTTAGACATGATCAGGACTGCCGGGGCTTCACTGATGCTGACGTAAGAATGATCCATGTTGCCATCGAAAACGATGCTGTCGCCCGTCTCCAAGACCAACGGATCGTAGAACGAACTGTGCAGCTCGAGCGTTCCTGAAAGGACATAAAGAAACTCTTCTCCGAAATGGCTGCGCCAACCGGCCTCGGCCAGAGAGCGTGCGTTGACCGTGACCCGCCAGTAGAGCGCCTTCTTGTCTTTCAGGTCGCTGCTCAGAACCTCGAACCTAATGTTCTGATTGGCATTCACTACGGCCTGACCATTTCGCGTTATGGAGCGCGCTCCTGACATCTTCTTGTCTGTGGGCGCGAAGAACGAGACGACAGGAATGTCGAGCGCATTCGAGATCAGCAGGGCGGTCTCGACGGTCATCCGCGCCTTGCCACTTTCGATTTTGGAAAGTTGCGAGATCGACAGATGACAGATTTCGCCCACCTCACGCAACGTCAGCTTTCGCCGCTCGCGCTCTTCGCGCAGGCGGTTGCCCCAGAAAGTGCCGGGTTTTGTTGCCGTATCGGACTTTGCCACTGAAATCCCCTTCGGACGCAATGCTTTCCACTCCTTACGCGACGGTTTTCGCCTACGTCAACTCGATGAGATCAGGATAGCCAGAGGTGACTTGCGCGATCTTACCGGATTTTCGGCAATCATTGTCCGAATGAAAAAAATTTTCTCTTTTGGAGAAAGTTCTGGCCCTTTCGTCGATTCGTTGCGACACTGGCGGCCAAGGCCAGACCGAAAACAGGGAGAATGACAATGTCAAAAAAACTCGCCTTCGCCCCGACACGGCGGGATGTGATGAGAACCGCCCTTGCGGCCGGCGCGCTGTCGGTTTCGTCGCCATTTGTTCGCCGTGCGGAGGCGGCGACCCCCACACTGCGCATGCTGATCTGGGGGGCTTACCTGATTCAAGAGACCATCGATGAGTTTGAGTCGCAGTTTGGTGCCAAGGTTGCGGCGCAGTTTTTCGACGGCAACTCTGAAGCGTTCAACAAGATGCGGTCCGGGGGCACGTCGGATTTTGATCTCGTCATGGCCGATGGCTTCTGGCCCCGGCTCTACCTCAAGAGCAATCTCATCCAGCCGGTGGATATGTCCAAGGTTCCGAACGCCGACCTGAGCTTCGACACTTTCCAGCCCGACAACTACGACCTCCTGACCGACAAGGCGAGCGGCGACCGGATCGGCGTGCAGAACTGCTGGGGAAGCTACGGCATCACGATGAACCTCAGCCATATCGAAGAGGCCGATCGCGACACGCTGAACATCATGTTCGACGAGAAGTATGGCGGCCATCTCACGACAGGGGCGCGTTTCGAGGAGAATATCGCGCTGGCGGGAATTCTCGCAGCCACCCAACTCGGCACGAAGGATGGCCCGCGCCCGGATGGCCAGGCGTTCAATCCCTACCAGCTTACCGACGAGGAGCTGGAGGCGGCGAAGCAACTGCTTATCAAGCAGAAAAGGCTCCTCGTGACACGATATCAGGACTACGACCAGCTTGAGGGGCTGATGCGCCCGGGTGTGGTGTGGGCTTCGCCAGAGTTCTCGGAAACTTACCGCCGCCTGACGCGCGCACGTTGGGCTGGTGAGATCGACTTCGACGTCGCCCACATGCTGCAACCAAAGGAAGGCGGGCTTGGCTGGGTGGATAGCTGGCAGATCAGCTCGGGGACGACCGATCCGGCGATGATCGATCTGGCTCATTCCTGGATCAACCATTTCGTCGGCAAGGCGTCGATGGAGCGTGTCGCGATCGACGCCGGTACTGCGCCCTGCTACGACATCCGTGACATGCTGACCAAAGAGGATGCCGAACTGCTGATGCTCGGCCGCACCGACGAACTCAAAGGGCTTCACATGTTCGACCAGCCGTCGTCCCCGGAGAAATGGGAGCGGGTCTGGAATGAGGTCGAGGCGGCCTGACGTTTCGGGATCTTCCTGGCTGGCTCCGCTCCGCGCGGTGCCAGCACTTTCTCCTCCAAGAAATGAAGTGGCAGATGTCGGACACAGCCCTCAGCCTTCAGAACGTGGTGAAGACCTTTGGAGAGGTCAAGGCGATCAATCACCTTTCCCTGGACATCTCATCGCGAGAGTTCTTTGCCCTCCTTGGGCCAAGCGGTTCAGGAAAGACCACGCTGCTCCGCGTCATCGCGGGGCTTGAGGCGCCGGACAGTGGTCAGGTACTCGTCAGTGGGCAGGATGTTACCCGTACCGCGCCTTATGGCCGGGGAATCGGCATGGTTTTTCAGGACTTTCTCCTGTTCCCGCACAAGAAGGTCCGCGACAACATCATTTTCCCGCTGCGCATGCAGGGCGTCGGCAAGTCGGAACGCGACGATCGGTTGAAATGGGCACTTGGCCTGCTGCGCCTTGACGGGCTTGAGGATCGGTACCCGAGTCAACTTTCGGGCGGTCAGCAGCAACGTGTCGCCCTGGCGCGTGGTCTGATATCGCGACCTGCGCTGCTGCTCTTGGACGAGCCGCTGGCGAACCTGGATCGCGAGTTGCGCAAGGAGATGGAGGTCGAACTGCGACGCTACCAGCTCGAGCTCGGAATTCCGTTCGTCTATGTCACCCACAACCAGGAAGAAGCGCTTACGATGGCTGACCGTATCGCAGTCATGCGCGGCGGCATCTTCGAACAGGTTGCCGAAAAACACGAGGTTTACACCAAGCCGGGAACCGCTTTCGTGGCGGGGTTCGTCGGGCATTCAAATACGGTTCGTGCCAACGTGAAATCCGTTTCCGCCGGGACCGGAGTACTCGAATGGGCAGGCTCGTCGATCCGTACACCGCTGCCCGATGGGGTCTCGCAAGGCGCTACCGTCGAGTATTTCGTCAAGTGTGAGCATATGTCGATTGTCTCTGCAGAAGGTGGGACGCCCGCCGAAAGCCACAACTTTCTCAAAGGACGGGTGCGCGATGTGATCTTCAAGGGGCAGGTCGCCGATTACATGGTTGCGCTCGCAGACAGCACCGAGGTGATTGTCAGCGATGCGACCCAGGCCTCCGGCAACCGGGTCCGTGCCGGTGATTCCGTTTCGATCGTCTGGCCGGTTGAGGCAGGAGCCAGCTTTCCTACGAGGGGAAGCTAGCGATGAGTGCGAACGACGTTGCAGTGGAGCGCTTTTCCGAACGCACCCGCTTTCTGGCATTGGCGCTGCCCGGCGTGCTTTTCGTGATAGTTTTCCTGATCATTCCGATCATCTCGATTGTCGTATTCAGCTTCTGGCGAACTGAATCCTACGACCTGATCCCTGAATGGAGTCTTGATAACTACGAGACACTGCTGAGTACGACGACCTACATGACCTTTCTGTGGCGGTCCTTTTCGATGGCCGTCGTGGTCTCAGTGGCCTGCATGATCTATGGCTGGCCGATTGCCTATTTCATTGCCCGCTACGGTGGGCGCTACAAGCTGCTGCTGATCCTTGGACTGGCAGCGCCGTTCTTCACCGGCGCTATCCTTCGCGTCACCGCGCTCCAGTCGATCATGGGCCCGGTCGGGGCCCTCAACATGGCCGTCATGGCGATGGGTGGAACCCCAATCGAGATGCTGATGTTCTCGCCGACGGCAACTACCATCGGGATGATCTATCTCTACATGCCCTTCATGGTGACTGCGATCTATCTGTCGTTGCTGAACTTTGATTTCGAGCTTCTGGAGGTCGCGAAGATCAACGGCGCAAAATCGTGGCGTGCATTCTTCGAGGTTACGTGGCCGCTGAACTGGATGGGCACGGCAATCGGTCTGATCATGACCTTCATTCCGGTTCTGGCCGCGGCAGTTGAGCCGATCTTCCTGGGTGGCCCGTCGGGTGCTTCCTATGGGTCAGTATTGTCGAAGCAGTTCAGTGAAAGCGGCACCTGGGCGCTCGGCTCGGCCATGGGCGTCGTATTGTTCCTACTTTCCTGTGCCGTGATCACGGTCATCTGGTTCAGCGTCGATCTGCGCCGCAGCGGTTATACCGGGAGGAACAACGGATGATCTCCTACAAGGCCGGCGATCGCTTCGGCACCGCGCTTTCTGGCGTCCTGATGGTATCGCTCTACATCTTCCTCTACACTCCGATCGTCTACATCGCCTTCGTCTCGATTTCGGCCAACAAGGCATGGCCTTTCCCGCCGAAATTCTCGCTTGAGGGGTTCAGGCTTCTATTGAGTGGACGGGCCTATCAGGAGGCCCTTTGGAACAGCATTGTCATCGGGTTGGGTACTGCCGCGATTGCCACTGTACTCGCGACGCTTGGTGCTATTGCCGTCCTGAAATACAACAGCCGCTGGCGGTTCATGATCGTGATCCTGCTTATCTGCCCGCTGTTTACGGCTGAGCTTCTTGTCGGAATTTCGTCTCTGGTATTCAACCGACAGATTCTCGGGCTTTCGGGCAACACGATCTCGGCCATTCTTGCCAATGCGGTCCATGCGCTGGCATTTGCATTCCTGATCGTGCTGGCTCAGTTGCTAAGGTACAATTGGCGCCTCGATGATGCTGCCATGGTCTTTGGAGCGCGCCCCCTGCGTTGCTTTTGGGAGATCACCCTGCCGAACGTCTGGCCAGCGGTCCTCGGGGCCTTCATCATCAGCTTCATTATGGGCTTCAACAATCTGGAGATCTCGTTCTACAATCTGGGTGCATCACAAACCATTTCGACGGCAGCTTGGGGATCCCTGCGTCACGGTATGCGACCAGAGCTTCCTGCGCTGGCGACGCTCGTCAACATCGTGGTTCTCGCGGTCTTCGTGGTGATCTTCCTTCTCATGCGGTATCGCATCGCGAGTTTCGGTCACCGGGAGGAATAATGGCGGGTTCTGTTTGAGGTGGGATCGCCATGGATGGTGCGAAGGATGCACAGGTCAGTTCGTCCAGACAGGAAGACATCGCAACCGACATTCACCGATGCCCAGCGATCGACGAGCGACAGGTACCGCCTGTCATCGGGCCGGTTGGATCATTCGGCCGACAGCCGCCTGTTCCGCTCATCCCGGCTCACATCTACCTTCCATCCTTCCAGCCACCTGCCCTCGCCGGTGCAACCGGATCCAGAATGTCCGCAGCGCCCGTCGGTACGCTTCCGTGACGGGGCCCCGGAAGCCGCTCTTTCAACCCTCACCCCGTCATTGGGAAGCCGGCACACGTCTCACTTTGGTAGAAATCCGGGTGAATTTGCACTTCTCGAGCCAGAGGTTCTGAATTTTCTCGGCCCGCCGCTGTGCGGTCTGCAGACCATCACCGATCACGCCTGCGCGAATTGGCCTACGGCCTCGCCCACCCATCCTGTGCAGCACGAAACACCGCCATCCCGCGATGGCTTGACTGGTTCAACCGGTCAAGACGGCACTCCGCCCTCAACGGCCTCCCGCCCCTCACAAGGGTGAACAACCTTCCAAGAACTCACAGCTAGCGCTTCTCGATACCATTGACTCGTTTCTGCTATTCTTGGTCATTCGGTTGCCGGGGGCATCTTCGAGAGTCGTCGTTTGCTCTGGGCGGCACTATCAGCGGGATATTCCGGGCGCAAATCCGAGAAAGTCAAAGTCACAGCCTTCCGTCGCAGACGTGACATGCTGATGATAAAGCCTTGTGTAGCCTCGAGCGGGCACGTTACTAGAAACCGTCGCCTCGGCGGCGCGTTGGGCCAATGTCGCGGCGTCGACCAGAAGGTCGATCCGCTTTTCCGATGCCGAGAGCCGTATCCGGTCTCCGTTCCGCACCAGAGAAAGCGCGCCGCCCACCGCCGCCTCGGGCGAGACATGCAGGACGATGGTGCCAAAGGCCGTGCCGGACATGCGGGCATCCGAGATGCGGACCATGTCCTTGACGCCGGCTTGCGCCAGTTTCTTCGGGATCGGCAGATAGCCCGCCTCGGGCATGCCGCTGGGGCTTTTCGGACCAGCGTTCTGAAGCACAAGGATGTCATCGGCGGCCACGTCCAGCCCGGCATCGTCGATGCGGGCGGCAAGGTCTTCCAGCGAGGTGAATACCACCGCCCGGCCTTCGTGTTCCAGCAGCGCCTCGGTCGCCGCCGCGCGTTTCAGGATCGCACCTTCCGGCGCAAGGTTGCCGCGAAGGGCGATCAGGCCGCCGACGGGAGAAATCGGATCGTCGGCGCCACGGATCACCGCGCGGTCGATGGGGTCGGCCAGGGGCCGCGCAAGCCGCTCGGCCAGGGTCTCGCCGGTGATGCTGCGGGTGCCGGTTTCCAACTGCGGTGCGATTTCCCGCAGCACCCCTTCCAGCCCTCCGGCATAGTGGAAATCCTCCATGTAACCCGCGCCGACGGGTTTGAGATCAACCAGAACCGGGGTCTCGTCCGACCGGCGGTTGAAGGCGTCGAGATCCAGCTTCATCCCTATGCGGCCCGCGACAGCGGCCATGTGGATCACCGCATTGGTCGAACCCGACACCGCCAGCAGCACGCGCTCGGCATTGCGGATCGTCGCGGGCGTGATGACCTCGGTCGGCTTCGGACCTCCGGTCAGGGCCAATCGTGCGGCCAGCGCGCCCGTTTCCTCGCAGTTGCGCAGCCGGTCGGCATGGACGGCCGGAATAGCGGCGCTGCCCGGCAGCATCATGCCCAGGGTTTCCGCCATCAGCGCCATGGTCGAGGCGGTGCCCATCACCGCGCAAGTTCCTGAGGTCACGGCCAGCCGGCCCTCGACCTGGTCAATTTCGTCGGCGGTGACCTTGCCCGCGCGGAAGCTGCCCCAGAACCGTCGGCAGTCCGTGCAGGCGCCCAGCCGCTCGCCCCTGTGCCGGCCGGTCATCATCGGGCCGGCCACCACCATCGCCGCGGGCTTGTCGGCAGAAAGCGCGCCCATCAGCATTGCAGGCACGGTCTTGTCGCAACCGCCCATGAGGACGACCGCATCCATCGGCTGGGCACGGATCATCTCTTCGACGGCCATTGCCATAAGGTTGCGGTAGACCAGAGAGGTGGGGGACAGGAACACCTCGCCCAGCGAAATCACCGGGAATGTCACCGGCAAGGCACCGGCGGCCAGAACCCCGCGCTTCACAGCCTCGATCATCTCGGGGAAATGCCGGTGGCAGTTGTTGAACCCGGATTCGCTGGTGCAGATGCCGACGATCGGCTTGTCCAGCGCCGAGCCGGTATAGCCCATGGACTTGGCGAAGGACCGGCGCAGGTAGCGGGCAAAGTCTCGGTCGCCGTAGTTGGTCAGCCCGTTCTCGATGCCTTTGGGTTTCGTCATGATACGGGGCCTTTCAAGCGAGGGTCAGTCGATGGCGGGTGTATTTCGGCGTCATGTAGTCCAGGATTCCCTGACTGCCCCCTTCGCGCCCGAAGCCGGATTGCTTGGTGCCGCCGAAGGGCGCCTCGGCGGTGGCAAGCAGCGTCTCGTTGATGCCGACCATCCCGGCCTCAAGCGCCTCGGCGGTGCGGGCGGCCAGGGCTGCGTTCTCGGTGAAGACATATGCGGCAAGGCCGAACTCTGTGTCATTGGCGCGGGCGATCACCTGGTCGAAATCGTCCCAGGCGGCGATGGGCGCAACCGGGGCGAAAGGTTCTTCGTGCATGATGCGGGCCGCGTCGGGCACATCGCCAAGGACCGTGGGCTCCAGAAAATGCCCGCGGTTCAAGTGTGCCGGACGGGTGCCGCCCGCCAAGAGCCGAGCTCCCTGGTCCACGGCGTCGGCGATCAGGTCCAGCGCGGCATCGACCGCGCGCGCGCGGATCATCGGGCCCATGGTCGTGATCGGGTCCAGCCCGTCCCCGGTGCGGATTTCCCGGGCAACTTCGGCAAAGGCCGTCTCGAAGGCCGGTAGGACCGCGCGGTGGACATAGAAGCGCGAGGGCGAAATGCAGACCTGCCCGGAGTTGCGAAACTTGGTTGCAGCGAGCTTGCGTGCTGCGGCCACGGGGTCGGTATCGGCATGAACAATGACCGGGGCGTGGCCACCCAGTTCCATCGTCACCTTCTTCACGTCCTCGGCCGCGATCCGCAGCACCTGCTTTCCGACCGATACCGACCCAGTCAGCGAAACCTTGCGGATCACCGGCGATCGGATCAGTCTTTCCACCATCGGCACGGCTGGCCCCGTCAGGACCGACAGCACGCCTTCTGGCAGGCCCGCCGCGATCAGCGCGTCGGCAAGGGCGAAACTGCTGCCGGGGGCCTCGCTCGCGGGGCGGGCCACGACACTGCACCCTGCAGCAAGCGCGGCGGCGATCTTGCGGGCGGGCAGCAGCATGGGGAAGTTCCAGGCCGTAAGGGCAAGACAGGGACCGACGGGCTGGTAGGTGACCGACAGCCGTTCGTGCGGGTTCCGGCCCGGGATCGCCTGGCCATAGACGCGCTTGGCCTCTTCGCCCTGCCATTCGAACTGGTCGGCGGAGGCCATGACCTCGGCCCGCGCTTCGGAAATAGGCTTGCCGGTTTCGGTCGCCATCACGCGGGCCAGGGCATCGGCATCGGCCCGCAGGTAGTCGGCAGACCGGCGAAGGACGGCGGCGCGGTCCCATGCCGGAGTCGTAGCCCACCCGCTGAAGCTGCTCTCTGCGGCGGCCAGTGCCTCATCCTGATCGGCAGGGGTCGCCACGGGGATCGTGCCGATGATCGCCCCTGTCACGGGACTGCGGACCGGACTGGTAGCCCCATCGGCGGCGGGTCGCCACTTGCCGGCCAGGAAAAGCCCGTGCGAGGAATACATTGAAAGCTCCGTCAGATCAGGGTTTCGGCGTAGCGTGCCTGAACGTCCGCACACCAGTTGCCGACATTCCATTGCCCGTAGGATCCCATGCCACCGGCAGGGTCGGGGCCGAAGTACACCGGGACATGCACCAGGCTGAGGCCGGGATGCGCCTGCGCCCGCGTGAGCGCCTCGGTCAGTTCGGAAGGCGAGGTGCCGCCGTCAAAGGTCGCGACGCCCTTCACCGCGCGGGCGAGCGAAAGGTAGTCGACCTCGACCCCGTCATGCGTCCGCCAGTTCACGCCAAACTGCGCCTCTTGCAGGCTGGAAATCGCGGCCATGCGGCGGTTGTCGAACAACAGGATCGTGCCGTGAACCCCATGCGCCACCGCATCGATCAGGACCTGCGGATTCATCATGAAAGAGCCATCGCCGGTAAAGGCCACTCCATAGTTTCCATTGGCGGCCAACCCCTGCGACAGCAGGGCAGAGACAGCAAAACCCATGTAGGAGGCGCCGCTTTCCGTGAAGGTCTGGAAGGGGGAATCGTCCTGCACCAGCTGGAACCCGTTGGCTTGCACATCGCCCGCGTCGAAGAACTTCAGGACGCCCGCCTGCCGACACCACGCATCCGCGGCGGCGATGGCCTGCGGCTGGGTCATCACCGGGCGCTGCCAGAACGGGTCGACCAGCGCTGGACCAGCCGCCCGGGAGGCGCGGAAGGCCAGCCATTCGGCCTTCTTCACCGCTGCCGCGGCCAGCCAGTCGTCCTTGGCTTCAGGCCGTTGCATGCCCTCCAGCAGAGCGGCGAGCCGGTCCGCCACCACTTTCGCGTCGCCCGGCAGTGCCGTCGTTGCATTGTAGTGCTGCACGTCCACCGGATCGGCGTTGAGATTGATGACCCGGCGCACTCTGGGCCAGCCGATGCCCGAGCAATCCGCCTGGCAGACCGCGCGGCTGCCGATGACCACCAGAAGTTCGGCCTCCTCCATCGCCCAGTTGCCGCTGATCGACCCTTTGGAGCCGCCCACATGCAGGTTCTGCGGATGCGCGTCCGGCAGCACGCCGACGGACCCCGGCGACAGGACAACCGCCGCCCCCGCCGCCTCGGCCAGCCGTCGCACGGCTGAGGCGGCCTTGCGCGCACCGCCCCCGACCTTGATCGCCACCCGCTCTGTTCCGGCAATGGTCCGCGCCGCTATGGCCAGCGCGCGGTCGTCGGCGGGCGCCAATGTCGGGAAGGCCGGGCGCAGCGGCAGCGCATCCAGCCGCAAGGTGACGGGCGCTTCCTGCGTATTGATGGGCAGGTTCAGATAAAAGGGCCCGGGCCGCCAGGGATGGAAAACGGAGGACGCACCCTTCCGCAATCCGTCGCGCAGGCCGCCCGGGCTATGCAGCGTGTAGGAGGCTCCCATCAGGGAGGAAATCTGGGAAAAGACCCCCTGTGCCGGCTTTGGCACCTGCTGCATGTTGTAGCCTTCGCCGTGCGTCGTTTCGTCGCCGTACAGATGATAGACACCGACTCCGTTCGAACTTGCCACCAGCGACGCCGACAGGGCCTGCAAGGCACCCGGCCCGATCGACGTGACGACCGCCGGCACTTCGCCATAAACCCAGGACAGCGCGGTGGCGGCATGGGCCATTTCCACCTCGTTGCGGAATTGCCAGCAGTGCACCAGTCCTGCTGCCTCGTAGAACCGCAGCACTTCGGCCAGCGAGGTCGAGCCATGCCCGAAGATCGCGAGATATTTGGTGACGCCTTGGCGCATCAGGCCAAGGACCAGAGCTTCGGCCAAAGGCAGGGTCACCAGCGGACCAGAGCCGTCGGCCTTCAGAAAGGCCTCCAGCCCGCCCGCCTGCGCGAGAAAGCGGGCGCGGTCGCCGGTCGTGGCAAGGTCGGACAAACGGTTTGGCATTGCCTGCATGTTCCGGCCCATGGTCAGCCGTCCAGCCGGATCGTCCGGCCCTCGCGGGCCGATTGTTCGGCAGCCAGTGCAAAGCGCAGGACCTGCCGCCCCTCGGCTGCGGTCAGCACCGGAGGGGCGCCGGTCTGCAGCGCCTGGATGTAGTGGCGGGTCGACTGGATGAAACTGTGTTCCCACCCGGTCGGTACGTCATAGGTGGTCAGCGATCCGTCGCGATATAGCGTGACCGGCGGCGTCGCCCCCAGCCGCCCATGCCCGCCGTTGACAAAGATCACACCGGCCGTCCCGGTGATCTCTACCCTGTCGTCCTGCGCATAGTGCCGGGTCACCAGTTCCATCTCGGGCGAGTAGACGATTTCCAGATTGCCGATACGGTTGCCGGGAAAGCGGAACGACACCATCGACTGCGCGTCGAAGCGGATACCGCCCGGCCCCTCGCAATCTCCGATGAAGGCATGGACCTCTTCGGGATTGCCCATGAAATGCCAGGCCAGCGCGAACTTGTGGTGGCCGTCGTCAAAGACCAGCGGGCCGCCGCCGGCATGGCCCTTTTCCTGCCGCCACGCACTGGCGGCTGCCGGTACGTCCCAGGCTGTGGCACTGCGCGCGGGGTTCGACTTGATGCGGATCGACAGCGGCGTACCGATTGCGCCCGCGTCGATCAACTCGCGCGCTTTCATCACCGGCGGATAGAAGATGAAGTTCTCAAAGATCTTCACGGGCCGGTCATGCGCTTCGGCCGCCGCGACCAGTTGATCTGCCTCCTCCAAGTTCAGGCACATCGGCTTTTGCAGCGAGATAATCTTGCCCGCCGCCATGGCCTTAAGCGCTATGGGCAAATGCAGGTGATGCGGCAGCAGGATCTCGACAAGGTCAACGTCACGGAGTGCGAGGAACGCGTCGATGTCGTCGTGTATCGCCACATCGGGGATGCCCCATGCGGCGGCTTTCGCCGTGGCCTGGGCGACATCGCGGTCGCACAGCGCGACGATTCGTGCTCCCGGGTTCTGCAGATACTCGATGGCGTGCAGGTCCGAAATCCGGCCCGTGCCAATCAGTCCGACACGCAGCGGCGTGGTAGTCATCCTGTATGTTCCTTCTGCAGTCCGCCTTGACCCGCGGCGGACACGATGCTGCCAAGCTCGCGCAGGCGGGCGTCGGTGACCCGGACCGAAGGGCCCGAGACGCCGATCGCGGCGATCATCACGCCGTCGGCATCATAGATCGGTCGGGCAACGCAACGGACGCCGTGCGCGAATTCCTCGTCGTCGATGGCATATCCCCTGGTCTGGGTGCGACCGAGCTCATCCAACAGCGCGCGACGGGTCGTCAGGGAGCGCGGCGTGTAGGCGGGCTGGTCGTCGGGCATCTGCGCGGCGCCAAAGGTCAGGAACGCCTTTCCCAGCGCCGTGCAATGCAGCGGCGCCAGCGCGCCGATCGGATGGTCCACCTTCAGCGGCAAGGGGGAATCGACCTTGTCGATGTACCAGACACGCGGCCCGACCAGCACCGCCAGATGGGCGCATTCGCCGGTCTCGGCCACCAGCGCCTCGAGCGTGCCGCGCCAGGCCTCCTTGACCGCGACGATTTCCTCAAGCGTGTGTTCGATTCGTCTGCGCCCCGCCAGCTTGTCGCTTGGACGGTAGCGGCGGCTGTCGTCCTGGACGGCATATCCCATCGCCACCAGCGTCTTCAGCAGATGCGCCGCGTTCGATTTGTCGACGCCGAGCGATTCGGCCACATCGGTCAGCCGAACAGGGCCGGGCTGGGCCGACATGTAGGACAGCGCTTCTAGACCACGAGACAGGGATTGCAGCAGACGCATGGGACGGGCTCCGACCAGGGTGGATTGAATTTGCGCTATGCTAAACTGATAGTTTGACATAGCGCAACTTCCTCCTGCTACCCGGTCCTGTTATCGTCATTTTCCGCATTCTGGCGCGCTATGCAACACTTTTTGTTGACATGGCGGCAATTCTTGGCGATCAACAAGGAGACGGCGGACTAAAGTGCCGCATATTGAAACTTCTTGGGAGGAAGAGATGACGCAGATCAGTCGGCGCGGCATGTTGCTGGGGACCTTCGCGCTTCCGGTGCTGGGCATGGGCATGGGCGGCATGGCCTGGGCGCAGTCGGGCGAGGTCACGATCAGCCACTATTTCACTGGCGAGCTGGGCCTGAAGGCTTTCAACGAACAGATGCAGAAGTTCACCGAAGCCACCGGCATCGTCATGAAGGAAAGCCCGGTCGGGCACGAGGACTTCAAGACCGACATCCTGGTCCGGGCCGCGGGCAACAGCCTGCCCGACGTGTTCAGCTACTGGGCGGGCGCGCGGGTGCAGTTCATCGTCGACTCGAATGCGCTGCATCCGATCGACGAGATGTGGGCGGCGAACGGGCTGGACGGCGTGATCGCCAAGCCCGTTGCCGACAGCGCCACGCTCTATGGCGGCAAGCGCTATCTGGTGCCGATGAACTATCACTACGCCGGCATGTTCTACAACGTGAAGGTCCTGGCCGAGGCCGGCATGTCCGCCCCGCCCGCGACCTGGGACGAATTCCTCGCCCTGTGCGAGACGCTGAAAGGCAAGGGCATCGCCCCGCTTGCGCTGGGGTCCAAGAACCGCTGGCCGGCGCAGTTCTGGTTCGACTACCTGCTTCTCCGCACCGCCGGGCCTGACTATCGCGCACGGCTGATGTCGGGCGAGGCCAAGTACTCCGACCCCGAGGTCGCTGCGGCGCTGGCGATGTGGAAGGACCTGTTCGACAAGGGCTATTTCACCGAGAACGCCAATGCCGACGACTGGACCGATGCCTCTGACAAGGTCGCGCGCGGCGATGCGGCGATGACCCTGATGGGCACCTGGATCACCGGCTACTGGAACGGCAACGGTCTGGTGCCAGGCGAGGACTACGATTTCTTCGAGTTCCCGGCAGTCACCGACGGCGTGCCCAAGGCGGCGGTAGGGCCGGTCGACGGGCTCGTGATTTCGGCCAATACCGCGAATGCGGCAGGGGCCGAGAAGTTCCTGGCCTTCATGGTGTCGGATACCGGGGTCCAGGCTGCCTGGGCGAATGCGCAGGGTGCGCTTTCGGCAAACGTGAACGTGGACCCGGCGAACTACAACGTGGTCATGCAGAAGGCCGCCGCGACCGTGGCCGCCGCCGAGGCCTTCGCCTTCAACTACGACCTCGCGACGCCGCCTCCGGTGGCCGAAGTGGGCCTGTCGATGTTCACGCGCTTCATCGACGACCCTTCGCAAGCCGATGCCATTCTGGCACAGGTGGCAACGGACGCCGAGACCGCCTTCAAGCAATGATCATGGCGTCCGGGCCGCTCTGACCGGGGCGGCCCGGACTGCACGCAGGACAGGGACAGATGGAACAGCACAACCGTTTCTGGCGCATCGCGCTGTTGTCCCTGCCGCTGGCGGTGTTCGGGCTGTTCGTGGCCTGGCCGCTGTTCAGCTCTTTCTACTACAGCTTCACCAACTGGAACGGGTTCAACCCCAACTACCGCTTCGTGGGCTTTGACAATTTCGCCAAGATCGCCACGGACCGCCTGTTTCTGCAGGCTACCATCAACACGACACTCTGGATGATCGCCGCCATCGTGCTGCCCACCATCCTGGGGCTGATCCTGGCGCTTCTGCTTGATTCCCGCGTGACTGGCGCACGGGTGTTCAAGAGCGTCTTCTACCTGCCGATCTGCCTGTCGGCCGTGATTGTCGGGCAGATCTGGACCTGGATCTACCAGCCCGACTGGGGCCTTCTCAACACGATCATAACCCAGATGACGGGCGAAAGGTTCAACTACGCCTGGCTGGCCAAGCCGGATACCGCACTCTGGTCGGTCATCATCGCCTGGTCCTGGCAGCAGACCGGCCTGTCCATGGTCATCTACCTGGCTGGCCTGACCGCCATTCCCGGCGACCTGCTGGAAGTCTGCGAGATCGAGGGCGCGTCGCCCTGGCAGCGGTTTCGCCGGGTGGTGCTGCCGCTGCTGGCGCCCTCGACCGTCGTCGTCATCGCGCTGTCCGTCATCAACTCGCTGAAAGGGTTCGACATCCTCTACATCATGACCGGCGGCGGGCCGTTCAACAGTTCAGATACGCTGGCCATGCACATGTACAACGAAAGCTTCAAGAAATACCTCATGGGCTATGGCTCGGCGATCTCGGTCGTCCTGTTCCTGATCGCGCTGGCGATCATCGGCTTCTACTTCCGCCAGTTGCGCAAGGTGGACCGGATCTATGGCTGAGCCCCTGCCCATGCGGCGCTTCAACCCCTGGCCCGCGACGATCTTTGTGATCCTGACCGTGCTGGCGGTGCTGTTCCTGCTCCCGACCGCTGGCGTGCTTCTGTCCTCGGTCAAGACGACACGCGAAATCTCGATGGGCGATCTCTGGTCGCTGCCCGGAAGCCTTTACCTCGGCAACTTTGCCGAAGTGCTGGGAAACCCCGCTGTCCATCGGTACTTCCTCAACACGCTTCTCGTGACGCTGCCGGCAACGGCCGTTTCCATCTCGCTCGGCGCGCTTGCGGGCTATGTTTTCGCCAAACTGCCGTTCCGCGGCTCGAACGTCCTGTTCCTGACCATCGTCGCCGGGATGTTCTTTCCGCCGCAGGTGATCCTTGTGCCGCTCTTTCGCCTCTTCAACGGACTGGGGCTGATCGACACGCTCTGGCCGGTCATCATCGTACATTCGGCGCTTGGCCTGCCGATCTGCGTCCTGATGATGCGCAACTTCTTCGCCACCGTTCCCAATGCCCTGCGTGAGGCGGCGATCATGGAGGGTGCGAATGAATGGCAGGTCCTGACCCGCGTCGTCCTGCCCCTGTCTTTACCGGCCCTGGCGGTTCTTGCGACGCTTCAGTTCACCTGGATCTGGAACGATTTCCTCTGGCCGCTGATCTTTACCCAGTCCGACAACAAGCGGACGATCATGATCGGCATCGTCAACCTCAAGGGCCAGTATTCCGTCGCTTGGGGCGTGCAGGGCGCGTTGTCTCTGGTGGCCAGCCTGCCCACGCTTCTTGTCTTCCTCTTCTTCCAGCGCTTCTTCATCAAAGGCATGACCATGGGCGCGGTCAAAGGATAACCCATGGCACAGCTTCAACTTTCCGACCTTCGCAAATCCTTCGGCCCGGCACGGGTGATCAAGGGGCTCGACCTCGACATCGCCGATGGCGAGTTCGTCGTCTTCGTCGGCCCTTCGGGTTGCGGCAAGTCCACAACGCTCCGCATGATCGCGGGGCTCGAGGATGTTACCTCGGGCCTGATCCGGCTGGATGGCAGCGACTTGACCCGCACCCGCCCTGCCGACCGTGGCATCGCCATGGTCTTCCAGTCCTATGCGCTGTTCCCGCACATGACGGTGGCCGAGAACATCGGCTTCGGCCTGCAGCTTCGGAAGGAGGACCGCGCCACGATCGCGAAGCGCGTCGCCGAGGTCGCCGAGACGCTGCAACTGACCCCACTCCTCGCCCGGTATCCGCGCGAGCTGTCAGGCGGCCAGCGCCAGCGTGTCGCCATAGGCCGTGCTATCATCCGCGAGCCAAAGGTCTTCCTGTTCGACGAGCCGCTCTCCAACCTTGATGCCGCGCTTCGCGTCCAGATGCGCCTGGAGATCGCCCGACTGCACCGGCACCTCGGGGCAACGATGGTCTATGTGACGCATGACCAGGTCGAGGCGATGACGCTGGCCGACCGGATCGTTGTGTTCAATGACGGCCGGATCGAACAGGTCGGTACGCCGATGGAACTGTACGAGCATCCCGCAAACCGGTTCGTGGCCGGGTTCATCGGGGCGCCTGCGATGAACTTCCTTCCGGCGCAAGCGACCAGCTCCGGACTTGAGGTTCCGGGACTTGCGCCGATGCCGATGCCGTCTGGCAAGGAGGGGGCAACCGAACTGGGTCTGCGGCCCGAGCATCTGACCGTTGTGGATGCCTCCACGGCAGATATTGTCGGCGAGGTCGAACTGATCGAACGCCTCGGGGCCGAGACCTATGCCTATGTGCGCGTGCCCGGACAGCCTTCGGACCTGACGCTCAGGCTGCCCGGTGAAACCCGGATGCGCGGTGGAAGCAGCATTGCGCTGAAGATCGACTGGACGCGCGCGAAATGGTTCGACGCAAGCGGACGGGTTCTCTGACCTGATCCGTACCTGTTGCCATCCCAGAGACAGCTTTGACGCAGGTAATCCGTTCAACGCCCGTAACTGGCTGGGAACCGCGGAAATCCGCAAGCTGGTCCAGGCGATTGCATTGGCCGAGTCGGTGGAGATCGACCTGGACTACGAGAACGCCTATCCGGTCACGCAGAATTCGCCAGAGATCGCCGACCATGTCATTGCGGCGGCGGTGAGCATCTTCGGAAAGGACGCGGTCATCGTCGACCCGGAACCAGAGCTTTGGTCTGATGATTTCGGAATAATGTCGAACCTGCGCCCCGGATGCTATTTTCAACTGGGTCAACTGGACGAAAACCACGGAGCCTATTGCCACCATCCGGACTACGATTTCAACGACCGCTTGCTGGCGCAAGGTGCCAGTCTCTGGGTTCGTCTCGCAGAACAGCGCATGCAATGGTCTTGCCGGGAGAACACGGCTTTTCGTGGGACGGGGGCAGGCTAGGTGTGAATTCTCGGCATCTGGTGGATCGGGTTCAAGATGAATCGATCTGGTTCTAATGTCCAGATTTTGCAGTTGTATTCGTAGGGCGTGAGGCCGCTCAGCGTCTTTAGCCGTCGTGCGAGACGCAGGCCGCCAGGAAGTCAACGAGGTGTGTCCGCAGCTCACTCACAGCATGCTAGGTCCCTATGACAACAGCGGTAACAATAGTCCGACCAGGAAACCGTGCCCCGCTCACTTCAATGTGGCCAACCGTTTTCTTTTAGATAAGTCCACCCGGAGCAAAGATCCTTCGCTCACTCCAGAAGCAACTGAACCTCGTCGCCGACAAGACGCACCGGATAGGTGCGCAGGTCCACGCAGGCAGGAAGTTTGCGCGATTCCCCAGTGCGGTAGTCGAAGGTTCCGAAATGCCGCGGACATTCGATGATCCCGCCATCGACCAGCCCACCGGCAAGGTGAATCTTCTCGTGCGAGCAATGGCCATCCATGGCGAAAAACTCGCCTTCGGCCGAGCGGATGACGACAAAGGTCCGGTTGCCGAAGTCGAAGCGGATCACATCCTCAAGCGACACATCATCGACCTTGCAGGCGGTGACCCATTGGCCGGACTTGGTGGCGGTAGTCATGGGGCGTTCCTTTCGTACGATCTTCTCAGCGGACCAGTTTCTTGGCCCTGATCCGGCGGTACATGGCTTCATCGGCTTCTGCCGAGCCGTCATGGGCGGTGCCGAACCATTCATCCAGCGGGATGCGCCGTTCGCCGTAGTTCACCTCGAAATACTTGTGGTGCAGGTAGTGGTAGAAGTTGTCGGTGTTGATCGCCGAGTCGTCCGAGGTGACGATCCGGTCGAACCCGACATGTGATTTCGCGGGCGACAGGCCGGCGTGCATCAGCTGGAACATCGCGTGCAGGGGATGCAACGGCACGATGAAGTGGATCAGCACGCCCGAGAAGTAGAACAGATGCTCCAGCGTCGACATCGACATGCCGGACCAGGGCCCCGGGTTGACGTTCTTGTGGTGGACGCGGTGGATCAGGTGATACAGCGGCCCTACGTGGATCAGCCGATGGATCAGGTAGAAGTGCAACTCGCGCCAGGCCGGCACTAGCAGCAGCGCGATCACGAACCAGACCGGATGGGCCGCAAACTCGAGGAACGGCAGGTAGTTGTTAGCGTAAAGCCACCAGGTCACGCATTCGATAGCCGTCCAGACCGGTACGCCGCTACAGAATGTCCAGAAGATGTTTTCGGCGTTCTGGCTGCCGAACAGGAAGTCCGGATTGTCGCTGTCAGGCCAGCGGGCGTTGTACTTGAAGTTCGTCTCCTGATGCCTTCGGATGTAGAGGATCAGGTGGAATCCGCCGTAGAAAAGCAGCGTCCATCCCACGTTGCGCAGAAGGATCAGCAGGATCCAGTCGATCTGGAAGGTCTGCATTCGGGCCAGGTCCGGCGTCAGAAACAGCCAGGACACCAGCGCGACGGTGAAATAGGAAAAGTTCCACGGCCACACATAGCCTGGCAGCCATTTCAGGAACTTCTTCGGCTGCGCGGGCCAGACGAAGATCGGCGCACGTTGCGGCTTCTTGTTCGGCGTCCAGTGTCCGCGCTTGTCGCGGCTGCCAAAGTCAGTGTCTTTCATCTTTTGTCTCATCGTCTGCAAGAGAACGGGCCGTCCGCAGGGCGGGCAACCGGTTCGATCAATGGTCAAGGCGCCGGGCGAACTCTTCCAGAAGGGCGTCCGGCACGGTGGCGACCTCGTTGGCCGCCGGGAAGGATTTGGTCAACACATCGGCCCGGAAGGCCTGCAGCGACCGGATGCGTTCGGCGTCGATCTCGCGGTAAAGCCGCGCCAGATCGCCGTATTTGCGGGCATGACGCGGGGTCGCCGCGCCCTCGCCGCAGATGTCGTTGGTGAACAGGAAGGCGACCTCTGCCGCCGGACCTGACCCCAGGGACACGGTCACCAATCCGCTGCGACGGCTGAGTTCCGCCATCAGCGGGGCAGGTACCAGTTCGGCCTCGACGGCGAAGGCCCCGGCCTCCTCCAGCCGGCGGAAGCGGTGATACAGCTCTACCGCCTCGTCCGCCGTCTTGCCCACCGCACGGACCGACCCGACCCAGGTCGACTTGCGCGGCACGAACCCCAGGTGCCCCATCACGGGAATGTCCTCGGCCGCCAGCAGAGAGACGATCGACAGCCGCCGTGCCGTGATCACCGCATCCGCGCCATCGGTCAGCGCCTTGAACGCGGTCCGCAGGATCTCGTCGTCGGTGATGGCCTCGGCAAACCCAAGGGCCGCGGTCACGAAAAGCCGCGACGACCCTTTGCGCACCTCGGCAACGTTCGCGGCACGGCAGACCGCCAGTTCGATCCCTGCCGCTTCGGCCGCTGCCGCCTCGACCGCGCTGTTGCAGGTGACCTGCGCAAAGGCGCCGTGCCGTCCCTTCGCCTGTTTCAGCGAAGCGACGGTCGCCAGCCTCTGGCTGTCCCGAACGGCCCAATCGAAGATGCGTGCCACGATGGTCAGCCCTTCGTCATCTTGCGGGCGTATTCGGGCGGCGCGACGGTCCCGGGTTTCGAGAACCACTGCGGCACGTCCACCCCGGAATACAGCAGGATGTTGCCCCAGGGATCAAAGGCCCCGGTCCGCACGATGACCTTGGCCTTGGCCGCCATCTCGCCCAGGATCGTGGCATGCGGGACCATCGCATGGTCGCTGTCGGCGAACAGCGCGCGGACGGTCTGCAGAAGTATCGGGTTGTGATCGGGCAACTCGTTCGCATAGGCCACCTTTTCGGCCACGAGATCATCGGCGATAAGCGACAGGACGGTCTTCAGGTCCGGCAAGTCCGGCATCAGCGCCAGGTCGATCCGCCAGCTTGTGCGCGGGATCGGAAAGCCCGCATCGCAGACGATCATCAGGTCGCCATGGCCCATTTCGGCAATCGCGTGGCTGAGTTCGGCATTCAACAGACGGCCGCGTTTCATTGGCTTGCTCCCCTATGTCCAATCCAGGTGGTCATTTCAGCATCTCCATCAGCTCGGCCCGGCGCGGCATCGACGGGATCACCCCCAGCCGCGTGCAGGCATGTGCCCCCGCGGCAACGCCCCAGCGCACGGCCTCGACCAGGGGCTTGCCCTCGCCCAGGGCGACGGCAAAGGCCGCGTTGAAGGAATCCCCCGCGCCTGTCGTATCGACGACCTCGACCGCAGGGGCCGGGACCACCAGGTCATGCGTGTCGTCCAGGATCAGCGCGCCCTCGCCGCCCATGGTGACGACGACCGACCCCACCCCGCGCCGCCGCAGTTCGACCGCCAAGTCATGCAGGCCCAGAAGCAGTCGCAATTCACTTTCGTTCGGCGTCAGATAGTCGACATGTTTCAACAGGCCCTCCGGCAGCGCGGTGGCCGGGGCCGGGTTCAGGATTGTCCGGGCGCCTGCGGCACGGCCCAGCTCCATCGCCCGCGCGGCGGCTGCGACGGGTATCTCCAGCACCGACATCACCACATCACTTCCGGCGATCCGGTCCCGGGCGGTATCGACCAGCGCCGGGTCCATCAACGTGTTCGCGCCCATGTCGAGGATGATGAAATTGTCCCCGGCCTGGTTCAGGATGATGAAGCCGACGCCGGTCGCCCTTTCAGACGTCCGCATCACATGCGCCATGTCGACGCCCTCGGCCGCGTAAAGCCGGGTGGCGACGGTGGCCAGGTCATCCTCGCCCAGGCAGGTGACCAGGGCCGACTGCGCCCCAAGGCGTGCGACACCGACCGCCTGGTTCGATCCCTTGCCACCCGGGCCAAGGTCGAAGTCAGACCCGAACAGGGTCTGACCGAAGATCGGGATGACAGGCGAGCGGATCGTCAGACCCACGGCAAAGCTGCCGACAACGGTGATCTTGGTCATGGGCGTCCCCCCTTCGCTGTGCTGTCAGGCTGCATTGCGGCCCACCTTCCGGGTTGCCAGCGACATGACCGCTTCCTCGGTCACCGCATCGCCGCTCAGTTCGCCCGCGATCACCTGGTTGGCCATCACGATGACCCGCCCGGAGTGCAGAACAATTTCCGGCAGTTCGGACGACACCATTAGGATGGCCAGCCCATCCGCCGCCAGCGACTTCAGGATCGCGTAGATTTCCGCCTTAGCGCCCACATCGATGCCCCGCGTCGGCTCGTGCAGGATCAGCAGCTTAGGCTGCGAGACAAGGCCGCGCGCCAGGATGATCTTCTGCTGGTTGCCGCCGCTCAGCGTGGCGATCCGCTGGCCGAAGTCCGACACCTTGGCCTGCAGGTCGGCGACATAGCGCTCCGCCGTCTCGGCGATCCTGCGGCGCTGCAACAGCCCGCCACGGCTAAAGCGCCGCAGCGTCGACGACACGATGTTTTCGGCCACGCTCATTGTCAGCAGGGCCCCGCCCGCGCGACGGTCGGCCGGTATCAGTGCCATGCCCGCCGCAATGGAATGGGCTGGTCGCGCACCCATCAGCCGGATGCCCCCGATCTCGATCGTGCCTGACCTTGGGATCATCCCGAATATCGCGTCCGCCAGCAGGTCCTTGCCGCTGTCGGGCAGACCGGCAACGCCGACGATCTCGCCCGCGCCAATCGTGAAGCGGATGCCGTCGATCCAGCCCGGCACCGTCAGGTCCGTGACCGAAAGCACCGGGCGAGCGGCAGCGCGCGGACCGGCCAGCCGCGAATACTGGTCCGCCGTATCCACATCGCGACCCACCATTTGCGCCACAAGATGGGCCGAGGTCACATCCGGCGTGTTGTCGATCGTGGTCAGCAGACGTCCGTCACGCATCACGCTGATCCGGTCCGCCAGCGCGCGCACTTCGTCTAGGTGGTGTGAGACATACAGCACCGTCACCCCGCGGTCGCGCAGGGCGCGGACAATCTCGAACAACCGTTCGCTTTCATTGGGCGACAAGGCCGAGTTCGGCTCGTCCAGCACCAGAAGCCGCGCATCCTGGGAAATCGCCCGAGCGATCTCGACCATCTGTTTCTGCGCGACAGTCAAGGTAGACACCTTGTCGTGGATGCCGATGTCGGTCAGCCCCAATCTCTCAAGCGCCTCTCGGGCGGCCTCCGATGCGCGGCGGCGGTCCAGTAGCGACAGGGCGCGTCGATTGGCAAAGCGCCCCATCAACACGTTTTCGCCCACGGTCAGGTTGTCGCACAGCGACAGTTCCTGAAACACAACGCGAATTCCCAAGCCCTGACTGACCAGCGCCGAGCCAATGGTGACCGGGCGTCCGTCCACCAGGATCGTGCCGCGGTTCGGCTGAATCTCACCGGCCAGCACGTTCATCATGGTGCTTTTGCCAGCCCCGTTCTCGCCGATCACGGCATGAACTTCGCCAGGCCGAAAGCTGACCGAGACGCAATCCATGGCGACGACACCCGGATAGGCCTTGGTGATGTCCTTCAGTTCCAAAAGGGGCAGCGACATGGTCTTTGGGTCCGGTCCGGAGTTCGGGATCGGCGCCCTGGGACAACCCCGGGGCGCCGAAAGGTCACTTCGCGATTTCAGCAATATTTTCAGGCGTATAGATGCCAACCCCGGTGTCCAGGTTGTCGATCGGCGTGCCGCGCAGGAAGGTGGCCAGCAGGTTCACCGCCTCATAGCCCTGACGCTCCGGCGCCTGGTCGATGGTCGCCTGAATCACGCCGTCCGACACAAGGTCGACCGTCTGGTCCAGAAGGTCAAAGCCGACGATCTTGACGGCATCCTTCTTCTCGTTCCGCGCAACCCACTCGCCCGCCGCCGGGGTCGAGCAGCACTCCAGCGACAGGATGCCGGTGATGCCCGGGTCGGCCAGCATGGCATTCTCGATGGCCGCGTAGATTTCCTGCGGATCGGTGCCGGTGTTCAGCGTCCGGACGACCTCGATCTCGGGGAAGGCGGCCAACCCCTCGCGAGCGCCCTTCTCGCGGTCCAGCGACCATTGCGCCGAGGCGTCCAGGGTCGTGATCATGACACGGCCCTTGCCGCCCAGCACGTCGCCCATGAGCTTGCCGGCCTCACGGCCGGACTGCACCAGATCCTGACCGGCAAAGACCAGGCGTTTGCTGTCCGGGTTGTCGGTGTTGTAGGTGATCACAGGAATCCCGGCTTCGATCAGCTGGTTGATGATCGGCGCCAGCGCATCCGTGCTGACCGACGATATGGCCAAGCCGTCCATGTCGTTCATCAGGGTTTCGATCTCGGAAATCTGCGCATCGGCATCGGCACCGACCGGCCCGATGAACTTTGCGGTGACGCCCTCGATCTCGTCGCCCTTCAGGACGCCGGCTTTGATCGATGGCGCGAACTCGTTCGCGGTGTCGTGGAACGACACATAGATGTTCAGCTCGCCCCCGGCGTCCACCTTTTCCTTGATCCTGGGTGCCAGGGCAAAGCCATCGACGCTCACCGGCTCGGCCATGGCCGCTGTCGACAGCATCAGTCCGGCAAACAGCGCAAGCGCACTTGTATGTAGTTTCATCTTTTCCTCCCTCTCCATTGATATCCAGCCCAAACGACGATGGGGTCAGCCCCGGGCAGAGCGGATGCTCCACCGGTCGATTGCGACGGCGACGATGATGAC
This sequence comes from Rhodobacterales bacterium, assembly GCA_017303485.1. Taxonomy (GTDB): domain Bacteria; phylum Pseudomonadota; class Alphaproteobacteria; order Rhodobacterales; family Rhodobacteraceae; genus Tabrizicola. The sequence continues at coordinate 49,366 of JAFLCY010000005.1, forward strand.
CAGGCCGATCATCACTTCCTGGGTGAACGGCGACACGCCGCTCAGCACTAGACCATTGCGAAGAACGCCGATGATGAGGACGCCCAGCACCGTGCCAAGAATGCTGCCGCTACCCCCGGCCAGCGACGCACCTCCGACGACGACAGCTGCGATCACGTCCAGTTCCAGACCAATCCCGGTGCGGCCCGCCTGGCCGCTGGGAAGGAAGGCCATGGACAGAATGCCCGCCAGCGCGGCCAGCATTCCCATCACCACGAAGGCCCAGATCTTCACCGCATTCACGTTGATTCCGGAGACTCTGGCCGCCTTCGGGCTGCCGCCCACGGCAAAGATCCGGAACCCGAAACTTGTCCGCGACAGCAGCACCCAGCCAAGGACCGCCACCAGCACGAAGAACACCAGCTGCATCGGCACCAGATTGGCCAGCTTGCCCTGCCCCAGCGCCAGGAATGTCTGCAGCACGGCGGGGTCGGCCCCGTTCCGCACGTTCACTGTCACCGGCTCTCCGTTCGTCATCAGAAGCGCGATGCCGCGAATGACCGACATCATCCCCAGCGTCGCGATCAGGGACGGCAGCCGCCCGTGGGTCGAGAGAAGGCCGTTGACCAGCCCCACGATCAGCCCCAGCGCCAGACCGGCGGCAAGCGCCGGCATCAGCGGCCAGCCCGAAGTGATCAGAATCCCTGCTCCCAGACCGCTCAGCGCGTAGGTGGAGCCAATCGACAAGTCGATCTCGCCGGAAATCAGGACAAAGGTCATCCCGATCGCCATGATCCCCAGCAGCGATACTTGACGCCCCACGTTCAACAGATTGCCCAGCGTCAGGAAGCTTTCTGTGGTCACCGCCAGAAAGGCGCACATCACCACCAAGGCCAGGAACACTCCGGTTTCCCGCGCGCCCAGCAACCGCGACCGCAGAGGCACGCCCTGCGCGCGCGACGATTGAACCATAGGACGACCAGTCACATCCGATTGCGAGGTCACGCCGGAATCCCGTTGATCAGGCGACCACAATCGGCGTCGCTTTCCGCGACACAGTTCCATCGTGCTGGCATCCGTTCCTCCCGGCAGCTGGCGCTGTTTTCTTCTCCGGCATCGATCGTAAGTCGGCCGGACCCCTGCGACGAATAGACGCAATGCCGATTTGCATGTACAAAACGCGCATGGTCGAAAAATCCCATATCGCCGTTTCGCGGATCAGCCTCTATCACCTGCCCGATGCTGCATCGCGGTATAACTTCCTGACGGTTCTACGCGCCGGATGGATCGACGCAGCACCCGGCGGCGGCATCGCGCGGCAGTCCAGCCCGGGCGACGATGTGCTGTATTGCCTGTCCGGCCGGGGCGAGGTCACATTCGGCGACGAAACCGTCCGGCTTGCGCCCGGGCAACTGGTATGGATCCCGGGCGACGGCCCCCATTCACACAGAGCCGATCAATCCGACCCATGGTCCGTCATGTGGTTCCGAATCCAGGGCCCGGACCTGCCAATTCTTCGCTTGCGCGTCTTTGGCCAGGCGGGGCCCCGCGTCACCCTGGCCAGCGGAGCCGAGATGATCGCCTGGTTCCAGCGACTCTTCACCGTGCTGGGCGAGGCGCGTCCCGGCATCGACTTGCGACTGAACACCGTCCTCGCTCAGTTCCTCGAACTATTGACCGGCCCGGCGAACTCGCAAACGCGGACCATCCTGCCCGCTGCACTGGATCGACTGATGCGCAAGATGATGGAATCGCCCGAGGCGCGCTGGACGGCAGAGGATATGGCTAATGTCGCGCGGCTCAGCCATTCGCAGTTTCGACGCTTGTTTCGTCTGCACATCGGCGTCACCCCGCGCAACTTTCTCCGCAATCAGCGCCTCGTCCGCGCGCAGCGTCTGATGCAGGAAAGTGACCTCAGCCTGCAGCAGATCGCCGAGTCCTGCGGCTTTTTCGACGCTTTCCATTTCAGCCGCGAATTCAAGAAGGTGGTCGGCCAATCGCCCTCGGCATGGGGAGAGACTGAATGGGGCACGCGGCGATGAGCTTTCAGGGTGTTGTAAATGGACGATTGCGAGCCATTCCTGATGCCAACGTTCGTTTCAAGCAGAACAAAGTTCTAATATTTGCGGGCCGTTTCGACCTTTGCGGCAGAACTGGCCGCCATCATCATTGCAGCCTTTTCGCCGATCATCACCGCCGGGGCATGCGTGTTGCCCGAGACAATCGTCGGCATGATCGAGCAGTCGACGACACGCAATCCCTCCAGGCCGCGCATCCGAAGTGCAGGATCCACGACCGCGTCCGGATCGACGCCCATTCGGGCCGTGCCGACCGGGTGAAAGATCGTCGTTGCGATGTCGCCGGCCGCTTTCGCGAGAGCTTCGGGCGATGAAACCTCTCGCCCGGGTTTGAACTCTTCGGGCCGAAAGGCGGCCATGGCGCCGGTTTGCATCAGACGCCTCGCTGCAGTGATCGATTCCGCGGCGACCTGTCTGTCGCCCGGAGTCGACAGGTAGTTCGGCGCGATTTCTGGATGGTGTGAAGGGTCGGACGAGACGATGCGCACATGGCCCCGCGATTCCGGGCGCAGGTTGCAGACCGAGACAGTGATCGCCGGAAAGCTGTGCAGCGGCTGCCCGAAGGCATCCAGCGAAAGGGGCTGGACGTGAAACTCGATGTTCGGAGTTTCGAACCTTGGATCGGAACGCATGAAGATGCCAAGCTGGCTGGGCGCCATCGACATCGGGCCGCTGCGCCTTGCGGCGTATTCCAGCGCTATCCGTGCCTTGCCGATCAGCGAGGCCTGCATCTCATTCAGCGTTCGTGCCCCGGTGACGCGAAACGAGGTCCGGATTTGCAGATGGTCCTGCAAATTTTCGCCGACGCCTGGAGCATCTTGCAGGACAGCGATCCCATGCCGCTGCAGCAGCGCCCCCGGTCCGATGCCTGACAGTTGCAGGATCTGCGGCGATCCGATCGCCCCAGCAGACAAGATCAGCTCGCCCCCTGCACGGACATGGGAAGCCTTGCCGCGAAGGCGAAGATCGAGCCCGGTCGCGCGGCGCCCGGTGAACCGGATGCGTTCGGCCTGGGCATGGGTGAGGATCGTCAGGTTCCGGCGGCGTCGCACCGGATTGATGAAGGCGCGCACCGCGTTGAAGCGGAATCCCGCCTTCCGGTTGACCTCGAAATAGGCGGACCCAAGATTGTCGCCGGTGTTGAGGTCCTCGACCTTCGGAACGCCAAGCTCTTCGGCAGCATCGCGCGCAGCGTCGAGGATCGGCCAGGACAGGCGCTGACGCTCGACCCGAAGTTCACCGCCCTGGCCGTGAAAGGCTCCGTTCAGGGCATGGTGGTCCTCGCTTTTGCGGAACAGGAGCAGCCTCCCATCACCCTGCCGCGCGGATAGGCCAGGGACCGGCCATTCAGCCCCGGCTTCCAACAGGAGTACCCGCTTGGACGGATCGGCGCTCAGCCGGTTGCCAGGACGCATCCAGACGAACCCGCGCCGACGATCACATAGTCATACTCGCCCAGGTCCGTGCGGCTGCGCCACAGATTGAAAAGCGCCGCGCTCTGCGTCACTGCGCTGGCCCCGGCCAGTGCGCCCATCTCCGCGGCGACAACGGCGAGAAGGCCCACATCCGTACGGCCCTCTTTGCTCAACTAAGCGGCGAGCGTTTCGACCACAATGCCGGCCCAATCCAGTTTCAGTCGGTATTGATGCGCTGTTGGGAACACTTTCCCGCGCCCAACAGACTTTGCGACGGAACCTTTTCGGTGTCAGGCGTGGCGGCTGCGGTGGCCGATATTGTAGTAGTTGCCGGTCCGCGTCTTGAGATAGGGCTCCAGCGGGATCGCCTCCTGCTTCAGGAAGCCCTGCTGCGGCAGGTGCCCGCCACGGACCATCTCGATCACCCCCACGACCGAGGCCGAGGTTGTCCAGGCAATCGCGGTGCGCATCTTGCCACCGATCTCGATCGGGTAATAGGACCGCACGAACTCCTTGCGGCGCAGCTGGCCGCCCTGCCAGCCTTCGGCGGCGACATGGACATAGACCACGTCCTCGTCGACCGGAGGCTTCGCGTTGGTCAGGATCCGCCCGGCTTCGGCGCGGTTCTCGCGCATCAGAAGCTCGTGGAAGAAGAAATTCATCAGCTTGACATGGCCCGGATAGCGCATGGTCTTGTAATCCAGGTTCTCGATCTTGTCGGCATAGGTCTCGCACATCGTGCCAAGCCCACCCGAAGTGGTGAAGGCCTCAAGCTGCATGCCGTCGATGTAGATCGTCTCCAGCCATTCCATCGCCGAGACGGTCTTCAGCACGCCTTCCTCGATCACCTCGCAGTCGTTGAGGTATTCATTGACCACGCCTTCGGGCGACCAGTTGAAGGCATAGCCCAGAAGCCCGGTCGGGTTCTGCGGCAGCGCGCCGACGCGCAGGCGGATCGAGCGCACCTTGTCGAACTGTTCGGCCAGATGCGCGCCGACGATGCCAACAAAGCCGGGGGCAAGGCCGCATTGCGGGGCCATCAGGCCCTTCGAGGTCTGCGAGAGATCACGGATGTGCTTGGTCGTCGGCACGTCCTCGGTCAGGTCGAAGTAATGCAGCCCCAGCTTGTGCGCCACGGTCGAGACGCCGATGTTCAAATGGAACGGCAGGCAGGACAGCACCGCCTCCTGGCCTTTCAGAAGCTCGGCGATGGCCGCCTGGTCCGTCAGGTCGACGGTGCGGGTCGGGAAGGGGGCCTCCAGCTTGCGCGCATCGACGCCGGTGACGTCGAAGCCGGAGTCCACCAGAAGCTCGGCAGCCAAATGGCCGACTTTGCCAAGGCCAAGCACGGCCACTTTCCTGAACGACATGGGTGTTTCCTTTCTGGGCCGCAGTCTTGCGCTGCGGTGGTTCTCTTTGCCGGAAGGCTACTCCCGGTGCGTGCCGGTTGCGCCGGGCCGTTCGGCGAAATTGCTGACATTACCTTACAGAATGACGATAGTTTCGGCATTATTTCCGGGCCGATCGACAGTCAGGAAAAGCAAAGGCGCGCCGGGTGGAACCGGCGCGCCCTGGTCCAGTCATCCGGGGGTTCAGACCGGGAATTCAACCCCCTGCGCCAGCGGCAGTTTCGAGGAATAGTTGACCGTCGAGGTCTGCCGCCGCATGTAGCCTTTCCAGGCGTCCGAGCCGCTTTCGCGCCCGCCGCCGGTTTCCTTCTCGCCGCCGAAGGCCCCACCGATTTCCGCCCCCGAGGGGCCGATGTTGACGTTGGCGATCCCGCAGTCCGACCCGCCAGCCGAAAGGAACGTCTCCGCCTCGCGCAGGTTCAGGGTGAAGATGCAGGAAGACAGGCCCTGCGGCACTTCGTTCTGCAGAGCGATGGCTTCGTCGAGATCGTCATAGGTCAGGACGTAAAGGATCGGCGCGAAGCATTCCTCGCAGACGGTGGCGGTCTGGCCCGGCATTTCGACCAGAGCCGGGGTGACATAGGCCCCGCCCTTCACGCCTTCGACCGACTGCCCGCCGTGGACGGTGCCGCCCTCGGCCTTGGCCTTGTCCAGTTGCTTGAGCATCCGGTCGCGCGAACCGGCGTCGATCAGCGGCCCGATCAGCGTTCCGGCCTTGCGCGGATCGCCAACCGGCAGGCTGGCGTAGACCTTGACCAGCCGCTTGACCAGATCGTCACGCACCGAGCGATGCACGATCAGCCGCCGCAACGAGGTGCAGCGCTGCCCCGCCGTGCCGACAGCACCGAAGGCGATGGCGCGGACCGCCATTTCCAGATCGGCCGAGGGCGCCACGATCATCGCGTTGTTGCCGCCCAGTTCGAGGATCGCCTTGCCCCAGCGCGCCGCGACCTTGGGGCCGACAATGCTACCCATCCGGGTCGAGCCGGTGGCCGAAAGGACCGGCACGTCCTTGGAGGCGACCAGCGCCTCGCCCACCGCCGGGCCACCGATGACCAATTGGCACAGGCCTTCGGGCGCGTCGCCGAAGCGGGCCAGCGCGCGTTCCATGATCTTGTGGGTGGCCATCGCGGTCAGCGGGGTCTTCTCCGACGGCTTCCAGATCACCGGGTTGCCGCAGACCAGCGCCAGCGCGGCGTTCCACGACCAGACCGCGACCGGGAAGTTGAAGGCGCTGATGACACCGACCGGCCCCATCGGATGCCAGGTCTCGGCCATCCGGTGCCCCGGGCGTTCGGAAGCGATGGTGAGGCCGTAAAGCTGGCGTGACAGGCCGACGGCGAAATCGCAGATGTCGATCATCTCCTGCACTTCGCCCAAGCCTTCAGAGGTGATCTTGCCGACCTCCAGCGTCACCAGCGCGCCAAGTTCGGCCTTGGCGCTGCGCAGTTCCTCGCCCAGAAGTCGCACCAGTTCGCCGCGCCGGGGCGCCGGAACCTCGCGCCAGACGCGGAAAGCGGCCTGCGAGCGGGCGATGATGGCGGGCATGTCGGCAGCACCGGTCTCATGCACCCGGGCGATTTCCGCGCCGTCGATGGGGGAATGGACGGCAAGCGTGCCTCCGGTCAGGTCGGATTTGCTCAGCCCGGCGGCGGCAAGGATTTCGGCATGGGTCATGGGGTGGCTCCTGTAACAAGCGGGCGCTGATCGGGCAGCGCCATGGAGATAAGGAAAGGCTCTTCGGCCTGCAACCGCTGGAAATCGGCTTTGCAGGACAGCCCGCGCCAGTTCGCGCGGATCAGGCTTTGGGCGACGGCCCCGCCCAACGTGGTGCCGGGGCCGGGGACGATGAAGTAGTCAGGCGCAAATTCGCGAGCGGCGGTGCGGATGGCGGCGGTGAAGTCGTAGGGCTCCACCACCTGATGCCCGAGCGTGTAGTCGCGCAAAGCTGCGGTCGTGGCGGCACCCGGCCACCAGACATGGCCGCGACCGTCGATGAGCGGGGTCTTCGGCTGGCCGAACAGGCCTTCCGGCAGGGCGGCCCGGCCTTTCGCGGCAATGGGGGCCTGCAAGGCGGTGTGGAAGGCCGCGTGATTGCCAAGGCGCAGTGGGAAGCGGCCCTGAACCGGCGGCACGGCGGCTTCGAAGGCCTTCAAACCGGCTTCGTTCCCCGCGATGACCAGCATCCCGCCAAGGTCGATGGACAGCGCCAGATCATGACCCGGCCGGTCGCCGATCTCCTCCACCAGCGCCAGCAACTCTTCACGGCGCGCAGGGGCATCCTGCCAGTCCTCGCCCATGAACGGATAGACCAGCTGCCCGCCGATCAGCGCCTCCTGCATCAGGGTACCCATGGTGTTGACCACGGTGAACCCGTCCATCGGCGACACCGCCCCGGCGCAGGCCAGCGCGGAATACCAGCCCATCGAATTGCCGGTGACCGCAACCACCTCGACCCCGGACAGCGCCAGCCGGTCGCCGAGGGTGCAGGCGTAGATCAGCGCCGAGGCATTGTCGCCGCGGGTATGGCGGGCCATCGAATAGGTCTGCGCCCCGTCCAGAGCGCTCAGGGTCTCCTGCCCCAGCCGGGCGCGTTCGGCGTCGAAGCGGGCCAGAAGCGCGGGGTCGGGGAACTTGGTCAGCGAGCCGAGTTCGGTCTTGGAATAGGTCCCGCGACCGGGGCAGATCAGGAGTGCGGTCTTCATTTGACCAGCTCCTTAGCGGCCGCCACGATTCCGCCTGAGGACGGCATCGTCGCCGCATAGGCCGGGCCGGTGGCGATGAAGCTGTCCTCTGCCGTCAGGCGGGCCAGCGGCACGCCCGGCGCCGTCTCATGGTAGTGCGCCATCAGCGCCTCGGCCACACCACCGGAGTGCCGGGTCTCATCGACGATCAGGATGTTGCGGCAACCGGCAACCGCCGCCGTCAGCGCCTCTTTCGGCAAGGGCGACAGCCAGCGGGTATCGACGATCCGGGTCTTGATCCCTGCCGCCTCGATCTGCGGCAGCGCCTGATGCGACAGGTAAACCCCGTTGCCGAAGGTGACGATGGCAAGGTCTGTCCCGTCGCCGCTGACCCCCACTTCGCCCAGCGCAATCCGTTCGGACGGGTCGGGATAGCGGGTCATCCAGAGCCCGTCCTTCTCGCCATGCAGGTCGCGCATCGGGTAGAGCGCGATGGGCTCGAGGAACACCACCAGCCGCTGCTCCTCGCGCGCCAGCCGGACGCATTCGCGCAGCATCCGCGCCGCGTCGGCCCCGTTCGACGGCACCGCCAGGATCAGACCCGGAATGTCACGCAAGACCGCAACCGAGTTGTCGTTGTGGAAATGCCCGCCGAAGCCCTTCTGGTAGCCGAGGCCCGCGATCCGCAGCACCATCGGGTTGGTGAAGGCGCCTTTGCTGAAGAACGGCAGCGTCGCCGCCTCGCCCCGCAGCTGGTCCTCGGCATTGTGCAGATAGGCGAGGAACTGGATTTCCGGCATCGGGATGAAGCCGTTCTGCGCCATGCCGATGGCGAGGCCAAGGATCGACTGTTCATCCAGCAGCGTGTCGATCATCCGGTCCGGTCCGAAGCGGGCCGTCAGCTTCTGGGTGACGCCGTAGACCCCGCCCTTGCGACCGACATCCTCGCCCATCATCACGATCTCGCGGTGGGAAAGCATCAGGTCGGTCAGCGCCCAGTTGATGATCCGCGACATGATCTGCGGTTCGTCCATCGCCTTCAGGTCGCCGCCGAACGCCTCGGCCCGCGCCTCCGCCGACGGCCCGTTGGTCGGCTTGCAGGGCCGGGCGGGCGGGACGAGGCTGGCCATCACTTCCGCAGCCGACTTCAGCCGGGGCCGCTGCACCGCATCGCCCGCCACCCGCGCCACCCGGGCGCCGGTCTCGCGGTAGATATCGAGCGCGGCCTCAGGCGTCATCACCCCGGCCTGATCCAAGAGCCGCACGGAATGCAGCAGCGGATCCTGCGCCTCCTCGGCCTCTACCTCCCCGCGGGGCAGGTAGGTCGTCGGCATGTCCGCCCCGGCATGGCCATAAAGGCGGATCGTGCGCAGGTGCAGGAAGACGGGCTTCTTCCGGGTGCGGGCAAAGTCAGCCGCCTCGGAGGCCACGCGGTAGGTGTCGTAGAGGTCCAGCCCGTCGGCCTTGAAATAGGTCAGCCCGGGGCGCGCCGAGAACGTCGCCTCGATCCAGCCCTTCGGGGTCTTGGTGGAGATGCCGATCCCGTTGTCCTCGCACACGAAGAGAAGCGGCAAGGGCACCGACTGATAGCTGGTCCATTGCGCAGTGTTGAACGCCCCCTGCGCGGTGGAATGGTTGGCACTGGCATCGCCAAAGCTGCACAACACCAGCGCGTCTTCGGGCAGGATCGCGTGTTCGGGCCGGTGCCGCCGCGCAGCGCCGACGGAATAGGCCGCCCCCACCGCCTTCGGCAGATGCGAGGCGATGGTCGAGGTCTGCGGCGGGATCATCAGCGGGCGCGAGCCCAGCACCTTGTGCCGCCCACCGGAAATCGGGTCGTCGGTCGAGGAGGCGAAGGACAGAAGCATGTCCCAGGCCGGGTTCTGCCCCGGAACCTGCCCCGCCCGCGCAATCTGGAAGGCGGCGTCGCGGTAATGCAGGAAGGCCAGGTCCGTGGGCCGCAGCGCCAGCGCCACCGAAGCCAGCGCCTCATGCCCCGAGGAACCGATGGTGTAAAACCCCTGCCCCGCCCGCTGCATCGCACGGCTCTGCCGGTCCAGCGCCCGCGTCAGGCAGGCGGCGCGGAAGGCCTGCACCGCCAGTTCCGGCGACAGCGGTCCGTTGGGCGCTTTCCCCACGGGGAAATCCCGCGCGGCGACCCGGCGCAGGAAGTTGTCATGCACGATCTCAGCGCGGTCCATTCAGGCCCCCATGCTTCTGGGGCGACCGTCACCCATCGCGGGGCGGCAGGAAAGGGCTTGGACGTGCATATTCGGACCGATCGGTGTTTTGCGGCAGTGTATATGAAAGAAAACTCCAGTAGAACCGATCATATGTCGCCAATATGTGAGTTTTTTGCACATGATCGCCCCCCGCCGCTTCCTGCCCTCGGTCTCTTCCCTGCTGGCTCTGGAGGCGGTCGAACGCCTTGGCTCTGCCACGCTGGCGGCGGGAGAGCTTTCGCTGACCCATTCCGCCATCTCGCGCCAGCTGCGTCACCTCGAGGACCAGATCGGCGTCACGCTGTTTGAACGGACCGGGCGAACGCTGGTCCTGACCCCGGCGGGCCGCGACTATGCCGCCACCGCGCGGGGCTATCTGCAGGACCTCGCCCGCGCCAGCCTGAAGATCCGCGCCGCCGGGGCGCGGATGTCGCTGACCCTTGCCGTCCTGCCCGCCTTCGGCACCCACTGGCTCCTGCCCCGGCTCAAGGCCTTTGCCGACGCGCATCCGGAGGTGACGGTGAACCTCTCCACCCGCCTCGCCTCCTTCGACTTCGCGCGCGCGCCCTTCGACGCCGCCGTGCATTTCGGCACACAGGACTGGCAGGGGGTGGAATATCTGGAACTGATGCGCGAATGCGTGATCCCCGCCGGGTCGCCGTCCCTGCTGCCCGACGGCCCCCTGCCCCCCGAGCGCCTGCTGGACTTTCCCCTTCTCCACCTCGAAAGCCGCCCCGGTGCCTGGGAGGACTGGTTCTCCCGCCGCCGCGTGCCGGTGGACCGCTTGAGGGGTATGCTCTTCGACCAGTTCACCCACATGTCCGAGGCGGCGGCCCTCGGCTTCGGCCTGGCGCTGTTGCCGTCCTTCCTGTTCGAGGCGGAGGCGGAGCGGGGTCGGCTGGTGGCGGCGGCGGAGGGCTATGAGGCGCTGGAAGGCAGCTATGCGCTGGTCTGGCCGAAGGGGCGGGCGATGAGCAAGCCCTTGGGGATGCTGGTGGAGTGGTTGCGGGCGGACGCTTGACTCCGATCCAATCCGCGTTGCGTCAAACAATCCGCAGGCTATGCTCTACCCTGAGGATCGGATGGAGATTGACACATGGTGGACGACCGGCCGAAGACCTGGAAAGTTGTGACCGCGGCAATACTGGACTTCCTGCTGGTGTTCTTCGTCGGTGGTTACCTGATCGCCTTGCTGACCGGAGGCGTTACGAACGGGGGCTTCCGGCTGACAGGCATCCCGGCTCTCATGCTTTTCGCGCTGATTGTCCTGTATTTCTGGGGCATGAAACGATTGGGCGGCACGCTGTTCAAGCGCCTTTTCGGGTTGGTGGGCAAGCTCGACTGACCTTGCCGCACCGCTCGTCGCTGACTTCGTCACTCCTCGCCGGACCCACCCGACGAGGAGCCGAAGGCGAACGAGGAGGGGTCAGCCGTGCTTCACCATCACATGACGCACCACCGTATAGTCCTCCAGCGCGTAGGCGGACATGTCCTTGCCGTAGCCGGACTGCTTCAGGCCGCCATGCGGCATTTCGTTGGTCAGCATGAAATGGGTGTTGATCCAGGTGCAGCCGTAACGCAGCCGCGCCGCTGTCGCCATCGCCCGGCCCACATCGCGGGTCCAGACCGATGACGCGAGGCCATAGTCGCTGTCGTTGGCCCAGGCCACGGCGTCATCCACCTCCGAGAACGGGGTGACCGAGACTACCGGACCGAAGACCTCACGCCGGACGATCTCATCGTCCTGTTTGGCTCCGGCCACCACGGTCGGACGATAGTAGAAGCCCTGATCCATCGCCTCGCCGCCAGTGGTGATTTCCACATGGTTCAGCTCGCGCGCGCGGTTGACGAAGCTCGCCACCCGGTCGCGCTGGCGCTGGCTGATCAGCGGGCCGATCTCGTTGGTGGTGTCGTCCTCGGCCCCCAGAACGATGGAGGACGCGGCGGAAGTCAGGTCGGCCACCAGATTGTCGTAGACCTTCTTTCCGGCATAAACCCGGCAGGCTGCGGTGCAATCCTGTCCGGCGTTGTAGAAGCTGAACGCCCGCAGGCCCTCGACCACCTCTGACACGTCGGCGTCGTCGAACACGATCACCGGGGCCTTGCCGCCAAGCTCCAGATGCGTGCGCTTCACCGTCTTGGCGGCGGCGTCCAGCATCTTCTTACCCGTCGCCACGTCGCCGGTGAGGGAAATCATGTCGACCTGCGGATGGTTGATCAGGTAGCTGCCCACCGTCTGCCCCCGCCCGGCGACCACGTTGACCACGCCTTCAGGCAGCACATCGGCCAGGATATGCGCCAGCTTCAGCGCGGTCAGCGGGGTCTGCTCCGATGGCTTGAACACCACCGTATTGCCGCCGCCAATCGCAGGCCCCAGCTTCCAGGCCATCATCATCATCGGGTAGTTCCACGGCGCGATCGAGGCGATGACACCCACCGGATCGCGGCGGATCATGCTGGTATGGCCCGACAGATATTCCCCCGCCACCGTCCCGGTCATGCAGCGCACCGCGCCCGCGAAATAGCGGAAGCAGTCCACGATGGCCGGGATCTCGTCGCCCCGCGCCGCGTTGATCGGCTTGCCGCAGTTCAGCGCCTCAAGTGCTGCGAAGGCATCCGCCTCGGCCTCGATCCGGTCGGCGATGGTCAGAAGTGCGGCGGACCGTTCGGCGGGCGTCGTCCGCGACCAGCCTTCAAAGGCCTTGCGCGCCGCGGCCACCGCCCGGTCAACCTGCGCGGTCGAGGCTTCCGGCACCTCCAGGATCAGGCCGCCGGTGCGCGGGTTCAGGACGGATTCCTTCGCTTCCTGCCCCGCCTCGAAAGCGGAGCCGATCAGAAGCCGGGTGTCGATTTTCATGGGTTTGTCTCCCTATTTGCCCATGCCGGCGGTCTCGGAGCCGCCGCGGGTCAGGTAGTAGGCTGCAAGGATGGGGAAGAAAGTGGCCGCGAAGACCACGATGGCGACGACATTGGTCACCGGGCGCTGGCGCGGGCGGATCAGCTCGTCCAGCATCCAGATCGGCAGGGTCTTGGCCGCAGAACCGGAGCCAGCGGTGAAAATGGTGACGATGACCTCGTCGAAACTCAGCGCGAAGGCCAGCATCCCGCCTGCCAGCAGCGCCGAGCCCATGTTGGGCAGAAGGACATGCCGGAAGGTCTGGAAGGCGTTGGCGCCAAGGTCGGCGCTGGCCTCCATGATCCCGCCGGACAACCGGCGCAGGCGGGCGACGGCGTTGTTGTAGACGATGACGATGCAGAAGGTGGCGTGGCCCAGCACGATGGTCCAGACCGAGAAGGGGATGTCCATGATCCCGAAGGCCGAGCGCAAGGCCATGCCGGTGATCACCCCCGGCAGAGCGATGGGCAACAGGATCAACAGGCTGATCTGGTCGCGGCCAAAGAAGGCCGTGCGTGTCATCGCGGCGGCGACCAGCGTGCCCAGCACCAGCGCGATGCTGGTCGCGATGGCGGCGACCCGCAGCGACAGCCACAGGGGCGGCCAGATGTCGGGCCGGTCGTACCAGGCGGTGGTGAACCACTGCGTCGTCAGGCCCGGCGGCGGGAACTGGAAACTGCGCTCCTCGGTCGTGAAGGCGTAGAGGAAGATCAGCAGGATCGGCAGGTGCAGGAACAGGAGGCCCCCGATGGCGGCGGCGCGGAGCGAGAGGGGGGAGCGGTCAGAGAGCATCGAAAGCCCCCATCCGCCGCGCAAGCCACAGGTAGACCAGCATGATCCCGATCGGGACCACCGCGAATGCGGCGGCCAGCGGGATGTTCCCGGCGGTGCCCTGCAACTGGTAGACGGCCATGCCGATGAAATTGGCCGAATTCCCGATGATCTGGGGAATGATGTAGTCCCCCAGCGTCAGCGAGAAGGTGAAGATCGACCCGGCGATCACCCCCGGCAGCGCCAGGGGCAGGATCACCGTGCGGAAGGTCTGCGCCCGCGTGGCGCCAAGGTCGGCCGAGGCCTCCAGCATCGAATTCGGCACCCGTTCCAGCGCCGCCTGCATCGGCAGGATCATGTACGGGAGCCAGATGTAGCAGAAGACCGCGAAGGTCCCGAGCGGCGAGGTCGAGAGCGACGAGCCCCCCATCCCGGGAATCGACAAGAGGCCGTCGATGATCCAGGAAGTATGCGTGCGCTCTGCAGCCCAGCCGATGATGCCTTCCTTGGCGAGGATCAGCTTCCAGGCATAGACCTTGACCAGATAGCTCGACCACAGGGGCAGCATCACCCCAAGGTAGAAGGCGGCTTTCCAGTGCCCTTTGGCATAGCGCGCAGCGTAATAGGCGATGGGAAAGGCAAGGATCGCGCAGGCCAGCGTCACCGATGCGGCCATCGTGACGGTACGGACAAGGATGTCGAAGTTCGAGGGGCGCAGAAGCTCGCCATAGGTCTTCAGCGTGAACTCTTCCTTCACGACGCCAGAGAACTCGTCGATCGAATAGAAGGACTGGAGCAAGAGGGCCGCAAGCGAGCCGAGGTAGACCACCCCCAGCCACAGAAGTGGCGGGGTGAGAAGGAGGGCCAGCAGAACGCGTGGGTGCCGCCAGAAGGTCGCGGTCAGCCGGTCGGCTGGTCCCCTGGCGGGCAGGATGGCCGGGGCCGGGGTCATGCCGCCCCCATCAGGTGCAGGTCCTTCGGGTCGAAGGCGATGGCGGCGGTCGCGCCCTCAGCCGGGACCGGCTGGCCCGAAGGCACCAGCGCCGCGATTTCGGTGCCGCCCGCGTCGATCACCACGCGGGTGCCCGACCCAAGGTAGCGCAGCGCCGTCACCGGGCCGGACACCGCACCGCTTGCCGCCAGCCGCGTCGCCTCGGGGCGCAGGGACGCCCACTCAGCCGGGCCGCCCAGCGCGCGGGTCAGCTCGGGAGGCAGGACGTTGGATGACCCGACGAAATCGGCGACAAAGCGGGTGGCCGGGCGGTCGTAGATGTCCTGGGGGCTGCCGATCTGGGCGATCTTCCCTTCGTTGAAGACGGCAAGGCTGTCGGCCATCGACAGCGCCTCGTGCTGGTCGTGGGTGACGAAGACAAAGGTCAGGCCCAGCCGCTTCTGCAGGGCCTTCAGCTCGTCCTGCATCGCCTCGCGCAGCTTCAGGTCCAGCGCGCCCAGGGGTTCATCGAGCAGCAACACGCGCGGCTCGTTGACCAGCGCCCGCGCAAGTGCCACCCGCTGTCGCTGCCCGCCCGACAACTGGGCAGGCTTGCGGTCGCCGTAGGCATCCAGCTTGACCAGCGCCAGCATCTCCTCGGCCTTGGCATGCCGCTGGCTGCGGCCCATGCCCTTGACCATCAGCCCGTAAGCCACGTTGTCGCGCACGTTCATGTGCGGGAACAGCGCATAGTCCTGGAAGACCGTGTTCACGTTGCGCAGATGCGGCGGCGTCGAGGACACATCCTCGCCGAAGATGCGGATCACTCCGCCCGTGGGCTTCTCAAAGCCCGAGATCAGCCGCAGGCAGGTGGTCTTGCCCGACCCCGATGGCCCCAGCATGGCGAAGAACGAGCCCTCGGCGATAGTCAGATCCACGCCGTCGACGGCTTTCACCGTGCCGAAATGGCGGGAAACGTTGGAAAATTCGACGGCAGCGGTCATGGGGCATCCGTAGGGTGCGCTACAGCGCACCGCTGGCTAGGGAAAAGGTGCGCAATGAATGCGCACCCTGCAGTGTTTTGATCAACGCCCGCCGATCACGCCGATATAGTCGCTGACCCAGCGGTAGTAGGGCACACAGGCGCCCTCGCCCTGGCTGCAGTTCGACACCGGAGTGGTCCAGAACCGGATCTTGTCGAAGTCGTCCATCCCGTTCGCGCTGCAGCTTTCCGCCGTCGACATGCCCGATCCGTCAGTGCAGGCCGCCGGTACCGAGGGGTTGGCCCCGAACCAGACCGCCAGGTCGGATTGCAGGTTCGACGACAGCGTATGCTCCATCCACAGGTAGGAACAGGTCGGGTTCTTGGCATCGACATGCATCATCGTGGTGTCGGCCCAACCCGTCGCGCCTTCCTCGGGGATGGTCGAGGCGATGGGTTGCCCGTCAGCCTTCAGAAGGTTCACCTGGAACGGCCACGACCCCGAGGCGACGACACCTTCGTTCTTGAAGTCGTCGATCTGGATAAAGGCGTCGTGCCAGTAGCGGGACACAAGGTTGCGTTGGGCGCGCAGAAGGTCCAGCGCCGCCTTGTACTGGTCTTCGTTCAGCTCGTAGGGCGAGGTGATCCCTAGTTCCGGCCTGTGCGCCATCAGGTATTGCGCGGCATCGGCGATGTGGATCGGGCCGTCATAGGCCTGCACCCGGCCCTTGTTCGACTTGCCGTCGGGCAGGTTCTGCTCCTCGAACACAACCGACCAGGACTTCGGCGCTTCCTTGAAGACCTCGGTGTTGTACATCAGCACGTTCGGCCCCCACATGTAGGGCACGCCGTAGTGGACGCCATCGACCGTGTGCCAGGGCGCGTTCTGCAACCGCTCGTCCACGTTCTTCCATGAGGGGATCAGGTCGGTGTTGATCGGCTGAACGCGGTCGCCCGCGACAAGGCGCAGCGAGGCGTCGCCCGAGGCGGTCACGAGGTCGAACCCGCCTTCGTTCATCAGCGCCACCATCTCGTCCGAGGTGTTCGCCGTCTTCACGTTGACCTTGCAGCCCGAGGACGCCTCGAACTTCGTCACCCAGTCGAAACCCTTGTCGGTCTCGCCGCGCTCGATATAGCCGGGCCAGGCGACGATGTTCACCTGGCCTTCGGGTTCGCCGAGGGCGGTGACCTGGGCGACAGCCGGGGTCAGGCCGGTCAGGGCACACAGTGCGGTGGTGGCCAGAAGTTTGAGACGGTTCATGGCAGGCTCCCGTTGGTGTTTCTCTTGCATGCGCAAACTGTCCGTTCTCGCGGACTTCTGGAAAGGGTATGGCGTCACAGAACTTTCGCAATAACAAAAAACTAAAGCTATCTATCTGTTTTTCCGATGGCTTGGTGGCAGAAACGGGCCGATTCTGATTGCTGGGATGCCAGGCTTTCGGCAAGATCGGGCGACAGAATGGGGTCGTGGACAGATGGCCGCTATGTTGATGATCGCACCGGCGCCGGTGATCGAAGTCGGGGATCGACTTCGGCTGGACATCAAGTTCGTCGAGGGAATGCGCATCCAGCAAGCGCACTGGCCAAGCAGGATTTGCTGCGCATTGCGGCGCGGAGCCCAAGCGATTCCCTTCGGACGGGAGTATGATCGCTCTGAACTGCCGTTCGACCTTCTGCTGCTCGATCCGGGCGAGGAACTGGGACCCAAGCACCTTGAAGGGCATGATCTGATTTACGCCGGGGGCGACGATTTTCACTGCCTTGGCCTGACAGATCATCTGCGACCGGGGCAGAAGATCGTCTATGTGATTGAATACACCCACGAAACCCGGATGCAGATTCTGCGTCTTGATCGCGACCTCGGGTTTCTCCGACGGCTGCGGGGCGGGATCTGGCTGATGCAGCAAGAGAAGCGCCGGAAGCAGGCCTTCCGGGCCGCCAGCGCGCTGCAGGCGAATGGCTATCCGGCGCAAGAGCTTTACGGGCCGATGTGCGCCGACACTCTGCTGTACCTCGATGGCCGGATGACGCCCGAGCTTTTCGCCACCGAGGCCGAGATGGCGGAGCGCGAGGCACGGCGGGCGGCGGGCGGGCCGTTGCGGCTGATCTTCTCGGGTCGGCTGGAGGCGATGAAGGGCGCGCAGGACCTGCTGCCCGTGGCGCAACGGCTGATGGAAAGGGGTGTCGATTTCACGCTGGACATCTTCGGGACCGGCGCGCTGGAGGCCGCGATTGTCAGCGGCCTGCAAGGGTTGCGGGACCCGAACCGGGTCCGGCTGCACAAGCCGGTCGATTTCGAAACCGGACTCGTGCCCTTCACCCGGCAGCAGGCCGACGTGTTCCTTGGCTGTCACCGGCAGGCGGATCCGTCCTGCACCTATATCGAGGCGATGGGCTGTGGTGTCGCGATCGCAGGCTACGACAACCGCATGTGGCAGCTGCTGAATGCCGAGGCGAAGGCTGGGTGGGACACACCCTTGGGGCAGCCTGTCATGCTGGCGGATCGCATTGCTGATCTGGCGCAAGATCCGGCGGCGATCACCCGACACAGCCGCAATGCGTGGGAGTTCTCGCGCGCCCATGGCTTCCTGCCCGAGTTCCGCCGCCGCATGGAGCATCTGGCCCGGGTCGCCGGGATCGACCTGCTGCCCACCGCTGCCTGACCAACATCGTATGGGTGGCAAGCTTTTCCGCAGCCAGGCGGGATTTTACCCCACACGCACCATCGCCGTGCTTTGGGCAGACCGGATGAAGTTGGACGCCGGACCCGTAAGTGGCGCGCCCTTGCGCCAGGCCAGGCCGACCTGCACGGTCGGCAGATCCCCCGAGACATCCCGGATCTCGATCCGGTCGCCTTCAAGGCTCCATGCGCGGTAGACCAGTGAGGGCAGGATCGTCAGACCCGCGCCCGTGGCGACAAGCGAGCGCACCGCCTCGACACTGCGGGTGCGGAAGGCGATCTGTGGCTTCACTGGAAGAGAGGCGGTCAGGCTGCGGGTGGATTCCTCGATCTCGTCCACCATCAGCTGAATCAGCGGCTGTCCGGCCAGTTCCTCAAGCGTGATGCTTTCCTGCTGCGCCAGCGGGTGTCCCAAGGGCAACCACAGCCGATAGGGCGAAACCAGCAGCGTCTCGACGTTCAACGCCAGCCGGTCGCGCACGGACGAGGTCAGCAGCACCGCCACGTCCAACTCTCCCCCGATCAGGAGATGCTGCAGATAGTCGCCACTGTCCTCGATCACGTTCAGCTCGACCTGCGGAAAGGCCCGGCGATAACGCTGCAGGATGTCGGACAGCACATAGCCCGCGACAAGGCTCGTCACCCCCAGCGACAATCTGCCCTTCGCCGTTTCGGCCTCGACCTGGAAGGTCGAGCGCGCGGTCGCCACGTCGGCCAGAATCTGCCGCGCATGGCGCAGGAAGGCCGAGCCCTTGTGCGTGATCAGAAGCCCCCGCGCCTGACGGTCGAACAGCACGACGCCCAGATCGTCCTCCAGCCCCCGGATCGCCTCGGTCACCGAAGACTGGCTGATCGACAGCGCCCGCGCGGCGCCCGAGACTGACCCCGCCTCGGCGGCGGCGACGAAGAATTGCAACTGGCGCAGAGTGAAGGCCATCGGGAACCACGAAATGTCGTATCTGACATTCTGATGGATACAACACACAGTGCAAGGGTTGAAGCCGGACTCCTCAAATGCTCTGATGCGGGAAACCAGCGGGAGGCTCTCATGTGGTGGATCGTCGCGGCAGTTGTTCTGGGCGGGATGGCAATTTCCGTGCAGGCGCCGATCAACGCGGCTCTTACACGGGAACTGGGTGGTCCGGTCGCGGCGGCAGCGGTGTCCTTCGGCGTGGGTTTTCTCGTGCTGCTGGTGATTGCACTGGCGCAGGGCCATGGCGGCATGTTTCTGAAACTGCCTCAGGTTCCCGCCTGGACACTGATCGGCGGCTGCCTTGGTGCCTGGTATGTCCTCAGCTCGATCTGGGGCGTGACATCGCTTGGCGTGCTGACGCTGGTCTCGGCGCTGATCCTCGGCCAGATGACTGCCGCGCTGGTGATCGACGCTACCGGGATGCTGGGCGTCGCGGTCCGTGAGGTCACGCCGACCCGCATCGCCGCGGCGGGGC
>JAFLCY010000052.1 GCA_017303485.1 Rhodobacterales bacterium
GGCATCCGGCTGGCGATGTAGCGGGCAAAGTCGTAGTTCGGCCGCTCCAGATGGCTCAGCGACCCGGGCGAGGACATCCCCGCGCACAGCCCCCTCCAGACCCGCTCCACGCATCCCTTGTCTTCGACGTTGACGTCGTCCAGCAGCGCCTTGACCGAGGCCAGATGCCGCTCCGCCTCCGGGTCCGCCATCCATTCCGCGCTCATCCCGCCGCCATACAGCACCCGAACCGACCCCGGCCCGTCCGGCGTGAGGCTGAGATACCAGAAATACCCCGGCGTCAGCGTGATCAGCAGCGAGGGATAGATCGCCAAAAGCCAGGTGATCCGCCGCTCTTCGCCCTGCAGGGTGGTGTTGGACGGATGCGCAAGCGCCAGCGGCACCTGGTCGTTCTTGACGATCCAGTGATAGTTGAACGCCTCTTCGCCCGCCGGGCATTCCATCTTGTTCAGGTCGGACGAGCCGCCGATCGTGCCGGAATGGCAGACCGGCAGGTGGTAGCTTTCCATGAAATTCTCGGCCAGCACCTTCCAGTTGGTGTCCCAGCGGAATTCCTCGCGGAAGACCTCGCGGTAGTCCTTCATCGGCAGGTGGCCGACCAGCCGGTCGACGCCCGCCAGCCGTTCCGCCGGGGGTGGTGCATCGGGGTTCAGCGTCACCATGATCCAGCCCTGCCAGTCCTCCACCCGCACGGCCGGCAGTTTCACGTCCTCCTTGCAGAACCCCTCGTTCCGCGCCATCGCCGGGGCGCCACGCAGGGTGCCGTCCAGGTTGTAGGTCCAGGCATGATAGGGACAGACGATGGACCGCACCTTGCCCCGGCCTTCCAGCAGCGTACTCATCCGGTGGCGGCACACGTTCGACATTCCCCGCAGCACGCCCTCGCGGTCGCGCAGGATGATCACCGGCTCGCCCGCGATCGTCATCGTGAGGTAATCGCCCGGCGCAGGCAGCGCATCCGCCCGCCCGGCGCACAGCCATTCCTGCGCGAAGATGTGGCGCTCCTCGGCCTCGGCAAAAGCCGGCGAGGTGTAGACCGACTTTGGCATCGCCCGCGCCCGTTCAAAGGGCACGGATACGTTGGCGCGCAGTTCCGCAATGGCGGCAAGGGCCGGATCGTGCTGGGTCATGGCTGGTCCTCCTGTAACCCAACCTGCGCGCCAGAAGCCCGCACTTCTAGCGAAAAGTCGACATCATTGCGGGAAATGTGCCGCGATAGCCGCCGCGAAAGCCGCGGCCAGCGCCGGGTTTGCCTCGGCATCATAGTGGATTCCGTCGACAGGCGAGACACTGACCACCTTGCCCGCGTCAAGAAACGCCACGCCCGACCGCGTGGCCGCCGCCTTGATCCCTGCCGCCAGCCCCTGCGATTTTGCCGCTCCGCCCGCGAACATTCCGGCCAGGCAGCCCACCTCGATGATCGGTGGCGGTGCCACCAGAAGGACGCC
Source organism: Rhodobacterales bacterium (assembly GCA_017303485.1). Taxonomy (GTDB): domain Bacteria; phylum Pseudomonadota; class Alphaproteobacteria; order Rhodobacterales; family Rhodobacteraceae; genus Tabrizicola. Next base: position 1,449 of record JAFLCY010000052.1, read on the forward strand.
CGGCGCCGCACCACCGGGCCCGGCTTCCGAGGTCCGGATCACCCGCACCAGCCGCTCCAGCGACAATGCGATGTCGCCCGCGTTGACCGAGAAACGTTCCTTCAGGTCATTGGTGCCCAGCATGACCAGCACCACATCCAGCGGGCGGTGGCTTTCCAAGAGGGCGGGAAGCACCGTCAACCCGTTGCGGTGCGCGCCCTCCACCGGGTCGTCATGCACGGTCGTCCGGCCGGGATGGCCCTCGGCGATCACCTCCCAATCCGGCAGAAGCTTCGCCAGCCGCCCTGCCCAGCGTTCCTCGCGCCCGAAGCGGCCATCGAAGTCCAGGTCGGGCATCGGCATCGTCCCGTGGGTATTGCTGTCCCCGAACAGCAGAATTGATCTTTGCATGCCTTTTCCTCCACATTTTCTGGCAATTCATCGCAACCTGTTGACCAAATGTCACAATTTCTGTCCCCGTGTCACATCAGAGGTCAGTTTGGTATCAAGGCGGACCCATTGCTGTTAGATTGCCTGCATAACTTCATCAGTTGAATGGAGAATAACATGACAGGCTGCAAATATTGCGTCCGGATTCTTGTCGTCGCCCTTGTCCCGGCCACAGCTTCGGCCGAGGTCCTGACATGGGGGCAGGTCGCCGTCAGTGCGGGTGCCGTCCATATCGGCAACCGGGAAGAGAATGCGCTGGATATCAGCGATACCAACCCCGTCAGCAAGGATATTGCCGGGCGTGTCGGGGTTGACTGGGGTGGCTTCGGGGCCGAGCTTGGCCTGCAATTCGGCGATTATGCCAATGCCGACGGTGCGGATTTCGGCCATTCCTGGGGGCGCCAGGCGACGCTGCGCCTGACATTCGATCTTTCTCCGGACATCGTGGTTGGTGCCGTCGCAGGCAAGGGCAACGCGCAACCGCTGGACGATCCCCGCGCCAGCCTGAATTTCCGGGCGATCGAGGCCGCGTATTCCGTAGGTGCCTGGCAGCTTGGCCTGCAGCACGGCCGGTTCGACGCCACCGACGACGAACTTACGAACGCGTTTCACGACGGCAAGTTCACCCGGATCGCCGCGGCCTACAGCCTTGGTTCCGGTGGCATGATCACAGGCAGCATCGGCCTGTTCGATGGCCTGCAAGACACCGGCTCCACGAAAACAATGAACGGATCGACCTGGTCGGTGGAATATGCGCGACAGTTCGGCGAGCGGCCCCTTGCATGGACGGTCGGCCTCGATGGCGGCCAGTTCGACAACGACGGTCTGCCCGGCGACCTCGGTGCGTTGAGGACCACCCGCGCCAGCGTCGGCCTGACTGTCTGGTTCGGCGATGGCGACCTTGCTTCCGCCAAGCGGCGTGGCTTCGTCGGCCAGCCGGATTTCGGCCGGGTCATCGATGCCGGCAACGAAGTCGACTGACGGTCCCCGCAATCGCTGATTGACGCACATCAGGGCTGCGCAGATAGTTGCATCACCTGGTCCGGAGGCAGCCTTGCGGCCAACCGTCAACGATATCGCCCGTGAGGCCGGGGTCAGCCTTGCCACCGTCGATCGGGTTCTGAATGCGCGTCCGGGGGTGCGGGAAAAGACGATCCGCGCCGTCAACGAGGCCATCGCCAGGCTGGGCTATGTGCGCGATCTGGCCGCCGCGAACCTTGCCCGTGGTCGCAGCTACCGCGTTGCCGTTCTTCTGCCGGACACGGAAAGCCAGTTCATTCAAGCCCTTGCCCAGGCCCTGACCGATGCGGGCTCCATCGCCGCAACCAGCCGGATCGAGTTGCGACTGCACCGCTTTCCCTCCGAAGATCCGCATGCGCTGGCGGCCCTTCTGGCCAGTCTGCCCGGCCTCGACTATGTGGGCGTCGCCCTGATGGCACCGGAAACTCCGGTTCTCCGGGATGCGGTCCGCCAGCTGCGCGCCCGGGGGATTCCGGTCGTTGCCCTGGTCTCCGACCTGCCGAACGCGGATTGCGACCATTTTGTCGGCATCGACAACCGTGCCGCCGGTCGTACCGCCGGGGTGATGATGGGCCGGTTCCTTGGCGGCGGGCCGGGGCAGGTGCTGGTCCTTGGCCAGTCGCTACTGGCGCGTGACATGATCGAACGCCGCCGCGGTTTTGACGAGGTGATGCAGCGCGACTTTCCTGGCCTGGAAGTCCTGCAATCGCTGGAAACCCACGGTTCTGCGTCCACTCTGCGTCAGGTCGTGACCGAAATGCTGTCGAACGCGCCCTCGGTCCGGGGCATCTACGCCATGGGCGGCGGCAACCGGACCCTGACGCAACTCCTTGAAGAAAAAGGAATTTCAGGGCAGCTCACCGTAATCTGCCACGAGCTGACCCCGCATGTCCGCGACGCGCTGGTCGCCGGGGCGGTCACTGCCGTCATCACCCAGAACCTTGGCCATCTCGCCCGCTCCACCCTTCGGGTCCTGCGCGCGAAGGCCGACCATTTGCCGCTGGACGCCGGGCAGGAACAGATTCGAATCGAGATCGTCCTGCGCGAGAATCTGCCCGCCGCGCCCGAACCGCCCGCCGAAAACCGCATCGACCAGGTGGCCTGACACCCCGCCAAATCGCTTTGATCCATTCTGCGGCGCAGATTTGAGGTACGCACCTCAAAAGTGCTTTACAGGCCGCCCCTCCCGTGCCTATCGTCGTTCCATCCAAGAAGGTCCGGCCGTCGGCACGGGTCCATCCATTCAAACCGGGAGGAATGCATGAAACGGACGACTCTGGCCGCCTCTGCGGCTGTTGCTCTGGTCTGGGCCGCTCAGGCCCAGGCGCAGGACAAGGAACTCACCCTCTGCTGGGCCGCCTGGGATCCGGCGAACGCGCTTGTCGAACTGTCGAAAGACTTCGAGGCGCAGTCGGGCACCAAGATGAAGTTCGAATTCGTCCCCTGGCCCAATTTCGCCGACCGGATGCTGAACGAACTGAACTCGGGCGGCAAGCTCTGCGACCTGATGATCGGTGACAGCCAGTGGATCGGTGGCGCCGCCGAGAACGGCTGGTATGTCAAGCTGAACGACTTCTTCGCCGCCGAAGGCATCTCGATGGATGCCTTCGTGCCCGCCACCGTGACCGGTTATTCCGAATGGCCGAAGAACACCCCGAACTACTGGTCTCTGCCGGCCTTCGGCGACGTGGTCGGCTGGACCTACCGCAAGGACTGGTTCGAGCGGCCGGAAATCCAGGCCGCCTTCAAGGAAAAGACCGGCCGTGACCTGACGCCCCCCGCCACCTTTGCCGAACTCAAGGAAGTCGCCGAATTCTTCCAGGGCCGCGACATCGACGGCAAGACGGTCTACGGCGCCTCGATCTACACCGAACGCGGCTCGGAAGGCATCACGATGGGGGCGATGGACGTCCTCTATTCCTTCGGCTTCCAGTATGACAACCCCGACAAGCCCTATGAGATGGAAGGCTTCGTCAACTCGCCCGGTGCGGTGGAGGGGCTGGAGTTCTACAAGTCGCTCTACGATTGCTGCGTCGCCCCCGGCACTTCCAACACCTACATGGGCGAAGGCATCGACGCCTACAAATCCGGCCAGGTCGCGATGCAGATGAACTTCGCCTTCACCTGGCCCGGATTCGAGATCGACCCGAACGTCGGTGGCGGCAAGACCGGCTATCTGGTGAACCCCGCTGGCCCGACCGGCGAACGCTTCGCCCAGCTGGGCGGCCAGGGCATCTCGGTCGTCGCGAACACCGACAACATGGACGGCGCGCTGGCCTATATCAAATGGTTCGCGCAGAAGGACGTGCAGGAAAAATGGTGGTCGATGGGCGGTTTCTCCTGCCTGAAGGCCGTGGTCGAGGATCCCTCCTTCGCCACCAGCCAGCCCTATGCGCAAACTTTCCTCGACTCGATGGCCATCGTAAAGGACTTCTGGGCCGAACCCTCCTACGCCTCGCTGCTGCAGGATACCCAGACCCGTTTCCACGACTATGTGGTCGCCGGCAACGGCACCGCGAAAGAGGCTCTGGACGGGTTGATCGCCGACTGGACCGAGGTCTTCATGGACGAAGGCAAGCTCTGACCGCTCCGGGTCGCGGCTACACCCCGGACCTGAACCGGGGTCTCTCAAGAAAACTGCAAAAGCGCCCCCTTCCGCAAGGAAGGGGGTAAGGTGGGGGGATCACCCCTTCGCCGTCACCGGGATCACGCCATGACCAGCCCCATCGACATCGCGGCCCACGGCACCCCGCCCTCGTTGGTGCGGAAGGTCCGAGGCCTGTCCGACCGCGCGATCGCCTGGATCTTCGTGGCGCCCACGATCTTCCTCTTGCTTGCAATCAACATCTTCCCGCTGATCTGGACCATCCGGCTCTCCTTCACCAACTACGCCGCCAACAAGCCCAACGCCGAAGTCAAATGGGTCGGCATCCGCAACTACACGCGCATCCTCACCGACGAGGACATCTGGTCGAACATGACCACGACCGCGCATTTCCTGATCTGGACCATCGTGTTGCAGGTGATCATCGGCTTCACACTTGCCTGGCTCATCAACCGCAAGTTCCGCGGCAACGATCTTCTCACCACCCTGATCGTCGTGCCGATGATGCTGTCCCCCGCCGTCGTCGGCAACTTCTGGACCTTCCTCTACCAGCCGCAGATCGGGGTGGTGAACTACATCGTCGAGTTCTTCACCGGCATCCCCGCTTCCAGCTTTTCCATGCTCGGACCCGGCGGCCTCGCGCCCTGGTCGATCATCATCGTCGACACATGGATGTGGACCCCCTTCGTGATGCTGATCTGCCTCGCGGGACTGCGCTCGATTCCCGACTACATCTACGAGGCCGCCGAGATCGACCGCGCCTCGAAATGGCGGCAGTTCTGGACCATCACCGTGCCGATGGTGCTGCCCTTCCTGATGCTCGCCGTGTTGTTCCGCGGCATCGAGAACTTCAAGATGTTCGACATGGTCAACCTCCTGACCGGCGGCGGACCGGGAAGCGAGACTCTGCTGACCTCCATCGACCTCAAGCGCGAAGCCTTCGAGAAATGGCGGACCGGCTATTCCTCGGCCTATGCGATCATCCTGTTCGTCACGGTCTTCGGCCTCGCCTCGATCTACGTCAAGGCACTCAACAAGGTGAAAGAAAGATGAGCGCCTGGTCCGTCACCGAACCCTCGAAGGCCTCGAAATGGGCGGCCGGCCTGCTGGTCGCGCTCTACACGATCATCACCCTCCTGCCGCTGGTGTGGATCATTTCCACCAGCTTCAAGACCGGCCCGGATTCGATCAGCTACCCGCCAAAAGTGTTCTTCGAGCCCACGCTCGAAGGCTATGTGAACCTCTTCTCTACCCGCACCCGGCCGGCGGTGTCCGAGTTGCAGAGCCTGCCGCCCCCGGAAACCTGGTACGAGGAAATCGCCCGCCGCCAGGGCACCATCATCGTCGGCCCCTCGCGCTTTGGCGAGCGGTTCATGAATTCGGTCATCATCGGCTTCGGCTCGACGGCCCTGTCGATCTTCCTCGGTACGCTGGCGGCCTATGCGTTCAGCCGCTTCAAGGTGCCGCTGAAGGATGACCTCCTCTTCTTCATCCTCTCGACAAGGATGATGCCCCCCATCGCCGTCGCGATCCCGATTTACCTCATGTATCGCCAGCTTGGCCTGTCGGACACGCATCTCGGGATGATCCTGCTCTACACCGCCGTGAACATCAGCCTCGCGGTCTGGCTCCTGAAAGGCTTCATCGACGAGATCCCGCGCGAATATGAAGAGGCGGCGCTGATCGACGGCTACACCCGCTTCCAGGCCTTCCGCAAAGTTGTGCTGCCGCAGGCGGCCACCGGCATCGCCTCTACTGCGATCTTCTGCCTGATCTTCGCCTGGAATGAATACGCCTTTGCGGTCCTGCTCACCTCCGGCAACGCCCAGACCGCCCCGCCCTTCATCCCGACGATCATCGGCGTCGGCGGCCAGGACTGGCCCGCCGTGGCGGCCGGGGCGACCCTGTTCCTCTTGCCGGTGATGGTCTTCACCATCCTTCTGCGCAAACACCTTCTGCGCGGGATCACCTTCGGCGCGGTGCGCAAATGACCGCCTTCCTCAGCTCCTTCGTGTCGGGCCTTCTCCGCCTCCGCCGCGGCCCGTGGGAAATGCTCGCCACCGTCCTCATCGCGCTTGGCGTCGTGATGCTGATGCAGCCCTTCTTCCTCTGGGCCTACACCTGGTCTTTCCTCGTGACCCTCGTGGGCACCGTGATGTTCATCATCACCAGCCATTTCCCGGAATAACCATGGCCGAGATCGTCATCCGCAACCTTCGCAAGGAATTCGGTGCCTTCACCGCCGTCCAAAGCTCGTCCTTCACCATCCGGGACGGAGAGTTCTTCATGCTCCTTGGCCCCTCCGGCTGCGGCAAGACCACCACGCTGCGGATGATCGCCGGGCTGGAACTGCCGACCTCGGGCGAAATCCTGATCGACGGCGAGGACGTGTCGCAACGTCCCGCCAGCCAGCGCGACATCGCGATGGTGTTCCAGATGTTCGCCCTCTACCCGCATATGAACGTCCGGAAGAACATCGCCTATCCCCTTGTTTCCCAAGGTGTTCCCCGGGCACAGGTCGCCGCCAAGGTGGCCGAGGTCGCGAAGATCCTGCGCATCGACCACCTGCTCGACAAGGGCGTCGGCGGGTTGTCCGGCGGCGACCGCCAGCGCGTCGCGCTTGGCCGCGCCATCGTGCGGAACCCGAAGGCATTCATGATGGACGAACCCCTCGGCGCGCTCGACGCCGAATTTCGCGAGATCATGGCCGAGGAACTGCGCGCGCTCCATGACCGGATGCATGCCACCACCGTCTATGTCACCCATGACCAGCTTGAGGCGATGCAGATGGGCGACAAGATCGTCGTCATGAACCACGGCGTCGTCGAACAGTTCGGCACCCCGCAGGACATCTACGACCAGCCCGCGACCCTGTTTGTCGCCGGTTTCATCGGCAGCCCGGCGATGAACTTCCTGCGTTTTGACGGCCAGGCCGCCGCAGGTGCCGAAAGTGTCACTCTCGGCGACACGACCATGGCCCTGCCGCAGTTGCAGGAAGCGGCCTCTGGTTCCCTTGTCCTTGGCGTCCGGCCCGAACATGTCACCCTGTCCGACACCGCGCCCCTGAAAGGCCGGATCGAGGCCACCGAATACCTTGGCACCACCCAGATCGTGACCCTCTCCACCCCGCATGGCACGGTCAAGGCCCGCACCCCCTCCACCACGCCCGCGAGACCGGGCGACCTGACCGGGCTTGCCCTTGCTGCCCCGCGCCTTTCGCTGTTCGACGCCACCTCTGGCCGCGCCTTCCGCACCGCCGCCAACGCCGGGGTGCAGCATGGCTGAAGTCATCCTCCAGGGTCTGACCAAGTCATTCGGCGCCACCCGCGCGCTGCGGGACGTCACCATGACCATCCCCGACGGCGCCTTCGTTGTCCTCCTCGGCCCCACGGGCGCTGGCAAGACAACCACGCTGCGCCTGATCGCCGGGCTCGACCGCCCCGACAGCGGAGACATCCGCATCGGCGGCCACTCCGTCCTGAGCGACACTCCGGCCCAGCGCGATGTGGCCATGGTCTTTCAGCAATACTCCCTCTACCCCCATCTTACCGTCCGCGAGAACCTGGCCTTTCCCCTGCGGTCTCCCATGATCGCGATGCCCGAGGCTCAGATCACCCAAAGGGTGAAGGAGGTCGCGGAAGTCCTTAGAATCCCGCACAAGCTCGACAACAAGGCCACCGCCCTTTCGGGGGGCGAAATGCAGCGCGTCTCCATCGGCCGCGCGCTGGTCCGGAACCCCCGCATCTACCTGATGGACGAACCTCTCAGCAGTCTCGACGCCAAGCTCCGCGCCGACCTGCGGATCGAGCTGAAGCGCATCCACAACGACCTGAACGCCACCTTCCTCTATGTCACCCATGACCAGATCGAGGCGATGACGATGGCCAGCCATGTCGGCGTTCTCGACCATGGCAAACTCGTCCAGTTCGGCATCCCGCGCGAGATCTATGAAAACCCGGTCTCAACCTATGTCGCCTCCCGCCTCGGCCAACCCCACATCAACCTTCTGCCCGCCGACGCCTTCCCCGGCGCCCCGCCCGGTGCCGCGACCATCGGTTTGCGCCCGGAGCATATCGACATCGGCGAAGGGCAGCCGGCCACCATCCGCCGCATCGAGCATCTGGGCGACCAGACCCGCCTGCACCTCGCGCTTGGCCCCCACGCCCTTGTCACCCTGACCGAGCCGCACAGCGCCCTCACCCCGGGCCAGACCCTGAACATCCGCCCGCTGAACCCCCTCTGGTTCGATGCCGCAGGCAACCGCATCTGAAAGGCCATCCCGATGAAACAGTTCATGAATTCCCGCGAGAGCCTTGTCACCGAAGCCATCGACGGCCTCCTGCGAACCTCTGGCGGCAAGCTGGCCCGGCTTGACGGCTATCCCCATATCCGCGTCGTGATCCGCACTGACTGGGACCGCGCCAAGGTGGCCCTCGTCTCCGGCGGCGGCTCGGGTCATGAACCCTCGCACGCCGGTTTCGTCGGCCAGGGCATGCTGACGGCGGCGGTCTGCGGCGACGTCTTCGCCTCGCCGTCCGTGGACGCCGTCCTCGCCGGCATCCTCGCCGTCACCGGCAAGGCGGGCTGCCTGCTGATCGTGAAGAACTACACCGGCGACCGCCTGAACTTCGGCCTTGCTGCCGAACGCGCCCGCGCCTTCGGGCTGAAGGTCTCGATGGTCATCGTCGACGATGACGTCGCCCTGCCCGACCTGCCGCAGGCGCGCGGCGTCGCCGGCACCCTCTTCGTCCACAAGATCGCCGGAGCCATGGCCGAGGCCGGGGCCGATCTCGACACCATCACCGCCGCCGCGCAAACCGTGATCCGGGGTGCGATCTCCATCGGCATGTCGCTTGACACCTGCACCGTTCCCGGCTCGCCCAAGGAAAGCCGGATCGGCCCCGGCAAGGCCGAGCTTGGCCTTGGCATCCATGGCGAGGCCGGGATCGAACAGGTCGATTTCACCAGCGCGAATTCCGCCATGGCCCATGTCGCCGAAAAGCTCCTGCCCCATGCCGGGCCCGGGGACCATGTCGCCCTTCTCAACAACCTCGGGTCCACCACGCCGCTGGAAATGTCGGTCCTCGCCGAAGAACTTGCGCGGTCTCCGCTGGGCGCAAGGGTCAAATGGATGATCGGCCCCGCCCCCCTGATGACCTCACTCGACATGCATGGTTTTTCCGTCTCGCTCCTGCCGGTCGACCATGCGCAGGTCACCAGCCTCGCCGCACCCGTCGCCCCCCATGCCTGGCCCGGCCTTTCGCCCTTCGGCAAGGTCGCGGTGAAGCCCCTGCCCGACGGCCTCGCCCCGATCCAGCCCGTCCCTTCCGCCCACCCCGCCCGCCGGGCGCTGATCGAGCGGTGCTGCAAGGCCCTGATCGCCTGCGAGGCCGATCTCAACCAGCTTGACGCCAAGTCCGGCGATGGCGACACCGGCAGCACGCTCGCCGGGGCCGCCCGCGCATTGCAGGCCGCCCTCGACCGCCTGCCCCTCGCCGACCCGACCCAGCTTTACCGCGCCATCGGCATGGAACTGTCGCAGACGATGGGCGGATCGTCGGGCGTCCTCCTCGCCATCTTCTTCGCTGCCGCAGGCGACGCTTCGGCCTCAGGCAAGACCTGGATCGGCGCCCTCAGCGCAGGCCTCGACCGCGTGATGCAGGTCGGAGGAGCCGCCCCCGGCCACCGCACTATGATCGACGCCCTCGCCCCCGCGCTGACCGCGCTCCCGAACGGAGTGACGGCAGCCGCCAAAGCCGCGAGAGACGGCGCCAACGCCACCGCCCAGATGACCCGCGCCAAGGCCGGCCGGGCAAGCTATCTCGCCGCCGACAAGCTCAAGGGCCACAACGATCCGGGGGCGGAGGGGGTGGCGCGGTTGTTCGAGGATCTGGCCAAAGGCTAACCACCAGCCAATTCCCCCCATTGATCCCGCGGATCGAGGCACCGCCCCGACCGCCTCGCGCGCCGACGCTCTGTCACGCCCCGTAGGGTGCGCTACAGCGCACCATCTGCAACCGGCCCCACCGATCTGACCGGCACGACAGCTCAGGCAGGAATATCCTCATGCAAACACAGGATATTCCCCTCGGGGTCGTTGAACCACGCCGCCTTCTCCGAGCCCAGGACGCAGACATGCTCCACCGTCTTGAACCCCGGCAGGTCATAGTCGGCGAAGACCACGCCCCGGCCTTCGAGTTCCGTGATCGAGGCGTGGATGTCATCGACCTTGAAACTCAGCGCGGTGTGCTCGGCCTTGGTGCCATCGGGCCGCGGGAACAGCGCGATCTCGGTGCCGCCGCAGCGATAGACAACCTTGCCGTCCAGCTTTTCCTCGCCGGTTGGCAGGGCCAGAGCCCGCTCGTAGAAATCACGCGCGCGGGCCAGGTCCCGCACTGGAAGCATAACTGTCACCTGTTGGGCATTCAGTTGCATGGAAGCCTCCCTGTCTTGCACAAGACGCGGGGACTTTACGCCTCTGCCTGATTCCCTGCCAGCAGACTCGCGGGGCGCATCGCGCAGCGCTCGCCCCAGGTCGCTACCCCTCCCGCACCGCCGCGTTCTGGTCGATCAGGTACCTCTGCGACAGGGGAATCGCCGCCGCCCCCAGCGCCCTCGCGTCCGCCCCGACCGTCCCCTCCCGGATCACCGGCGGGTCGATCCCGGCAAGGTCGAGGCCAAGGAGCGCGCTCTCCGTCCGCCGCACCAGCTCTGCCCGGACCGAAACCGGCATCCAGCCGTCGATCAGCACCGCCTGTACCTCCAGCAGGGCCGCTGCCGCCAGGGTCGCCTGCGCCAGCGCCCCCGCCGCCTGGTCAAGCCAGGCCGACAGGATCCCGTCCGATACCTCCCATCGGCCATGCTGGCTCCAGAGATGGTCGGAAGCTTCCCCCGCCGCCTCCATCGCCTCGGCCAGGACCGACATCGAGGCGAGGTCGATCAGCCGCCTTGTGCCGCCGCCCGGCGCAGGCACCTGGATCGACCCAACTGCCGCGGCGTTCCCGGTCCGGCCAAGGAACAGCTGGCCGGACAGCACCAGCCCGCCGCCGATGAAGGTGCCGAAGTAGAAATACAGGAAATCGGTCGGCCGCTCGCCGGTGCCAAAGATCAGCTCGGCGCCGCAGGCGGCGGTGGCATCGTTGCGGATGAACACCGGCATGCCCGTCAGATCCGCCAGCTCGGCCTGGATATCGCGGCTCTGCCACTGGTCCATCTCGTCCTGCGGGGCATGGATCACCTGCACCCAGTTCCACAGCTGGAACGGCATCGCCACGCCCATCCCCATGATCCGGCCTCGCTGCGCGGCGGGCAGTTCTCCGGCCAGGGCGGGGGCCGCCTCGGCAACAAATCCCACCACCGCATCGGGCGTCGGATAGCGGTAGACCTTGCGCCGCGCCGCGCGCATCTGGCCGCGGAAGTCGGTCAGCACCAGGTCCGCCGACCGCCGCCCCACCTTCAGCCCCAGGAAGAACGCCCCCTCCGCCGCCAGCGACATCGGGATCGAGGGTTGGCCGACCCGGCCCCGGACCGGCTCGCCGCGCTCCAGAAGCCCCGCGTCTTCCAGCTCGCGCATGATCACGCTGACCGTCTGGGCCGAAAGTCCGGTCATCCGCGCGATGTCCGACTTGGCCAGCGCCCCGTGCCTGCGGACCAGCGACAGCACCAGCCGCTCGTTGTGGTCGCGCATGCCCGACTGGTTGGTGCCACGCAGGACGGCTGCCTCGGGCGGGCTGCGGTCGGGCGAGGCATCCTGCATCGGTCCAGTTCCCTTCTCAGCCCGGTGGGCCGATCACCCCCTTGCGGAGGATCACATTGGCAAACAGCGCCGTCTCGCTGGTCGCCACGATGGCGTGCGCCGCGCGGATGCGGGGATAAAGCTCGTCGCCGGAAAGGGCAACGACCTGAAGTCCCGGCGCCATGCGCGCACAGAGCGCGTCGATCTGGCCGTGGATCCCGCCCTTCTGGGCCGGGTCGTTGTTGAGGCTGGCGCGGAACAGCGCCGCCGGAACCGCCCGGTCCAACGGCATCACCGTCAGCACGGCCTCCACCACCGCCAGGACCCCGTGCCCGTCGGCGCGCACCAGCCGCCGCGCATGGTCAAGGGCGGGGTAGTTGCCGTCGACAATGGCGATCTCGTCGCCATGCCCCATCGCCCGCAGGGTCGCCAGAAACTCGGGCCCCAGAAGGGGCGGTATCCCGATCAGCATGGTGGCACCCCCTCCTCGCGGGCCTGCCCTCTGTCCGGCGCAAGCCTGCCGGTCCCCATGCAGACTGGCCGGGGATGCAAACTCTGTCAATAATAAATCAGAGTGATTTAATTATCTTGACGCAGAGCCGGGAATCAGCTTTTCTTGTCCGTGGCGCAGCGTCCCGGGGACCTGCGCACAGATTGAACCGGGGGCGGAACTGCCCCCACCCTTGGGAGGAAGACCTATGAAAGTCACCACGAAAGTCCTGCTCGGCGCGGGCGCGCTGGCGTTGATGTCGGGCATGGCCTCGGCCGCCGATCTCGCCTGCCTGATCACCAAGAACAACACCAACCCGTTCTTCGTGAAGATGAAGGAAGGCGCCGAAGCCGCCGCCACCGCTGCCGGCCTCGACTTCCAGGCCTATGCCGGGGAAAAGGACGGCGACGCCGCCCCGCAGATCACCGCGATCGAGAACTGCGTCGCCGCCGGCGCCAAGGGTATCCTGATCACGCCCTCGAACGACTCGGTCGGCCCGGCCCTCAAGGACGCCCGCGCCGCCGGCATCCTGGTCATCGCGCTCGACACCCCGCTTGCCGACACCGAAGCCCAGGACATCACCTTCGCCACCGACAACTTCGAAGCCGGCCTTCTGATCGGCAAATGGGCGGCTGCGACGATGGGTGAAGGTGCCGCGACCGCCAAGATCGCGATGCTGGACATCAACAAGGACAACATCTCGGTCGACGTCCAGCGCGACACCGGCTTCCTGCAGGGCTTCGGCATCGAAGTTCCCGACCTGAAAGTGATGGGCTCGGAAACCGATCCGCGCGTGATCGGCCACGAAAACTCTGACGCGAACCCCGAAGGCGGCCTCCGCGCGATGGAAACGCTGCTGGCGAAAGACCCCGACATCAACGTGGTCTACACCATCAACGAACCCGCCGCCGAAGGCGCTTACCAGGCGCTGAAGAACGCCGGGAAAGAAGCCCAGGCGATCATCGTTTCGGTCGACGGTGGCTGCCCGGGCGTGGCCTCGGTCAAGGCTGGCACCATCGGCGCGACCTCGCAGCAGTATCCGCTGAAGATGGCCTCGCTCGGCATCGAGGCGATCGCCGCCTATGCCAAGGACGGCACCAAGCCGACCGTGACCGAGGGCCTGTCCTTCTTCAACACCGGCGTGAACCTGGTGACCGACAAGCCGGTCGAGGGCGTGGAGTCGATCGACAGCGCCAAGGGCACCGAGCTTTGCTGGGGCTGATCTGCCCTTGACGAATGCTTGATTAGTGGAAGGGCGGCTTTACAGTCGCCCTTCTTCTTAGACGATGCCCGTACCGGCATCGACGTCATCCGGGGGAAGACCGCACATGACAAGCGAAGACGCACCGACCAAGACGATTTCCGATTTCGAGGCGACCCTGAACAAGGCGGACACCGCCGTCGCCAGTTTCGAGAAGGACGACAAGACCCTGATCCACAAGCTGCGCAACTTCATGCGCCGCAATCCGACGATGATCCCGGCGCTTGTCCTGATCCTGTCGATCCTGATCTTCGGCCTGATCCAGCCGCGCTTTCTGGGCGTCGGCGCGCTCTCGACCGTGCTGAAACAGGTGACCGTCACCGGCTTCATCGCATTGGCGCAGACGCTGATCATCCTGACCGCAGGCATCGACCTCTCGGTCGGCGCGATCCTGGTCGTCTCGTCGCTGGTGATGGCCAACCTCGCCGTCTTCTCCGGCGTCCCGGTCATCATCGCCGTCCTGATCGGCGTCGGGCTCGCCGGGCTGATGGGTGCGGTGAACGGGCTTCTCGTCACGCTGATGCGCCTGCCGCCCTTCATCGTGACGCTGGGCACGCTCTCGGTCTTCGAGGCGCTGAAGCTCTGGTACTCCAAATCGGAATCGGTGCGTAACGTCGACATCGAGGCGAACGCGCCCGGCCTTCTGTTCTTCGGCAAGGGCTTCAACATCTCGGGCGCCAGCATCAGCTATGGCGGGATCACCCTGATCCTTCTGGCGGCACTCCTCTGGTACGTCCTGAACCACACCGCCTGGGGCCGACATGTCCATGCCATCGGCGACGACCCGGACGCGGCGCTACTGTCCGGCATCAACGTCAACCGGACGCTCGTCTCGGTCTACACCGTCGCCGGGCTGATCTGCGGCTTCGCCGCCTGGATCGCCATCGGCCGCGTCGGCTCGGTCTCGCCTATCGCTTTCGAGGACGTGAACCTCGCCTCGATCACCGCCGTGGTGATCGGCGGCACCTCGCTGTTCGGCGGGCGCGGCTCGATCATCGGCTCGGTCCTTGGCGCAATGATCGTCGGCGTCTTCGTCACCGGCCTCTCGCTCGCGGGGGTCGACGACTACTGGCAGAAATTCGCGGCGGGATGCCTTGTGATCATCGCCGTGGCGCTTGACCAATGGCTGCGGAGGGCTTCGCAATGACCGTTCAACCGATCCTGCAGGCAAAGGGCCTGATGAAGCGCTACGGCACCGTGGTCGCGATGAGCGGTGCCGACTTCGAACTGATGCCGGGCGAAATCCTCGCCGTCATCGGTGACAACGGCGCAGGAAAATCCACGCTTATCAAGGCCTTGTCGGGGGCGGTCGTCCCCGACCACGGCGAGATCCTCCTCGACGGCAAGCCGGTCCATTTCCGCAGCCCCGACGACGCGCGGGCGCTGGGGATCGAGACGGTCTACCAGAACCTCGCCATGTCGCCCGCGCTGTCGATCGCCGACAACATGTTCCTTGGCCGCGAATGGCGCGCGCCGGGGATCATGGGCTCCGTCTTCCGCAAGATGGATCACACGCGGATGCAAAAGTTCGCCCGCGAGAAACTCAATGAACTCGGCCTGATGACCATCCAGGACATCACCCAGCCGGTGGAAACCCTGTCCGGTGGCCAGCGGCAGGGTGTCGCCGTGGCCCGTGCAGCGGCCTTCGGATCGAAGGTCGTGATCCTCGACGAACCCACCGCAGCACTTGGCGTCAAGGAAAGCCGCCGGGTGCTGGAACTGATCCGCGATGTCCGCGCGCGCGGCATCCCGATCATCCTGATCAGCCACAACATGCCGCATGTCTTCGAGGTCGCCGACCGCATCCACATCCACCGGCTTGGCCGCCGCCTGACCGTGATCAGGCCGCAGGACTATTCGATGTCCGACGCCGTGGCCTTCATGACCGGGGCGAAACTGCCCGAAGGCGTCACCGAGGCCGTCTGACACCCCCGCGACGGCAGCCCCCGCACGGCTGCCGTCGCCCCCCCCGGCCCGCGCCCCTGCCGCCGGCCGGGTCACGGAAAAAACCGCTCCCATTTGCTCTTTTCCAGAAATACTCCCCGCGGAGCGTCCATCGCCCCCCGCGACACGCCCGACACATGGCCCCGGCCCCTTGACCCAAAGGGCTCCGGCTTCAGCGAAAAACGCCCCGGAACGCCCCTTCCGTCCCGCCCCGCACCCCCCGAAATGCGCGCCCTGCGACAGAATCCCGTTGCCGAACCTGCCGCAACCGGGTTGACATGCCCGGCAAAAGCGCCACATCGGACGAAACCCGCCGCGACGCCAAGCCCGCGCCCAGAACGCACGCCACGACGAGGAAGCCGCAAGAATGTCCCTAGCCCTGATTGCGGCCCTGCCCTTCCTTGGCGCCGTCCTGCCTGCCATTGCCATCCGCCATGGCCGCAACGCCGCTGCCCTTGCCGCCGGGGCGGTCACCCTTACCGCTCTCCTCCTCCTGTCCTTCCACATCCCCGCTGTCCTCGCCGGACAGCCGGTCCAGACCCGGATCGACTGGCTTCCCGCGCTTGGCCTCAACGCCAACTTCTTTCTCGACGGGCTCGGCCTCCTCTTCGCGGGCCTGATCCTCGGCATCGGCCTCCTGATCATCCTCTATGCCCGCTTCTACCTGGCCGAGTCCGATCCGATGGGGCGGTTCTTCAGCTATCTCCTCCTCTTCCAGGGTGCGATGGTCGGCATCGTCCTCTCCGACAACATCCTCCTCCTTCTCGTCTTCTGGGAGCTGACCTCGCTCTCCTCCTTCCTGCTCATCGGCTACTGGAGCCACCGGCGCGAGGGCCGCCAGGGCGCCCGCATGGCCCTTGCGGTCACCGGTGGCGGCGGGCTGGCGCTCATCGCGGGCCTGATGATCCTCGGCCAGATCGCGGGCAGCTACGACCTGTCGGTGATCCTGACGCAGAAGGACGCGATCCAGGCCTCGCCGCTCTACCTGCCCGCCCTGATCCTGATCCTTCTGGGCGCCTTCACCAAATCGGCGCAGTTCCCCTTCCACTTCTGGCTGCCGCATGCCATGGCCGCCCCCACCCCGGTCTCGGCCTATCTCCACTCCGCGACCATGGTGAAGGCCGGAATCTTCCTGATGGCCCGGCTCTGGCCCGTCCTCTCCGGCACTTTCGAGTGGTTTGTGATCGTCAGCTTCACCGGCCTGTTCACCATGATCCTCGGGGCCAAGATCGCGCTCTTCAAGGACGACCTGAAGGCGCTTCTCGCCTATTCCACCGTCAGCCACCTCGGCCTGATCACCATGCTTCTCGGCTTCGGCACGACCACGGCCGCGACCGTCGCGATCTTTCACATCATCAACCACGCCACCTTCAAGGCCGCCCTCTTCATGTCGGCCGGCATCGTCGACCACGAGGCCCATACCCGCGACCTCCGCCGCCTCGGCGGCCTCCGCCGCCTGATGCCCGTCACCTTCGCGATCGTCCTTCTCGCCAGCCTCTCGATGGCCGGCATCCCGCCCCTGAACGGCTTCCTGTCGAAAGAGATGATGCTCGAAGAGGCCGCCCATGTGGCCTGGCCGACCCCCTGGCTGGTCGGCCTCGCCGCCACGCTCGGCGCGCTCCTCTCGGTCGCCTATTCCTTCCGCCTCCTCGCCCACGGCTTCCTCGGCCCGGAGCGGACGGACTATCCAAATCCGCCGCACGACCCCGGCCCCGGCCTCTGGGCCGCCCCGGCCGGTCTTGCCGCACTGGTCGTCCTCATCGGCATCTTCCCCAATCTGATGACCGCCTGGATCGTCGATCCCGCCGCCAGCGCGACCACCGGGACCGCCATCCAGATCCACGTCAGCCACTGGCACGGGCTTGCCGCCCCCGCGCTCTGGATGTCGCTCGGGGCGATCGGTGGCGGTCTCATGGCCCTCGGGGCCTATCCCCGCCTCCGCGCGATCTGGGACGCCGCCCCGCGCCCCGAAGCGAAGCGGATGTTCGACGGCGTGATCGAGCCCATCGCCGCCGATGCCCGCCGGCTGACCGCCCTTCTGCATGACGGACGCTTCGGCCGCAGCCTCTCCCTCGGCCTTGCCGCCATCATCGCCGCCGCCGCCTATGCTTTCTTCTCCGCCCCGCACCAGCCGGGCAGCCGGGCGATTCTTGCCCCCGACCTGGTGGCGGTCGCACTCTGGCTCGTCCTGATGCTGGCCGCGCTTGCCACTCCCATCCTGCACCGCGACCGGCTGGTCGCCCTGATCCTGACCGGTGTCGTCGGCCTGCTGATCGCGCCCCTCTTCGCCTTCTCCTCAGCCCCGGACCTCGCCCTCACCCAGGTCGCGGTCGAAGTGGTGACCGTCCTCCTGATGCTCCTTGCGCTGAACTTCCTGCCCAAGGACACCCCGCGCGAAAGCCACCCCGGCCGCCGGGTGCGCGATGCCGTCCTCGCCGGGACCGCCGGCCTCGGCACCGGCGCCCTCGCCTTTGCCATGCTGACCCGCGACCCTGCGTTCCAGCCGATCTCGGCCTTCCATCTCGCGCAGTCGAAACCCGGCGCGGGCGGCACCAATGCGGTCAACACCATCATCGTCGACTTCCGGGGCTATGACACCTTCGGCGAGATCATCGTCCTCGGCATCGCCGCCCTGGTGATCTTCGCGCTGTCCGAAACCCTCTTGGCCAGCCCCGCCGTCTCGCGCCGCCTCGCTCGCATGCCCCGCACCCCGGAATCTGCGGACCGCCATCCGATGATGCCGGTCGTGGCGACGCGGCTCCTTCTGCCGATGGCGATGATGGTCGGCACCTTCTTCTTCCTGCGCGGCCACAACCTGCCCGGCGGCGGCTTCGTCGCCGGCCTCGTGTTCGCCATCGCCTATCTCCTGCAATACCTCGCCTCGGGCTATGACTGGAGCCATGCCCGCCAGCGCTTCGACCATCACGGCCTGATCGGCTGGGGTGTCCTGGTCGCCCTCCTGGCCGGAACCGGCGCCTGGGCCTTCGGCCTGCCCTTCCTCACCTCGGGCTACACCTATGTCCACCTGCCCCCCCTGGAGGAATTCGAACTGGCCACCGCCGCGATCTTCGACCTTGGCGTCTTCCTCTGCGTCCTCGGGGCGGTGCTATTGGCCCTCGCCTCGCTCTCGCGCCTGTCCCTGCGCAGCGGAGAGAGACCGAACACCGCCGCCTATGACCTTGAGGAGGCGCGCTGATGGAAGTCCTCCTCGCCTCGGTCATCGGCCTCCTGACCGCCGTGGGTCTTTACCTGATGCTGCGCCAGCGCACCTTTCCGGTGATCCTCGGGCTGACCTTCCTCAGCTACGCGGTCAACATCTTCCTCTTTGCCTCCGGACGCCTGGCCCTGAATGCGGCGCCGATCATCGGCACCTCCGACAGCTACGCCGATCCGCTGCCGCAGGCCCTCGTCCTGACCGCCATCGTGATCTCCTTCGGGATGACCGCGGTGATCATGATCCTCGCCATTGCCGGCCACCTTCAGGCCGGGCATGACCGCATCGACCTCGGCGACGCCGACAAGGAGGAAAAGGCATGAACCTCTTGCCCCCTCCCGCCAGGCCCCAGCCGGCTCCTTGCTCTTTTCCGCAAATACTCCCGCCGGAGGCACGCCCGAGCCGTTGCGCGTCCTTCACGCGCATAAGGCGAGACAAAAGGTACGCGCCGCTGGCGCTCATTCTCAAAGCCGCCCCGACTGCCAGAGGGGCCGCCGCATGAGCCACTGGATCATCGCTCCCGTCGTCCTGCCCGCCCTTGTCGCGGCGCTGATGGTCACCGGCCTCAGGCAGCGTCTCGCCGCCCAGCGCCTCGTCAGCCTTGCCGCGATCCTGGCGCTGAACGCCATCGGCCTTGCCCTCCTCCACGCCGCCAGCACCGAGGGGCCGCAGGCCTATTTCCTCGGCGACTGGCCCGCGCCCTTCGGGATCACCCTGGTCCTCGACCGGCTCTCCGCCCTGATGGTCGCCCTGCTTGCGGCCCTTGCCCTGCCGGTCACGGTCTATGCCATCAGTTCGGGATGGGATGCGAAGGGCGCGCATTTCCATCCGCTCCTCCAGTTCCTCCTGATGGGCATCGGCGGGGCCTTCCTCACCGGCGACGCCTTCAACCTCTTCGTCTTCTTCGAGGTCCTGCTCATCGCCTCCTACGGGCTGATGATCCATGGCGGCGGCGAGGCACGCACCCGCGCGGGCCTGCAATATGTGGCCTTCAATCTCGTCGGATCGTCCCTGTTCCTCATCGCGCTCGCGCTTTTGTATGCGGTGACCGGCACGCTCAACATGGCCGATCTCGCGCAGAAACTGCCGGCGCTGCCGCAGGGCGATGCCGCCCTCCTGCGCGTGGCGGCGATCATGCTTTTCCTGGTCTTCGCGATCAAGGGCGCGCTGGTGCCGCTGCATTTCTGGCTTCCCGCCACCTATGCCAACGCACCTGGCGTCACCGCCGCCCTCTTCGCGATCATGACCAAGGTCGGCGCCTATGCCACCCTGCGCTTCGCCACCCTCGTCTTCCCGCCCGACCTGCCCGCCACCGGCCTGATCCTGCCGACGCTCCTCTTGCCCGCGGCGCTCGTCACCCTCGGGATTGGCGCCCTTGGCATCCTTGGCGCGGTGACCCTGCCCCGGCTTGCCGCCTTCGCCGCCATCGCCTCGATGGGCACGGTCTTTCTCGCCCTCGCCCCGCTGACCCCGACCGCCATTGCCGCAGCACTCTACTACCTCGTCCACTCCACCCTCGCGACCGCGCTGATCTTCCTGGTCGCCGACCTCCTCTCCCGCCGCCGCGCGCATCTGCGGCTCGACACCTCTGCCCCGATCGCCCAGTCCGGCCTGACCGGCGTGCTTTTCCTCGCCGCCGCCATCGCGCTTGCCGGCCTGCCGCCACTGTCCGGCTTCCTTGGCAAGCTCCTTATCCTCGACGCCTGGCGCGATCAGGCCGCCGTGATCTGGCCCGCCATCCTCGTCTCCTCCTTCCTGATGATCCTCGGCCTCTCGCGCGCAGGCTCGCTCCTGTTCTGGAACTCCGGGGCCGAGGCCCCGCCGCCCGCGCCGGCACCCGAACCCTTTGCCCTTGCCGCAACCTTCGCGCTTCTTGCCGGTCTCGCCATCCTGACCGTCTGCGCCGGGCCGGTTGCCGGCTGGCTCGCCGCAACCGCCGACAGCCTCCTCGACCCGCAGGCCTATATCGCCGCCGCCAGGCTGGAGGCCCTGCCATGAGACGCCTCTTCCCGCATCCCTACCTTTCAGCCACCCTCGTCCTCCTCTGGTTCCTCCTCGTGAACCAGTGGAAGCTCGGCAGCCTCGTCCTTGCGCTGATCCTGGCCACGCTCATCCCGCTTCTGTCGTCCCGCTGGTGGCCAGACCGTCCGAGGGTCCGGCGCCCGCTCAGCCTGATCGCCTACTTCCTCCTCGTCGTCTGGGATGTCATCGTGGCAAACTTCCAGGTGGCGCGGATCATCCTGTTCCTTCCGGCCGACCGCATCCGCTCGGCCTGGATCACCGTCCCGATCGAACTGACTTCGCCCGAGGCGATCAGCCTTCTCGCCGGAACCATCACCATGACCCCCGGCACCCTGACCGCCGACTTCGCCGCCGATGGCAGCGCGCTCCTGATCCATGCGCTGCACGCCCCCGACCCCGACAGTGTCCGGGATGAGATCAAGACCCGCTACGAGGCCCGCCTGAAAAGGATTTTCGAATGATCCTGACCACCGCCCTGACCTTCGCCCTCGCCGCCTTCGCGCTGGCCTTCGTCCTGAACCTCGTGCGCCTCTTCACCGCGCCCTGCGTGACCGACCGCATCCTCGCCATCGACACCATGACGGTGAACACCATCGCGCTCCTTGTCCTGAGCGGGCTCAGGACCGGCTCGACCCTGAACCATGAGGCCGCCCTTCTGTTCGCGCTGACCGGCTTCATCTCGACCGTCGCCTTCTGCAAGTTCCTTTTGCGCGGGAGCATCATCGAATGACCCAACCTGCCGAACTCCTGATCGCAGCCCTTCTGGTCCTTGGCGGAATCTTCGGCCTGATCGGAAGCTATGGCCTCCTGAAGCTGAAGAACCCGATGCAGCGCCTGCACGCGCCGACCAAGGCCACGACCCTAGGCGTCGGAGCCGCGCTGGTCGCCGCCGCCCTCTATTCGATGCTGATCGGAACGGGCGTCATCTGGCAGGGGGTCCTCGTCGCCGCCTTCCTGTTCCTGACCGCGCCCTTGTCCGCGCTCTACCTGGCCAAGACCCTTCTCCTGCGCAACATCGACCGCTCCGGCCTGCCCGAATGCGGCTCCGGCGCGCCCTGGGCCACCTTCCCGCCCGACAGCAGGTAGGGAGGGCGATTCCGCCCTCCCGCCTCAGAACGATCCCGCGTTCAGCACCAGATGCACGCCGATGGCGGCGATATAGCCCAGGGCGATCACCCAGGCCCATTTCAGATGGGCGCCGAAGGTATAGACCCCCCGCGCCTGCCCCATCAGCGCCACCCCTGCCGCCGATCCGATCGACAACATCGAGCCCCCCGTCCCCGCCGTCAGCGTGATCAGAAGCCACTGACCATCCGACATCGCCGGGTCCATGGTCAGGACGGCGAACATCAGCGGGATATTGTCGATGATCGCCGACAACACGCCGATGATCACATTGGCTACCGTCGGGCCAAGATCGGCATAAAGCAGCTCGGACGCCATCGCGAGATAGCCCAGCACCCCCAGCCCGCCCACCGCGAAGATGATCCCGAAGAAGAACAGAAGCGTGTCCCACTCCACCCGCTGCACTTCCTTGAAACTGTCCAGCACCATGTCGCCGTTGCCACGCCGGTGCCCGGTGACCTGCAGGTAGAAGGCGAACATCTGCAGATAGCCGAGGCCGAGCATCATCCCCAGCGCGGGCGGCAGCTGCAGGAAGTTCTTGAACGCCACCGCCGTGGCGATGGTCAGCGCGAACAGCACCACCACCCCCAGCATTCCCGGCTTGCCGCGCACCGTCTCGGTCACCTGCGCCGGCCGTTCGGTCGGCACAGCCATCAGCATCAGCCCCGCCGGGACCATCCAGTTGACCAGCGAGGGCAGGAACAGCGCGAAGAACTCGAAGAACTCCAGCTTGCCCTGCTGCCAGACCATCAGCGTCGTGATATCGCCGAAGGGCGAGAACGCCCCGCCCGCATTGGCCGCCACCACGATCGAGACACAGGACAAGACGACAAAGCGCGGATTTTCCCGCCCCAGCGCCATCGCGACCGCCCCCATGATCAGCGCCGTCGTCAGGTTGTCCAAGACCGAGGACAGGAAGAAGGCCAGCACCCCCGTCAGCAGGAACAACTGCCGGTAGCCCAGCCCCAGCCCGACCAGCCTGACCCGCAACACGTCAAAGGCCCGCCGCTCCTCCAGCGTGTTCACATAGGTGATCGCCACGATCAGGAACAGGAACAGCTCGCCATATTCCTCGATGATCTCGACTGCATGCGCATGCGCTGCCTCCGGCTGACCGGCGATGCCATAGGCGATCCCGATCAAGGCCCAGATTAGCCCCGCCGCCAGCATCACCGGCTTCGACTTCCGCATGTGGGTGGCTTCCTCGAAGATCACCATCACATAGGCCAGGGCGAAGATGAGCAGCGAGAGGATCCCCGCCCAATGGCCGGTCAGGTCCAGGTCTTGCATGGCGCTTCGGCTCCCTTCGCCGGGTTTCGCCAGAAGAGGCACCTTTCGCCCGCCCGGGTCAACTGCCGCGCCACGGTGAAAGTTGACCAATCGGTCAATTTTCACCGGTGAAGCCCTTGCCCGAACCGTCCCCGCATGTCATCGTCGCCCGCATTCGGCACCACGCGCGGGGTCACCCCATGAACACGCATTCCCCGTCCCAGACCGGCCTTCTGCCCCAGGTCACCCATCCCCGGAACCCCGGCATGGCGCTGGACCTCGACTGGGTCGCCTCGGTGCAGGCAAACACCTCGGCCATCGAGCGCCGCGCCGCGACGCTGCCCGGCCGCCGCTCGGTGAAGAAAGAGTATCAGGCCGCCTGGCTCCTGAAGGCGATCTCGCTCATCGACCTCACCACGCTGTCCGGCGACGACACCGCAGGTCGCGTCCAGCGCCTCTGCGCCAAGGCCCGCCAACCCGTCGCCCCTTGGATGCTGGAGAAGCTGGGGATGCCGGGCCTCACCACCGGCGCCGTCTGCGTCTACCACGAGATGGTCGAAACCGCCGTCCGCGCGCTGGAAGGGACCAGCATCCCCGTCGCCGCCGTCTCCACCGGCTTTCCGGCGGGCCTCTCGCCCTACCGCTTGCGCATCGCCGAGATCGGCGAAAGCGTCCGGGCAGGGGCGAAGGAAATCGACATCGTCATCTCCCGCCGCCATGTCCTGACGCAGAACTGGCAGGCGCTCTATGACGAAATGCGCGACATGCGCGAAGCCTGCGGCGAGGCGCATGTGAAAGCCATCCTCGCCACCGGCGAACTTGGCACCCTCCGAAACGTCGCCCGCGCCAGCCTGATCTGCATGATGGGGGGCGCCGATTTCATCAAGACCTCCACCGGCAAGGAAAGCGTCAACGCCACCCTCCCCGTCTCCCTCACCATGATCCGCGCCATCCGCGACTATGAGGCACGGACCGGCTTCAAGGTCGGCTACAAACCCGCAGGCGGCATCGCCAAGGCCAAGGACGCACTCGTCTACCTGAGCCTCATGAAAGACGAACTCGGCCACCCCTGGCTGCAACCCGACCTCTTCCGCTTCGGCGCCTCCTCCCTCCTCGGCGACATCGAACGCCAGCTCGAACACCACCTCACCGGCCACTACTCCGCCGCCAACCGCCACGCGATGGGATAAGCGATGCTCAAAAGAAGTGACCTTCCTCAGATCGTTTTGGACACGGTGAAAAGCCTTGGCGGCGAGGCTACGGTCGTCGAAGTGGCGAAAACGATTTGGGCAAAGCATGAACGCGATCTAAGGGCGTCAAGTGACCTGTTCTACACTTGGCAATACGACATGAGATGGGCCGCTCAGTCTTTGAGAGACAGAGGTCTTCTGACCCGTTCCGGGAAGAAATGGGCTGCAAAATGACCATCAAGGAAATCTTCGACAGCATGGCCTACGGCCCCGCCCCCGAGAGCGCCTCCGAAGCCCTCGCCTGGATCGCCAAGCACAACGGCACCTTCGGCCATTTCATCGACGGCCAATTCACCGCCCCCGGCGACACCTTCACGACCCACAACCCCGCCACCGGCAAGCCTCTGGCAAAAGTCACCCAGGGCACCGACGACGACGTGGCCGCCGCCGTCACCGCCGCAAGACGCGCGCAACCGAAATGGGCCAAACTCCCCGGCCATGCGAGAGCCAAATACCTCTACGCCCTCGCCCGCCTGACGCAAAAACACTCCCGCCTCCTCGCCACCCTGGAAACCCTCGACAACGGCAAACCGATCCGCGAGTCCCGCGACATCGACATCCCCCTCGTCGCCCGCCACTTCTCCTACCACGCGGGCCTCGCGCAACTCCTGCACTCCGAGCACCCCGACCTCGCCCCCCTCGGCGTCTCAGGCGCGGTCATCCCCTGGAACTTCCCGCTCCTCATGCTCGCCTGGAAGGTCGCCCCCGCGCTGGCCGCCGGGAACACCGTCGTCCTCAAACCCGCTGAATACACCCCCCTCACCGCCCTCCTCTTCGCCGACATCTCCCGTGAGGCGGGCCTCCCGAAAGGCGTCCTCAACATCGTCACCGGCGACGGCAGCACCGGGGCCGCGCTGGTGGACGCCGAAGTCGACAAGATCGCCTTCACCGGCTCCACCTCCGTCGGCAAACGCATCCGCGAGGCCACCGCAGGCACGGGCAAAGCCCTCACCCTCGAACTCGGCGGCAAATCCCCCTACATCGTCTTCGACGACGCCGACCTCGACTCCGCCATCGAGGGCCTTGTCGATGCCATCTGGTTCAACCAGGGCCAGGTCTGCTGCGCCGGCTCCCGCCTCCTCGTCCAGGAAGGCGTCGCCCCCCGCTTCTACGACAAACTGAAACGCCGGATGGACGGCCTCCGCCTCGGCGACCCCCTCGATAAAGCCATCGACATCGGCGCCGTCGTGGACCCCATCCAGCTCGACACCATCACCCGCCTCGTCAAGGACAACCCCGAGGGCGACCACTACCAGGCCGCAACCCCCGTCCCCGCGCAGGGCTGCTTCTACCCCCCCACCCTGATCACCGGCCTCGGCACCGCCTCCACCCTGATGCAAGAGGAAATCTTCGGCCCGGTCCTCGTCTCGATGACCTTCCGCACCCCCGAGGAAGCCGTCCAGCTTGCCAACAACACCCGCTACGGCCTCGCCGCGACCCTCTGGACCGAGAACGTCAACCTCGCCCTCGACATCGCCCCCAAACTCAAGGCCGGGGTGGTCTGGGTCAACGCCACCAACCTCTTCGACGCCGCCGCAGGCTTCGGCGGCGTCCGCGAGAGCGGCTTCGGGCGCGAAGGCGGATGGGAGGGCCTGATGGCCTACCTCAAACCCGCCGCCAAACCCGCCCTCCTGAAACCCGCCACCCCCATCCCGGCCCCCGCCGAGCCCCAAGTCGACACCCTCGACCGCACCGCCGAGGCCCACCA
>JAFLCY010000053.1 GCA_017303485.1 Rhodobacterales bacterium
GTGGTTGGTGGCGATCCGGGCGACCTTCTGCACGCGGTCGATGAATTCGCCCGGAGCCATGCCGGTGCCGGAGAAGTCGACCCAGGCGAGATAGGTCGCTTCCAGCGGAGTGGACCGAAGGCCGGGGATCTTCGCGATGCCGTCGTCGAACAGTTTCCGGTTGCCGTCGAGGTAGCGCATCAGCGCATCGACCCAGGCTGCACCTTCCGGCGAATAGGCGGCGGTGGCCATGTGCATGCCGAAGGAATTGGGCGAAATGCCCATGGCGTTGATCGTATTCGCGAAGGTTTTGCGCAGGGCGGGGTCGGCGATGATGACATTGCCGATATGGGCGCCTGCGATGTTGAAGGTCTTGGTGGTGGCCGTCATCATCACCAGCCGGTCGGCGATCTGCGGTGCGGCCTTGGCCATCACCGTATGGGTCTGGCCGGGGAAGACCAGATCATGATGGATCTCGTCCGACACCAGGACCAGGTCGTGCTTCGCGCAGAAATCGGCGACCTGGCGCAGTTCCTCGACCGTCCAGACCCGGCCGCCGGGGTTGTGCGGCGAGCAGAGGATCAACATCTTCTCGCGCCCGGTGAGGAGTTTCTCCCAGGCGGCGAAGTCCATTCGCGCGGTGCCGTCGACCATGGCCAGCGGGCATTCCAGCACCTCGCGCCCGGCGGCTTTGATGACGCGGGCGAAGGCATGGTAGACCGGGGTCATCAGAATCACGGCATCGCCCGGCTTGGTGAAGCTGTGGACACAAAGCGCGGTGCCGTTGACCAGCCCGTGCGTGGTGAAGATCCAGTCCGGCTGCACTTCCCAGCCGTGCCGGGTAGCCATCCACCAGCGGATCGCGTCAAGATATTTGCGGTCGTCGCCGAAATAGCCGTAGACGCCATGGTCAAGCATCCCCTCCAGCGCGGCCTGCACGGCCTGCGGCGGCCGAAACTCCATGTCGGCGACCCACATGGCGAGGCCCTCATCGGGCTTCAGGCCGTAGAGCGGCTCCAGCATGTCCCACTTTGCGCAATGCGAGCCAGCGCGGGAGATCGGGGTATCGAAGGTCATGTCGGTCAGCCTGTCGTTGGGGATATTCATCCGATTATTCCATTGCTATCAGGAAGTCATCCCTATTTAGTCCGCAATGTTGGGAAAGTGATCCAAGAAGATCAGAATACTTGGAAAATCCACCTTCCGCCTTTCCGATCTTCCGGTGTTGCTGCCATCCAGCCCGCCTCTTGCTATCGCGCGTCCGCTTTCGTAGATCGCTTTCATGATCCGCCCCATCCTGATCCATCCTGATCCGCGCCTCAAGAAGCTCTGCGATCCCGTGGCGGAAATCACGCCGGAGATCAAGCAGCTGGCCGCCGACATGCTGGAGACGATGTACGACGCGCCGGGCATCGGTCTGGCCGCGCCGCAGGTCGGCGTGACGAAGCGCGTCATCGTCATGGACTGCATCAAGGAAGGCGACCCGGAGCCGATGGCGCTGGTCAACCCCGAGATTATCTGGTCCTCCGAGGACCTGTCGACCTATGAGGAAGGCTGCCTTTCGATCCCCGAGCAATACGCCGAGGTGAAGCGCCCGGCCGAAGTGCAGGTGCGCTGGCTGGGGCTGGACGGGCAGGTGCAGGAGCGGCAGTTCGCGGGCCTCTGGGCGACCTGCGTGCAGCACGAGATCGACCATCTGGATGGCAAGCTGTTCATTGATTACCTGGGGCCGCTGAAGCGGCAGATGATTACCCGGAAGATGGAAAAGCTGAAGCGGGAACGGGCACGGGCGTGACGGTGCGGCGCTGCCTGCCCTGGCCGCATGCCGTGCTGCGGTCGCCTGCCGCGGATGTTCCGGCGATCACCGATGAGATCCGGGCGATCTGGGCCGACTTGATCGACACGATGGATGCGATGCCGGGCTATGGCCTTGCGGCGGTGCAGATCGGGGTGCCCTTGCGGCTGGCGGTGGTGGATTGTTCCGAGGCGCGTGGGCAGGCGGTGCGGATGGCAAATCCCGAGATCCTTCATGCCAGCGTGCAACTGCGCGAGCATGAGGAAGCCTCGCCGAACCTGCCCGGCGTATCGGCGGTGATCCAGCGGCCGCGGGCGGTGACGGTGCGGTTCCTGAACGCGGATGGCGAGATGGAGGAGCGCGATTTCGTCGGCCTCTGGGCGACAAGCGCGCAGCACCAGATCGACCATCTGGCGGGAAAGATGTATTTCGACCATCTCTCGCCCCTGAAGCGCAAGATGCTGATTGCAAAGGCGGAAAAGCTGGGGCGGCGCAAGTGAAAATCATTTTCATGGGCACGCCGGAATTTTCCGTGCCGGTGCTGGAAGCCCTGCATCGGAAGCATGAGATCATGGCGGTCTACTGCCAGCCCCCACGCCCGGCGGGGCGGGGCAAGGCAGATCGGCCAAGCCCGGTGCAGGCGCGCGCCGAAGCTCTGCGCCTGCCGGTTCAGCACCCGGTTTCGCTGCGCAGCGATGCGGCGGCGGCAGAGTTCGCCGCGCTGGACGCCGATGTTGCGGTGGTGGTGGCCTATGGCCTCATCCTGCCGCAGGAGGTGCTGGATGCGCCAAGGCTGGGCTGCCTGAACATCCATGCCTCGCTTCTGCCGCGCTGGCGCGGGGCGGCGCCGATCCATCGGGCCATCATGGCGGGCGACCGGGAAACCGGGGTCTGCATCATGCAGATGGAGGCGGGCCTCGATACCGGGCCGGTCCTGCTGCGGGAGGCGGTGGAGATCGGTGCCGAGGAAACCACGGCAGGCCTGCATGATCGCCTCAGCGCGCTGGGGGCCCGGCTGGTTGTCGAGGCGCTGGATCAGCTGCCGCTGTCCGCAGTGCCACAGGCCGCCGAGGGCGTGACCTATGCTGCTAAGATCGACAAGACCGAGGCGCGGGTCGACTGGTCCCGTCCGGCGGTAGAGGTTGACCGGCTGATCCGCGGACTCTCGCCATTTCCCGGCGCCTGGACACAGGTGGGGGGCGAGAGGGTGAAGCTTCTGCGCTCGCGGTTGGCACCGGGGACGGGTGCGCCCGGTCAGGTGCTGCACGGCTTCACGGTTGCTTGCGGCACGGGCGCAGTCGAGATCACCGAGGCACAGCGCGAAGGCAAGCGCCCGATGCCCGCAGCCGAGGTGCTTCGCGGTCTGGTTTTGCCCGAAAGCCTATAGCGCCGAGGCAAGCGGGTTCCCATATCTTGCAGACGAGTGGAGGGGAGGACACCATGCCGCTTGTTCTGCTGCTGATCGTGGGGGTTGCCGTAGGCTTTCTTGCGACGCGCATCCTGAAGGTGAACATGGATACGCCATCGACCATCGCGCTTGGTGTGCTGGGGGCGTTGATCGGGACGGTGGTCCTGCGCTTTCTGGTGCTGCTGGGCGGGATAGGGGCCGGGTTCGTCGGCGCGCTTCTGGGCGCGCTGATCCTGATCTGGGCCTGGAAATCCTTCGTCAGGTAAGCCGCTTCACAGCGTCTTTCAGGCGAAAGCCGGAGTTCCCGGTCCCCGACCAAAGCGCCTGCCCCTGCCAGGCCGCAAACAGGATCGCGGCACCTTCCCGCGCCTTCTGACCAGAGCCGAGGCGCAGCGCAAGCGCGGTTTCCACCCCCATGCGCCAGCTTGCGGCGCGCGCGGTCAGCTCGGGGTCGCGCAGATCGGCCAGGGTGGCTGCCGGATCGACGGGGCCGATCGCCTTCAACAGCCCCTGCGGTCCCTTGTCGGCCGAGGCCGCTATGGCGGCGCCGGTCCGGCGCTCCAGCTCGTCCCAGGCGGCAAGACGGGCGGCACGGACCATGGCGTCGCGGTTGCCATAGCGCTGGACCAGGGTTGGCGGCGCAAGACCCGTCGCCTTGCCGACCGAGCCGAAGGACACCGCCTTGTCGCCGCCCTCTGAAAGAAGACGCAGGATCGCGGCGAAGATATCGGCATCAGGGATCGTGCGGGTGCGCGGCATGGACAAAGGGTAAACGAATATTCGTTCATCCGGCAAGCCTAACGCTTAGGTGCCCCCGGACGTGGCGGCTGCGAGCGATAGACCGGAAGCCGCCAGCCAAGCGCGATGCTGCCAGCGCGCAGGGTAAAGACCATGCAGGCGCAGATCAGCAGGCCAAGGCCCTGCGGCAGGCCGAAGCCGCCTGCGATGACGGCACCGAGCGACCCGGCCAGCGCGCAGGTCGCATAAAGCTCGCCCTGCTTCAGGACCAGCGGCACCTCGTTGCAGACCACATCGCGCAGAAGGCCGCCCATGCATCCGGTGATCATCCCCATCACCAGGACGATGGGCCAGCCCTGACCTTCCGCCAGCGCCACGGCCACCCCGGCGGGGACGGCGATCGCCAGCGCGGCGGCATCGAACCAGAGAAGCGCCCGGTAGCGGCTTTCAAGAAGATGGGCGGTGAAGAACACCAGCACCGCGGCGACGGTGGCAACGCCGAGGACAAGGGGATCGGCCAGCCAGAAGACCTCGCGGTTCAGGATCGCGTCACGCAGCGTGCCACCGCCGACGGCGGTAAGGCAGGCGATGAAGATGAAGCCGACGACGTCAAGCTGCGAGCGGCTTGCCGCCAGCGCCCCGGTCAGCGCGAAGACCAGCACCGAGGCATAGTCGAGCCCGTCCTGAAGCGTGAAGCCGCCCATCAGACAGGGGCCTTGAAGGGTGCCATGCCCGCGCGGGCAAGCGCGTCGGCGCGTTCGTTCTCGGCATGGCCCGCGTGCCCCTTGATCCAGCGCCAGGTGACCTGATGCCGGGCGGCGGCGGTTTCAAGCCTTTGCCAAAGCTCGACATTCTTCACCGGGCTTCCCCCGGCAGTGCGCCAGTTCTTCCGCTTCCACCCGGCAATCCATTCGGTAATGCCGTTTTTCACATAGGCGCTGTCGGTGACGATGGTGACGTCCGTCGGACGGGTCAGGGCCTCCAGCGCCGAGATCGCCGCCAACAGTTCCATCCGGTTGTTGGTGGTCAGCGGCTCGCCGCCCTGAAGCTCGCGTTCCTTGACCACGACACCGTTCTCGCGCGCGACCATCAGCACGCCCCAGCCACCGGGGCCAGGGTTTCCGGAACAGGCGCCGTCGGTATAGGCGAAAAGATCGGGCATGGGGTTCAGGCCTGCAACGGAATGGCAATACAGGCAAGGACGACAACGGTCAGCATGACGCGCAGCCGGAACCACCAGCGTGGCGCCAGGCCCCAGGCGGTGAAGGTGGCGTCGAGGAGGAGGAGGCCCGCGAACCCGGCCGCCAGGAAGATCGCCGATGTGTCGGAGGCGTCGGAGACCATGACGAACGACCAGAGCGCCGGGATGACCGAAAGGGTGTAGGCGAAGGAAGCGTCACGTCCCTCGGCCCGGGTAGCAAAGCCCCAGAGGGCGCCTGACAGGAAACAGAGGACCACCGTGCCCCAGGTCAGCCCGACATAGGCGCCCAGAAACATCGGCGACAGCGCCTGCCCGGCCCAGGCGGACAGCGCCGGAGAAAGGTGGGTGGCCGCGGACCAGAGGAACGGGATCAGCCCGGCAAGGCCGAGAAGGAGGGCAGGGCGGGGGATGCGGGCATTGTCGGTCATGGCTTCGTCTAGCGTGACGGCGCGCGCATGGCCAGCGGTCAGTCGGGGTTGATGAAATGAGCGAAGCGCGGTGGGAGGGCGGCGGCGATGGCCTCCAGCACCCGGCCCACGCGGTCGGCATCAGCATCGGCGGGTTGTGCAAGCAGCACGACCTGCTGCCCGCCGACATAGACCCGGCCACCCGTCAGCCCGCCGCCAACCATCGGAAACTCCGCTTCCTTTGCAGGCTTTGCCGCCAGTCCGCTTTCTTCCGCTGCCGTCCGGATCGCAGTCAGGGCCGGTTCGGGCACCGTCGCGCGGCGGGTCTTGCAGGCGGGACCTTCGCTGTCATAGCCCTTGCAGTGTTTCAGGGTGAGCTGGCCGTCTTCCAGGATCGTGATGCTGGTTGTCCAGGCATATTCCGGCGGCAGGCTGCCGGAGTCCGTCCAGTATTCGGCCAGTACCAGGGCATCGTCGGCCTGGGCGGGCAGGGCGATCAGGGCGGCAAGCAGAAGAACGCGTTTCAACATCATGCGGGTTCGCGAAGGATGCGGGGGACCTTGAACTCTATGTCCTCGACAGCTGTTTCCACGAGGTCGAGCGTGACGGAATAGCGGGTGCGGAAGGCGTCGATCACCTCGTTGACCAGCACCTCGGGGGCCGAGGCCCCGGCAGTCAGGCCGATGGCGCTGGCACCTTGCAGCGCGCGCCAGTCGATGTCGGCGGCGCGCTGGATCAGCATGGCATAGGCGCAACCGGCAGCGGCGCCCACCTCGACCAGGCGGCGGGAGTTGGAGGAGTTGGGAGCGCCGATGACGAGCAGGGCGTCAATCTTCGGGGCGATGGCCTTGACGGCGGCCTGGCGGTTGGTGGTGGCGTAGCAGATGTCGTCGTGGGCGGGGGCGTGGATCAAGGGAAAGCGGGCCTTGAGCGCGGCGGCGATTTCGGCCGTATCGTCCACGGACAGGGTGGTCTGGGTGATGAAGGCAAGCTTTCCGGGGTCGCGGACCCGGAGCCTTGCCACGTCCGCCACCGTCTCGACCAGCAGGACCTCCCCCGGCGGCAACTGGCCCATCGTGCCGACCGTTTCGGCATGGCCCGCGTGGCCGATGTAGATCATCTGGGTGCCGGCCTCGGAATGCCGGGCGGCTTCATTGTGGACCTTGGTGACAAGGGGGCAGGTGGCGTCGACGGCAATCATCTGGCGGCGGCTCGCCTCGGCCGGCACCGCCTTCGGGACGCCGTGGGCGGAGAAGACGACGGGGCGGTCGTCGGGGCAGTCTTCCAGTTCTTCCACAAAGATCGCCCCCTGGGTGCGCAGTGCGTCGACGACGAACTTGTTGTGGACGATCTCGTGCCGGACATAGACCGGCGCGCCCCATTTCTGCAGGGCCATCTCGACGATCTTGATCGCGCGGTCCACCCCGGCGCAAAAGCCGCGGGGGGCGGCAAGGAAGAGCGTCAGGGGCGGCAGGTCTGGCATAGGGCGTTCCGCAACGGGGTCGGGGGAGATTTACGGACTCGGAGGGGCTGCGTCCAGTGCCCACGCCGGGTCAGCTTGGTGATGTCAGGAATTTCAACGGGTTGACTACAGGTCTCCACGGAGTTTCAGCCTGCTCCTCCTCGTGCGACTGCGTCTTCTCGTCGGGGGTGATCCGGCGAAGAGTGCATGAAATGCAACGAGGAGCGGCGCGTCTAGCCGCCGAAAGCCGCCGCGCCCAGCCAGCCAAGGGCAATGTAGCGCCCGGTCTTGGCGATGGCGACGAGGAGGAGGAAGGCGGGAATTGGCACCCGCAGCACACCAGACAGCGCGACGATCGTGTCTCCGAACGGCGCCCAGGACAAAAGGAGCAGCCACAGGCCCCAGCGGCCCCACCAGGATTCGGCCCGGGCCATCTGTGCGGGCTTCAGCGGGAACCAACGGTGGTCGCGCTGGTCGGAGAGCCAGCGGCCAAGCGCATAGGTCACACAGGAGCCAAGCGTGTTGCCGATCGACGCGACCAAGACGAGCGCGAAAGTCCCCCAGCCTGCGGCCTGCAGGCCGAGAAAGACAAGCTCGGACTGGAACGGAATGGGCGTAGCCGCCAGAAGGGCGGCGAGGAAAAGGCCAGAAAGGGCGATCACGACCGGGATCCCCAGAGCCCGGTCGCGAACGGTCGGACGCTCACTTCGCCTCGACCGCGACCTCCTGATCCACCACCGGACGCGGTTCGCGCGGCGGGCGACCGATGACTTCGCGCAGTTCGTCAAGCTCGATGAAGTTGTCGGCCTGACGGCGCAATTCGTCGGCGATCATCGGCGGCTGACTGCGGATGGTCGACACCACCGAGACGCGCACGCCTTGCCGCTGCAGGCTTTCCACCAGCGGGCGGAAATCCCCGTCGCCCGAGAACAGCACGACATGGTCGACCCGCGCGGCCAGTTCCATGGCATCGACGCAAAGCTCGATGTCCATGTTGCCCTTCACCTTCCGCCGTCCCTGGCTGTCGGTGTATTCCTTTGCGGGCTTGGTGCGCATGGTGAAGCCGTTGTAGTGCAGCCAGTCCACCAGCGGACGGATCGGCGAGTAGTCGTCGTTTTCAAGCAGCGCCGTGTAGTAGAAGGCGCGCAAGAGCTTTCCCCGACGCATGAACTCCATTCGGAGGAGCTTGTAGTCGATGTCGAACCCGAGCGCCTTGGCGGCTGCGTAAAGGTTCGAACCATCAATGAACAGCGCAAGCCGTTCGTCCTTGTAAAACATTCAAAGGTCCCCTCAATGTCGCCGCGCGGTCCACGTCCTTCGTGTTTAGCGCACGTCGCGTAGTCAAATCCGTCGGCCAACACCCGGTGAATATCAGTCCGGGACCTGATCCGACAAGGTGAAGTATAGGAAATAATTCTGACCAATGCGTAAATCGATGCATGCTCTGGTTGCGTTCGGCGCAAACCTGCCATTCGAGGGTGAGCCGCCGTCGGAAACGTTGAAACACGCTTTCAAAGCGCTTGCGAAAGAAGGCCTTTCGCCGCTTGCGGTTAGCCGTCTTTTTGCGACTCCGGCCTATCCAGCCGGGGCCGGGCCGGACTATGTCAACGCGGCGGCCGTTCTGGATTGTGGGCCAGAACTTGACCTTGCGTCAATTCTTGCGCGCCTGCATGCGGTTGAGGCCCGGTTCGGACGGGAACGGCAACAGCGCTGGGGCATGCGGACGCTTGACATTGATCTTCTGGCGGCAGGCGATTCGGTGCTTCCCGATGCCGAGACGCAGGATTCCTGGCGTCATCTTGACGCAGCGGCGCAGGCCAGCCGCGCCCCAGACCGGCTGATCCTGCCGCATCCGCGCCTGCAGGATCGGGCTTTCGTACTGGTGCCACTGGCAGATGTGGCGCCGGACTGGGTGCATCCGCGGCTGGGCCTGACGGTGCTTCAGATGCTGGCGGCACTGCCGGCCGCAGATCGCGACGCCGTGAAACCACTTTGATTTTGGCCGTTTTGCCGCTTGTCAAGCCGGACCTGCCAGCTTAGATAGGCGACTTCCAGCGAAGCTACCGATTGGAGTACCTCATGGCCCGCGTTACGGTCGAAGATTGCGTTGACAAGGTTCCGAACCGGTTCGAGCTGGTGATGCTTGCTGCCCATCGTGCGCGGGAGATCGCCTCGGGTTCGCCTGCAGCGGTGGACCGCGACAACGACAAGAACCCGGTCGTCGCCCTGCGCGAGATCGCGGACGAGGCGCAGCAGGCCGAGGTTCTGCGCGAGCGGATGATCGAAAGCTACCAGACCCAGATCGAGGTCGACGAGCCGGAAGAAGACCAGATGGCGCTTCTGATGGGTGGCGAGATGGACCGTCCGATGGTCGATGACATGTCGGAAGAAAAGCTTCTCCGCGCCCTGATGGAAGCCCAGGGCGAATTCTGACGGGCGCAAGCCCGCGGGTGGGGCGGTGATGATCGACGTCGAAGACCTCATCGCCCTGGTTCGCAACTACAATCCGCGCTGCAATGCCGACCTGATCCGTCGCGCCTATGCCTATGGCATGAAGATGCACGACGGCCAGATGCGGAAATCGGGCGAGCCCTATTTCACCCACCCGGTCGCAGTGGCTGCGATCCTGACCGAACAGCGGCTGGATGACGCGACCATCGTCACCGCGCTGTTGCACGACACGATCGAGGATACCCGGTCGACCTATGCCGACCTCACGTCGATGTTCGGCGAGGAAGTGGCGGAACTGGTCGATGGCGTCACCAAGCTGACCAACCTGCAACTGTCGAACACCGAAAGCCAGCAGGCCGAGAACTTCCGCAAGCTGTTCATGGCGATGAGCCGCGACCTGCGGGTGATCCTGGTGAAGCTGGCCGATCGGCTGCACAACATGCGGACGATCCGGTCGATGGTGCCGGAAAAACAGGCCCAGAAGGCGCGCGAGACGATGGAGATATTCGCTCCATTGGCTGGCCGGATGGGCATGCAGTGGATGCGCGAAGAGCTGGAGGATCTGGCCTTCAAGGTCCTGAATCCCGAGGCGCGCAATTCCATCCTGCGCCGCTTCCTGACCCTGCAGAAGGAATCCGGCGACGTGGTCCACAAGATCACCGCCGATATCCTGCACGAGCTGGAGAAGGCGCAGATCGAGGCCGACGTGTTCGGGCGGGCGAAGAAGCCCTATTCGATCTGGCGCAAGATGCAGGAGAAGGACCTGGCCTTCAGCCGGTTGTCCGACATTTACGGTTTCCGGGTGATCGCGGGGTCGGTGGCGGATTGCTACCGGATCCTGGGGGTGATCCACCAGCGCTGGCGGGCGGTGCCGGGGCGGTTCAAGGATTACATCAGCCAGCCGAAGACCAACGGCTATCGCTCGATCCACACCACGGTCTCGGGCCGCGACGGCAAGCGGGTCGAGGTTCAGATCCGCACGCGCGAGAT
The DNA here is from genome assembly GCA_017303485.1 of Rhodobacterales bacterium. GTDB lineage: Bacteria > Pseudomonadota > Alphaproteobacteria > Rhodobacterales > Rhodobacteraceae > Tabrizicola. Next base: position 10,432 of record JAFLCY010000053.1, read on the forward strand.
GCACGAGGTGGCGGAGGCCGGGGTGGCGGCGCATTGGTCCTATCGCGAGGGCGTGCGGGCGGCGAACCCCTTTGCGGTCGATCCGGCCAAGTGGATCGCGACGCTGACCGAACGGCTGGACGAGGGCGATACCGACGAATTTCTGGAACACGTCAAGCTGGAGATGTACTCCGACCAGGTGTTCTGCTTCACGCCGAAGGGCGACGTGGTGCAGCTGCCGCGGGGGGCAACGCCCCTGGATTTCGCCTATGCGATCCACACGCGGATCGGCAATTCCTGCGTCTCGGCCAAGATCGACGGCATCCGGGTGCCCCTGTGGACGCGGCTGAAGAACGGCCAGTCGATCGAGATCATCACCGCCGAGGGGCAGCGCCCGCAGTCGAGCTGGATCGACATCGTGACGACGGGGCGGGCGAAGGCGGCGATCCGGCGCAGCTTGCGCGAGGAGGACCGGGGCCGGTTCGTGAAGCTCGGGCAGGAACTGGCACGGGCGGCCTTTGACCATGTCGGCAAGAAGGCCACCGAAAAAGCGCTGCGCACCGCGGCGAAGATGCTCGGACTGGCGGACGAGAACGACCTTCTGGCGCGGTTGGGCTCGGCGGAAATGCCGGCGCGGCGGGTGGTGGAGATCCTCTATCCCGAACTGGCGCAGGCAGTGGCCGAGGAGGTCGACCACAAGCGCCCGGTGATCGGGCTCACGGCGGACCAGACCTTCCGGCGGGCAAACTGCTGCCAGCCAGTGCCGGGAGAACGGATCGTCGGTATTACCTACCGGGGGCAGGGCGTGGTAGTTCATGCCATCGACTGCCCTGCGCTGGAGGAATTCGAGGACCAGACCGCACGCTGGGTCGACCTGCGCTGGGAGGCGGGACGGCATTCGCCCGTGTTCACGGTCAGCCTGGATACGACGATCTCGAACGACGCAGGCGTCCTGGGCCGCATCTGCACCTTGATCGGCGAGCAGAAGGCCAATATCTCGGACCTGCGGTTCACGGACCGGAAGCCGGATTTCTATCGCCTTATCATTGACGTAGATTTGCGCGATGTCGAGCATCTGCACATGGTCATGACGGCCATGGAGGCAGAGACGGACGTGGCGCAAATCTCGCGTCATCGGGATTTGACAAGGCGGCCGTAAGGCTGGAAACGGGTGCGGAACCCGGACGAAGAGGCGGCGTTGGTCTTCAAGCGTAGAGAACCGTTGAAGTGGGGCGCATGGCTGCGCGAGCAGGTCTATCCGCGCTCGGGCTTCGTGCGCGCGACCCGCTATGTCGTCTACCGGATGCGCCGCCTGCCCGACCAGCCGCACCGTGTGGCGCGCGGAGTGTTCGCGGGCTTCTTCATCGGGTTCCTGCCCCTGCCGGGCCTGCAGTTCGTGGCGGCATGGGGCATGGCGCGGCTGATGCGGGGCAATGTCCTTGCCGCACTTCTTGGTACCTTCAACACAAATCCGGTGACGACGCCGCCGTTCACCGTCTTTGCGGTCTGGCTTGGGCACTGGATTCTGGGGATCGAGGCGCCACTGAACTTCAAGTACATCTGGCATGCGCTGGACAATGCCGGACAGGACCTGTGGTTCAACTTCATGGCGCTTTTCGGACCGGAAAAGGCGCGGTGGGGTGGGCTGATCCAGTTCTGGAACGAAATCTACCTGCCCTGGCTCGTTGGTGCTTTGGGGCCTGCCATCGTGATCAGCGCTATCGCCTATTACATCACCATCCCGCTGGTCGAAGCCTACCAGAAGGCCCGCGCCGCCACGGCGCATGAACGGGCCGAGCGTCGCCGCCGGATGCGGGCGAAGCTGGCCGAAGCAGCCCAAAAGCTGAAGCGTCGCGGTGATAAGGGCGGCGACGAAACAGATGACGACAACCCCGGCGCGCCCTAGTCTGGGCGGGCAAGCGGAAGAGGCCGGAATGAACCACCTCCAGAGCAGCCAAGGCAAGCTTCGGCTTGGCGTGAACATCGACCATGTGGCAACCGTTCGGAATGCACGCGGCTCGGCCTGGCCCGATCCGTTGCGGGCGGCCCTTCTGGCGGAAACCGCGGGAGCCGACGGCATCACCGCCCATCTGCGCGAGGACCGGCGCCACATCCGCGACACCGATATCGAGGCCCTGATGGCGGGGATCGCGATCCCCTTGAACTTCGAATGCGCAGCGACCGCCGAGATGCAGGCCATAGCCCTGCGCCACAGGCCGCATGCCGTCTGCCTTGTGCCCGAAAAGCGCGAGGAGCGGACAACCGAGGGCGGCCTGGACGTTGCCAGCGACCAGAACCGGCTGACCGACTACATAACCCCGCTGCGCGAAGCGGGGTGCCGGGTCAGCATGTTCATCAGCCACGATCCCCGGCAGATTGAGGCCAGCGCCCGGATCGGCGCAGCGGTCGTGGAACTGCACACCGGACTGTATTCCGATCTTCTGGCCGAAGGTCACACGGCGCTGGCCGAACGCGAACTTGCTGCCCTGCAGACCGGGGCGGAACTGGCGGCGAGCCTTGGGCTGGAAGTCCATGCGGGCCATGGGCTGACCTATGACAACGTGGAACCCATTGCCGCGATCCCGGAACTGGCGGAACTCAACATCGGCCATTTCCTCGTGGGCGAGGCGATCTTCCGCGGGCTCGGCCCCGCCATCGAGGAGATGCGCCGCCGGATGGATCTGGCTCGGGACCATCAGGGCGGCTGAGGTGAAATGACCGAGCCGAGTTCCGTGTTGACGACTTCCGTGGGCCATGTTGGACTGCCAATCACGAGATCGTGTCTCTTGGCTGTAGGAGTTTCACATGAAAAACAAAACCCTGCTCATCATTCTCGGCATCCTTGCGATCATAGCCGGCTTCTTCGCGATCCTGAATCCGCTGGCCGGATCGATCGCCGCGACACTGATTGCCGGCTGGTCCTTCCTGATCCTCGGAATCGTTCAGATCATCGCTGTCTTTCAGGAAACCAGCTGGGGCGCCCGCATCTGGGCGCTGCTGCTGGCCGTGCTGGCGATCTTCGCCGGGGTCAGCCTTCTGGCCCATCCCTTGGCTGGCATGATCAGCCTGACCTATCTGCTGGCGATCCTGTTCATCGTGTCCGGGGTATTCAAGATCGTCGCCTCGTTCGGGCTGGATGCGGGCAACTGGAAATGGCTGGTGCTGGTATCGGGTCTTCTGTCGCTGGGGCTTGGCATCCTGATCATGATGAACTTCGCCGAGGCGGCACTGACCACGCTGGGCCTTCTGTTGGGACTTCAGCTGATCTCGGACGGCGCTTCGATGCTGGGCCTGGCGCTGGCTGCACGCAAGATCGAAAAGGCCTGACCCCCCCGCAACAGAACGGACCGGGCCAAATCGGCCCGGTCCCGTTCTGGCGGATCGGCACGGCACCGGGGAGCCCGGAATGATTCTGGGCATCGGCAGTGACCTGTGCAACATCGAGCGGATCGAGGCGACGCTCCTGCGCCATGGCGACCGCTTCAAGGAGCGCGTCTTCACCGAGATCGAGCAGCGCAAGGCCGACAGCCGCCCGCGGGCGGTAGCGGCGACCTACGCAAAGCGATGGGCGGCAAAGGAGGCTTGCTCCAAGGCGCTCGGCACCGGGCTGCGCATGGGGATTGCCTGGAAGGACATGGCGGTGACGAACCTGCGCTCGGGCCAGCCGGTGATGCATGTCACGGGTTGGGCGGCAGAGCGGCTGCGCACGATGACGCCTGCCGGGCACGAGGCTGTGATCCATGTCACGCTGACCGACGACCACCCCTGGGCGCAGGCCTTCGTGGTGATCGAGGCCCGTCCGCTGGTCCCCGGCACGCCCTCCCGCGCTTGACTCCCCCCCACCCGGCGCGCATGTAGCGGCAAACAATCAAGGCAGGACATCATGGCCAAGGGAAATTCCGAAGGCGGCATCGTCGAGACCATCAAGACCGTCTTCTGGGCCCTGGTCATCGCCATCGGCTTCCGGTCCGTCTTCTTCCAGCCGTTCTGGATTCCGTCGGAATCGATGAAGGACACGCTGCTGATCGGCGACTTCCTGTTCGTGAACAAGATGGCCTACGGCTATTCGCGCTATTCCTGCGAGATCCCTTTCACGACGATCAGCCTCTGCCCGTTCACCGACCGTTTCCTGGGAAGCGAGCCCGAGCGGGGCGATGTGGTGGTGTTCCGGCATCCGACCGCGGGGACAGACTACATCAAGCGGTTGATTGGCCTGCCGGGCGACAAGATCCAGATGAAGGCGGGGGTCCTCTACATCAACGGCGCCGAGGTGCCGCAGGTGGCTGATGGACTTTTCGAGGAGGTCTACGAGCCGCAGGGCCCGATGCGCAACCGCCCGCGCTGTGAGAACGGCGCGGTGGGCGACGGCGGTATCTGCACCAAGAGTCGCTTCATCGAGACCCTGCCCGAGGGGCGCAAGCATCACATCCTGAACATCGACCCGGCGGGACCCGGCGACAATACCGATGTCTTCACCGTGCCCGAGGGCCACTACTTCGTGATGGGTGACAACCGCGACAACTCGACCGACAGCCGTTTCCCGCAGACCGTGAGCGGGGTGGGTTACCTGCCTGCTGAATTCCTGATCGGTCGCGCCGACCGGATCATCTTCTCCTCGGCGGGGCGCAGCCTGTTCTATTTCTGGACCTGGCGGTCGGACCGCTTCTTCAAGGCCATCGAGTGAGAGCGGGCGCATGAGGCTTTCCGCCGACCTGCTGGCCTTTCAGGGCCGGCTTGGGCATCGGTTCGGCAAGCCCGAGATTCTGGTGCGCGCGGTGACGCATGCCTCGATCGGCACCGCGACGCGGCCCGACAACCAGAGACTTGAGTTCCTGGGCGACCGGGTGCTTGGGCTGGTGATGGCCGAGGCGCTGCTTGCCGCCGATCCCGATGCACGCGAGGGGCAGTTGGCGCCGCGTTTCAACGCGCTGGTGCGCAAGGAAACCTGCGCGGACGTGGCGCGCGAGGTGGGTCTTGGCGAGGTGCTGAAGCTGGGCCGCTCTGAAATGCTGACCGGCGGGCGGCGGAAAGAGGCGCTTCTGGGCGACGCGATGGAGGCGGTGATCGCGGCGGTCTACCAGGACGCGGGGTTCGAAGCGGCGCGGTCGCTGGTCCTGCGGCTCTGGGGCCAGCGGATCGCAGCGGTGGAGCCCGACGCCCGGGACGCCAAGACCAGCCTGCAGGAATGGGCACAGGCGCGGGGCATGCCGCCGCCGGTCTATGAGGAGGCCGGGCGGTCCGGTCCCGACCATGCGCCGGTCTTCACGGTGCGGGTGGTGCTGGCCAATGGCGAAATGGCCGAGGCGAGTGCTACGTCGAAACGCTCCGGTGAACAGACCGCCGCGCGGACGCTGTTGGACCGGATGGAGGGCGAGAGCCGCTAGTCCGGCAGGGAGGGCGGCAAGAGCCCCTTCTGCCGCGTATCTGAGCGCCAAAGATTCGTCCGGATGCCCGGCTGTTCGAGGCCGGAGTATTTCCCGCGCGAGAATTTCGGCAAGTCTATCGCCAGACCTGCTCTGCCAACTGGCATTTCCTGCCCGTTTCCCGTATCTGGCCCTGATCAACCAAGGATCACTGCACCCCATGACCACGCGCGCGGGCTTCGTCGCCCTGATCGGAGAGCCGAATGCCGGCAAGTCCACCCTTCTGAACCGGATGGTGGGGGCGAAGGTCAGTATCGTCACCCACAAGGTGCAGACGACACGGACGCGCATCCGGGGCGTCTGCATGGAAGGCGAGGCGCAGATCGTTTTCGTCGACACGCCCGGCATCTTCCGGCCCCGGCGGCGGCTGGACCGCAGTATGGTCAAGGCGGCTTGGGGCGGGGCCTCGGATGCCGACATCATTGTGCTTCTCATCGAAGCGCAGCGCGGGCTGACCGAGGGCGCGCAGGCCATCATCGACCGGCTGAAGGACGAGATGCCGAAGGGGCAGCCTGTGGCCCTTGCCATCAACAAGATCGACCGGGTGAAAGCGGAAACCCTGCTGGTCTTGGCCGAGGAGGCGAATGCGGCCTATCCTTTCGCCAAAACCTTCATGATCAGCGCCGACAAGGGCTATGGCGTCGCCGACCTGCGGGAATGGCTGGCAGCGGAACTGCCTGAAGGTCCGTGGTTCTACCCCGAGGACCAGATCGCCGATCTGCCGATGCGGATGATCGCCGCCGAGATGACGCGCGAGAAGCTGACCCTGCGCCTGCACGAAGAGCTGCCCTATCAGCTGACGGTGGAGACCGAGAAGTGGGAGGACAAGCCCGACGGTACCACGCGGATCGACCAGATCGTCTATGTCGCGCGGGACGGCCACAAGGGGATCGTGCTGGGCAACCGGGGCGAGACGATCAAGGCCATCGGTCAGGCGGCGCGCGCGGATATCAGCGAGTTCCTTGGCCGGACGGTGCATCTCTTCCTGCAGGTGAAGGTGCGGCCGAACTGGCTGGAAGAGGCCGAGCGCTATTCCGAGATGGGACTTGATTTCAAGGACGGCGATGCCTGAGAAGGCCAAAAGTCTTCGAAGACTTTTGCAAATTCCTTCGAAGGAATTTGGTCCTCTGCTGAAGGATCGGTGCGGATTGCGGCGTTGGAGCCTCCGGCGGGAGTATTTCGGAAAAGAGCAAGCGGCATGAGTGTTCGGCTGGCCTCGGGGGTCTGGGTCTCGGCCTATCTCACCCGGCTGCGGCTGGCGGATATTCCAGCCTATGTCACTGCAAAGGGCGATCCCGAGGCCGGGGCGGTGGTGGTGAAGGTGGCGCTAATGGACGGCAACGCGCGGGCCTGGGAGCGGCGATCGGACCTGATGACTGGCGCGCTGGCCTGGTTCCTGCTGGCCGAGGGTACGGAGGTCGAAGTGGATGCGCTGCTGGCGCGGACGCGGGCGCGCGATCCCGACCTCTGGGTGATCGAGCTGGAGGACCGGCGGGGACGGACATTGCTGGAGGAAGACGGGTTGCGCGACTGACGCGACCTTCCCGGACTTGATCCGGGACGGGGTTGCGCCAAGACCACGCCACACCGATAGTCCCGGCATGGATTGGCGCGATGAAGGCATACTTCTCTCGACGCGACCGCATGGCGAGACCTCGGCCATCGTCGAGGTCCTGACAGTGGCGCACGGGCGGCATATGGGCGTGGTCCGGGGCGGCGCCTCGCGCCGGATGGCGGCGGTCCTGCAGCCGGGCACCGGGCTGACGCTGGACTGGCGGGCGCGGTTGGACGACCATATCGGCAGCTTCACGGTAGAGCCTTTGAAATCCCGCGCACATCTGCTGGCGGACCGGCTGGCGCTGGCGGGGCTCATGTCGGCCTGCGCGCTGTTGCACGCGGCATTGCCCGAGCGCGAGCCGCATCCGGCCCTGTGGCAGCGGACGCTGGGCCTGATGGACGCGCTGGGGCAGGAGGGCTGGCCCGCGACCTATGTGCGCTGGGAGCTTTGCCTTTTGGAGGAGATCGGCTTTGGCCTGGACCTGACGGCCTGTGCCGTTACCGGCGCGGCCGAGGGGCTGGCCTATGTCAGTCCGAAAACCGGCCGGGCGGTGACGGCGAAGGGGGCGGGCGACTGGGCCGACCGGCTGATCCCGCTGCCGGACGGGCTGGACGGCGAAGGTGCGCTTCCCCCGGAGGCGGTGCTGTCGGGCCTTCGGCTGACCGGCTTCTTCCTTGACCGTGAACTCCGGCCGGTGCTGCACGACCGCCCGCTGCCCGAGGCGCGGTCACGGCTGGTTGACCTCATGGCGGGTCGACCCCGAAACGACCGATAATGTCGCCCATGTGACAGACTGGGCTGCGACCCCGCCGTCCAACTAAACCATGGCCTACCGTTACATTCCGTTGGCGCTGCGCCACAGCCCCACCCCCCGGATCGAGCATTTCGCGCTTCTCTCCGGGCTCGACGCCTCGATCCGCGGCATGCTGATCTCGACCATGCCGCTGGTGGTCTATGATGCGCTGGGAACTGCGCAGGCCACTTCGGTCGCGTTTCTTGTCGCAGGGATCGTGGCACTGGTCTGGGGCCTCATGGTGCCCTGGACTGCCCGGAAGATCCCGCGGCGCTGGACCTATACCGGGGGTGTCTGCCTTTACCTGATCGGCAACAGCCTGGGCGCGATCGGGACGGTCTGGTCGGTGCCGATGGCGCTGATCTGCAATTCGATGGCGACGGTGACGATCTTTGTCTGCCTGAACGCCTATGTGCTGGATTACGTTGATCGGTCGAACCTGGGGCGGAGCCAGTCGACCAACATGGTCTATGCCGCCGCGCCCTGGGCAATTGGCCCGATGGCGGGGGTCTGGCTCTACCACCAGTGGCACGCCTTGCCATTCCTCGCTTCGGGCGGCTTCGCGCTGATCCTGATGGTCAGCTTCTGGGTTCTGCGGCTGGGCAACGGCAAGCAGATTGCCCGTGCCAAGCGTCCGGCGGTGAACCCGCTCGGCTATCTGGGCCGGTTCTTCAGCCAGCCAAGGCTGATCGCGGGCTGGATGTTCGCGGTGATGCGGTCCTGTGGCTGGTGGGTCTATGTCGTCTACCTGCCGATCTTTTGCATCGAGGCGGGACTTGGCGACAAGGTCGGCGGGATTGCGCTGTCGATCACCAATGCCTCCCTGTTCGCCGCGCCTGCCTTGAACCGGATGGCCCGTCGGCTGTCCGTGCGCCGGTCGGTGCGCTTTGCCTTCGGGGCCTGCGGGGTGCTTTTCCTGTCCGCCGGGCTTCTGTCGGTGCTGCCCTGGGCCACGGTCGCGCTGACCATGGCGGCCTCGGTCTTCCTGGTCATGCTTGACGTGGTGGGCGGCCTGCCGTTCCTGATGTCGGTCAAGCCCTCGGAGCGGACCGAGATGTCGGCGGTCTATTCCAGCTTCCGCGACGTGTCGTCGATCCTGACGCCGGGGGCGGCCTGGCTGGTCTTGTGGGTGGCGCCCCTGCCGGGAATATTCGTCGCAGCGGGGGTTGGCCTTACGGCTGCCTGGGCGATTGCGGGGCGGCTGCATCCACGGCTTGGCGCGCAGCGCCCCTCGCGTGGCGGGGTTCCGGCCTAGAGCCTGTCCGACAAAAGTGGACTCCGGTTTTGTCGAAAGACAGGCGACCACGAAGACTCTAGGCCCAGATCTTGCCGTGCTTGACCAGCCAGTCGGCCGAGGCCAGCAGGGCCGCCTTCGGCGCGATGAACTCCATCCCCATCTCCTTCACCGCACGGGCGTTCGAGACACGTTCGAGGTGGCCAAGCTTGGGCAGGATCGTCCTGATCGCCGGGTCGAAGAGGGCCAAGGCACGTACCAGGATTTGCGGCGCCTCGCGGGTGGGGATGCGGCGGGTCGGGTAGGCGGCCTTGAGCGTGCGGCCCATGTCGACATAGGCCATGGTTCCCGATGCGGCCAGATAGCGCCGCCCGGCCGTCTCGGGTCTTTGCAGGGCGCGCAGGTGCATTTCAGCGACGTCGCGGACATCAACCACCGGAAGCCCGGTGGGGGGCATCATCGGATCCCGACCCTTCAGGATACGTTCCACCACCGAAAGCGAGGTCCCGTAGTGGTCGTCCAAAGGCGGGCCGAAGACGAGGCCGGGGTTGATCGTGGTCAGCTTGAGGCCGCGCGCCTTGGCGATCTCCCAAGCCGTGCGCTCGGCTAGGGTTTTCGACTTGGCATAGGGCGTCGTGGTGGGCAGGTGGATGTCGCACCAGTCGGCCTCATCCTGCAGCGTGTCGGGCTTGGCTTCGTTCAGCACCGCCACGGCGGAGGAGGTGAGGACGACCCGGGTCACCCCAGCGGCGGCGGCGGCCTTCAGCACCCGTTCGGTGCCTTCCACGGCCGGGCGGATCAGTTGCGCCGGGTCCTTCGGCTGGGCGGCCGGAAAGGGCGACGCGGTGTGGACCAGTGCTGCAACCCCGGCCAGTGCCTCGGCCCAGCCGGCATCGGATTCAAGATCGGCCTGGACGAAGCTCAACTCGCCCGCCTGTTCGGTCAGGTAGGGCTGAAGTGCCGCGCGGACTTCATCGGCGCGGTCCAGACGGCGCAGCGTTCCGCGCACCGCGTAGCCGGCGTTCAGAATCTTCAGCGCGACATGCTTCGCAATGAACCCGGAAGCGCCGGTCAGCAGCACCGAATCCATGCCCGCCCCCTGAAATGCCTGCGCACAGCATCAGGGGCGCCGGGCCGCAAATCAAGCGGTCACTCCAAGAGACGGCGGGCGATAACCTGCGCCTGGATCTCGGCGGCGCCCTCGAAGATGTTGAGGATGCGGGCGTCGCAGAGGATGCGGCTGATCCGGTATTCCAGCGCAAAGCCGTTGCCGCCGTGGATCTGCAAGGCGTTGTCGGCACTGGCCCAGGCGACGCGGGCGCCGAGCAGCTTGGCCATCCCGGCCTCAAGGTCGCAGCGCTTGTCGTGGTCCTTCTGCCAGGCGGAGAAATAGGTGAGCTGGCGGGCGATCATGATCTCCACCGCCATCATCGCCAGCTTGCCTTCGATGCGGGGAAATTCGATCAGCGGCTTGCCGAACTGCTGGCGGTCCAGCGCGTATTGCATGCCGGTTTCCAGCGCCGATTGCGCGACGCCGATCGCCCGCGCGCCGGTCTGGATGCGGGCGGATTCGAAGGTCTGCATCAGCTGCTTGAAGCCCTGTCCTTCGACCCCGCCGAGAAGATTCGCGCCATCGACGCGGAAATCGTCGAAGTTGACGGTGTATTCCTTCATGCCGCGGTAGCCCAGCACCTCGATCTCGCCGCCGGACAAGCCGGGGTCGACGAAGGGGGTCTCGTCGGTGCCGGGGGTCTTTTCGGCCAGGAACATGCTAAGGCCACGATAGTCCGTCGTGCCCTCGACCGACCGCGCGAGGACGGTCATCACGTGGGTCCGCGCGGCATGGGTGATCCAGGTCTTGTTGCCGGTGATCTTCCAGTCCTCACCCTCCCGCCTTGCGCGGGTACGAAGGCTGCCAAGATCGGATCCGGTGTTCGGTTCGGTGAAGACGGCGGTGGGAAGGATCGCACCTGAGGCCAGGCCGGGCAGCCATTTCGCCTTCTGCTCGTCGGTGCCGCCGCAGAGGATCAGCTCTGCCGCGATTTCGGAGCGGGTGCCGAGCGAGCCGACCCCGATATAGCCACGCGAGAGTTCCTCACTGACCACCACCATTGAGGCTTTCGACAGGCCGAAGCCGCCATAGGCTTCTGGGATGGTCAGGCCGAAGACGCCCATCCCGGCCAGCTCGTCGATCACCTCCAACGGGATCAGCTCGTCCTTCAGATGCCAGTCATGGGCGCGGGGGATGACCTTTTCGTCGGCATAGCGGCGGAACTGGTCACGGATCATCTCCAGCTCGTCGTCCAACCCCGTCGCGCCAAAGGTCGCCCGGCCATGGTTGTCGCGCATGAGAGCGACAAGTGCGGCGCGCGCTGCGGGCGAATTGCCCTGGCTCATCAGCTTCGCGGCACTCACGCCGGGGGTCCAGGTCAGGCCAAGGTCGGACAGGCGGGCCAGTTCGGTCTGGCTCATCGGGATGCCGCCTGCGATCTGGTTCAGGTATTCCCCGAACCCGATCTGCAGGATCAGGGCCTCCATCTCGCCAAATTTTCCGGCTTCCGAAAGTCTTCCGGCCCAGGCGTCAAGCTGACGCAGCGCTTCGACGTAAGTGGCCAGCCATGAAAGCGCATGGGCCTGGAACTGCCGCGCCTCAAGCGCCTGGTTCGACACCTTGCCGCCGGCGGAAACCTCTGCCCTCAGCCCGTCGCGCGCCTGTGAGAACAGCGCCTCGACCTCGGGCAGGGCGGCGGCGGTCAGTGTCTGAAGGTCGGCAAGGATCGGGGTCTGGGTCATCGGCTGTCCATCGGGCATGGGTCGGCTCCGGCGAGATTCTGCACCTGCGAAGACCTATCGCCTTCGCGGTTGCAGCGCAACAAGATTTCAATCACGCTGCCGAAGAAGACTTAATGTGTCGCGGTCAATTCAGGAGATTGCCCCGCAGGCGGTCACGATTTCTGGCAAGGCGGCGGCGGGCACCACCTCGAACTCGACCGAGTAGAGTTGCGTTTCGCCGTCCCAGGCCTCGAACCGCCAGACGCCGTGGACCAACTCGTCCTCGCGGTCGAAGCGGAAAAAGCCGAACTGCTCACCAATGTCGCTGAAACTGGACTCCCATACTTCTGGCGTGGTCGACCCGGGCCGATAGACCCGCATTTCACCTTGCACGAACTTGCCCGGCATCAGCTGCGATTTCACACCGAAGGCCAGACCGATGGCGGCAGGAACGATCTGACGCTCGGGCCAGTGAAAGTCGATCATGCCGTCGGGCACGTGAATCCAGCCGGAAAGGGTGCCGGGGGCGGGGCGCTGGTCCATTGCCTGTAGGGCGCAGAAGACGCCGACCCTGAGGCTGGCAACCAGTGGGCCGGGCGCTGGTGCTGCGGGGTCGGACGAAGCCGGTCCAGCCACGAGGGCAAGCACCAAGACCAGTCTTTCCCACAGCTTCCGCATTGGAATTGTGCCAGTCCTCGCTTTTCCTTAGGCCAGTATTGCGCCACAAGGGTTTGGAAAGGGCAAGCCATGTTCGATCTGATCTCTGGCGGGATGTCGGGGCACGCGTTCTTGGCGGCGCTGGCGGTGACGCTGTTTGCGGGCTTCGTGAAGGGTGCGGTCGGCTTTGCCATGCCGATGATCCTCGTCTCCGCCTTCGCGGTCTTCCTGCCGCAGCATCTGGCTCTGGCCGGGCTGATCCTGCCCACGCTGGTCACGAACCTGAGCCAGGCCTTCCGGCAGGGGGTGGGACCGGCGGTCGAGACCACGCGGACCTACCGCCGCTTCCTGATCGCCACGGTGGCCTGTATCGCGATCTCCGCCCCGTTTGCCGACATGATTCCGCGCTTTGTCTATCTTCTGATGCTGGGCCTGCCGATCACGATCTTTGCCGCCCTGCAGCTGATGGGGAAAAGCCTTGCGATCCAGCTGCACCACCGCGACCGTGCCGAATGGGGGTTGGGGGTAATCGGCGGTCTTTATGGCGGTGTTTCCGGCATCTGGGGTCCGCCCCTGCTGGTGTTCCTGCTGTCGACCGGGGCAGACAAGCTGACGATGATCCGGGCGCAGGGTGTTGTCTTCCTGATCGGGGCCGTCACCCTGCTGGCCGCACATCTGACCACCGGGCTTCTGAACCCACAGACCCTGGGTTTTTCGGCCGTCCTTTGCCTGCCGGCGCTGGTGGGGCTGTTCATCGGCTACCGGGTGCAGGACCGACTGGATCAGGCCCGTTTCCGCCGCTGGACGCAGGGGCTGCTGGTGGTGACGGGGCTTAACATGGTCAGGCTGGCGTTGTTCTGAACCGGCCGCTCGTCCGCGACTTCGTCGTCTCCTCGCTGGTGGAGCGAGGAGGAGACGAAGTCGAACGACGAGGGTCGCCTCAGCCGATCGCCGCCGCCTTCACGTCGGCGTCGATGTGCGGCACATACTGGGAGAAATTCTTCTGGAACATGCCGACAAGCTTCGCCGCCTGCGCGTCGTAAGCCGCCGGATCGGCCCAGGTTGTGCGCGGATCGAGCAGGGCTGCGTCCACGCCCGGCACATCCACCGGAACCTCGAAGCCGAAATTCGGATCCTTGCGGAAGCTGGCTGCATTCAGCGAGCCGTCCAGAGCTGCCGCCAGCAGGGCGCGGGTCGCCTTTATCGGCATCCGCCGCCCGGTGCCATAGGCGCCGCCGGTCCAGCCAGTGTTGACCAGCCAGCAGGAGGCGCCGTGCTTGGCGATCTTTGCTTGCAGAAGCTTGCCGTACACCTCGGGCCGGCGCGGCATGAAGGGGGCGCCGAAGCAGGTGGAGAAGGTGGGTTGAGGCTCGGTGATGCCGCGTTCCGTTCCGGCAGCCTTGGAGGTGAAGCCGGAGAGGAAGTGATACATCGCCTGCGCCGGAGAGAGGCGTGCAATCGGGGGTAGCACGCCGAACGCGTCGCAGGTCAGCATCACCACATGGCGGGGATGGCCACCAAGCCCGGTGGCGCTGGCGTTCGAAATGGCCTCAAGCGGATAGGCGCAGCGGGTGTTCTCAGTAAGGGAACGGTTGGAAAAGTCCAATTCCATCGTTTCGGGGTCATAGACCATGTTCTCCACCACAGTCGCGAAGCGATGCGTGGTGGCGTAGATTTCCGGTTCCGCCTCGGCCGATAGGTCGATGGTCTTGGCGTAGCAGCCGCCTTCGAAGTTGAAGATGCCACGGTCCGACCAGCCGTGTTCGTCATCGCCGATCAGCGTTCGGTCGGGCGAGGCGGAGAGGGTGGTCTTGCCAGTGCCGGACAGCCCGAAGAACACGGCAGCGTCCACGGGGTTGCCGACGGCGTGGTTGGCCGAGCAGTGCATCGCCATCACGCCCTTGGCGGGCAGCAGGTAGTTCAGCACCGTGAAGACGGCCTTCTTGTTTTCCCCGGCATAGGCGGTGTTCGCGATCAGCACCGTCTTCTCGTCAAAGTTCAGCACGATCGCGGTTTCCGTCCGGCAGCCGTGCCGCGCAGGGTCGGCCTTGAACGACGGGCAGTTGAGGATCGTCCATTCCGGCGTGAAACCGTCCAGCTCGGCCCGGGCCGGGCGGCGCAGGAGGTGGCGGATGAAAAGGCCGTGCCAGGCGAGTTCCGTCACCACGCGAACGTCAAGCCGGTGGATCGGGTCGGCGCCGGCGTAAAGATCCTGCACGAAAAGCTCGCGCCCCTTCACATGCTCCAGCATGTCGGCCTTGAGGCGGGCGAAGGACTCGGGCGTCATGGCGGCATTGTTTTCCCACCAGACCGTTCCTTCGGTGGCAGGGGTGCGGACGACGAACTTGTCCTTGGGCGAGCGGCCGGTGAACTGGCCCGTCTCACACAGGAAGGCGCCGCCGAGACCCAGACGGCCTTCACCCAGCGAGACGGCGGCCTCGACCAGCGCGGGCTCGGCATAGTTGTAGTGGGCGACCGCCACACCCGTGATGCCTTGCGTCTCCAGCGTCTGATTGGGGTTCACGCGACCGTGGATCATCCTGCAAGCTCCTGCTGCCACAAGCATCTTGTGGCGGTTCAAATTCTTCGGCATCCGGGCCAATGAATGCCGCGACAAGCCCTTGTGGGGACCGGCCATAATGGGCCTATAGCATGGGATTTTTGCACGGGAATAGCGTGATTTCAAACAGTTAGCGCAATCATTCCGGCGTTAGCGCCACCATCCCCCGGCAATGCCTGGCCTTGGGCGGAATTGTTGTCGGGATTGGCGAAATTGCCACCCTGCCGGACCTTGTTTCAGGGGTGATTCGATTTTCTGTTGCGTATCGTCGGCCAACACCGGAAAATGTCACAAAATAATAAGGCAGCAGCAGTTTTTGGGAGGCAAGCAGATGTCCCGCATCGCCCTTGTCGACGATGACAGGAATATCCTGACCTCGGTCGCCATGACCCTTGAGGCCGAGGGCTTCGAGGTCGAAACCTACAACGACGGCCAGTCCGCGTTCGAGGCGTTCAGCCGCCGGATGCCCGACATGGCTGTCCTCGACATCAAGATGCCCCGGATGGACGGCATGGACCTGTTGCAGCGCATGCGGCAGAAAACCTCGATTCCGGTGATCTTCCTGACCTCGAAGGATGACGAGATCGACGAGGTTCTGGGCCTGCGGATGGGCGCTGACGACTACGTTAAGAAGCCCTTCAGCCAGCGCCTCTTGGTCGAACGCATCCGGGCGCTGCTGCGGCGGCAGGAAGCGATCAACACCGGCGAGGCGGCGGCCACCGAAGAAACCCGGATGATGGAACGCGGCGCGCTGCGGATGGACCCCTTGCGCCATTCCGTGACCTGGAAGGGGAAAGAGGTCGCGCTGACCGTGACCGAGTTCCTGCTCTTGCAGGCGCTGGCCCAAAGGCCCGGTTTCGTGAAGTCGCGCGATCAGCTGATGGATGTGGCCTACGACGATCAGGTCTATGTCGACGACCGCACCATCGACAGCCATATCAAGCGGTTGCGCAAGAAGATGCGGACGGTCGACGATACGTTTTCGGCGATCGAGACGCTGTACGGCATCGGCTATCGCTACAACGAAGAGTGACGGCCGCAAGACATGTCCTCGGCCCCCCGGATTTCCCCCACTGACATCAAACCCAAGCGGTCTGGTGACGTTCTTCTGGGCGAGGACTGGGTATCCCCCGACGCCACTGTCGAGCGGCTGAAGGAAGGCCGGGGCGGGCGCAGCATCGTCGGGCTGAACCGCTCGCCCTTGGCGCGGAAGATCATCGTGTTCAACCTGACGGCGCTGGTCCTGCTGGCGGTCGGTGTCCTGTTCATGAACCCGTTCCGCGACAGCCTGGCCCTGCAGCGGCAACTGGGCATGGTCCGGCAGGCCGAACTGATCTCCTCGGTCTACGAGGCGCATCTCAGGACTGGAAACATCGGCTTCGATTTCCGCACGCCATTGCAGGACATCGAGATTGACCCGGTGTTGGAGGTTTTCGTCTTCGATCCGACCGGAGAGCTTCTGGCCTCGCGCGTCGGGCAGGGGACCGGGTCGCTGGTGACCAACCCGGGCCAGCCGACGATCCTGACCGATTTCCTGGAAGGCGTCTGGAACGTGGTGACGGTGCTGTTCCGGCAGGGCCGCACCGACCGCACCGAAACCATCGACCCCGCCGACAACGCCCGCGCGGCATTTGAGGGCGCGCGCGGCGGCGATGTGGTGACACGCGTCACGCGGAACGGCGAGGGGAGCATCTACTTTACCGTGGCCACCCCGATCACTGTCGCGGGCGATCTGGTCGGCGTGGTCGCGATCACCTCGGATTCGCAAGAGATCGACCGGCTGGTGCGCTATGAGCGCGAGCAGATCCTGCAGATGTTCACCCTGGCGCTGGTCCTGTCGATCAGCCTCAGCCTGATGCTG
>JAFLCY010000054.1 GCA_017303485.1 Rhodobacterales bacterium
AAGGCCCAGCGGCTCGGCCAGCCAGTCGCGCAGGAGGGGGCCGACGGTGATCAGCGCGAAAAGGCCGAAGACCACGGTCGGGATGCCGGCAATGATCTCGATCGCCGGTTTCACCCAGGCGCGGATGCGCGGGGTGGCGTACTCCGACAGGTAGATCGCGGTGAAGAGGCCCAGCGGCACCGCGACGATCATCGCAATGGCCGAGATGTAGAGCGTGCCCCAGAGAAGCGGCAGAAAACCCAGTTCCGAGCCGCCCTTGAAATTCGGACTCCAGGTCAGGCCGAAGAAGAAGTCGGTGACCGGGTATTGCCGGAAGAAGGCCAGGCTTTCGGAAAACATCGACCAGACGATGCCGATGGTGGTCAGGATCGCGATAGAGGAGGCGAGGATCAGCGCGCCCAGCAAAATGAACTCGACCCGATTGCGGGCGCGAAGGGCGGGGCGGGTGATCGAAAGGGCGTAGATCAGCCCGGCGAGGGCGGCAAGGGCGACGGCGACCGTCCGGCCCATGGCTCCGGTTCCGGCAAGGTCGCGGTAATGCTGGGCGGCGGACAGGGTCTCGGGGGCGATCTTCGACCCCAGCGCGACACCAACCTCGCCCAACCGGGTGCGAAGACCCTCAAGGTCGGATTCCGGTGTCGTGCCGTAGGCGTTGGCCTCGTCGGGAGACATCACGCCCCTGGCGACAGCGCGGTCCAGACCCTCGGCCACACGGCGTACATCATCCATCGCCAGGGTGAAGGCGGTGTCGCTGGCCAGAGCCTCCGGCGAGAGGAGCGCGCTGACCTGGCGCTGCATCACCACCGGCTGCACCAGCGTCCAGACGATCAGCACGGCAAGCGCGGGAAGCGCGGTCATCAGCGCGGCATGCCAGCCATAGTGGCCGGGCAGCGAGTGCAACTGGCGCGGATCGCCATCGGAGGACACCAGCGCCCGGCCACGGCCAAGGACATAGGCGGCAAGGCCGAGGATCAGGATCAGGGCGAAAAGGATCAGGGCGGACATTGCACGCTCAAAGAAGGGAAGGGGCGGAGGCCATGGCTGGCCTCCGCCGGTGTCAGGATATTATTCCAGCGGACCCATCGGCGTTTCGGTGGCCACGGCGGCCTGGGTGGCAGCCAGCTCCGGGTCGGAGACCAGACCGTATTCCGCCAGCGGGCCGTCCGGGCCGGCCATTTCGTCCGAGACGAAGAACTCGATGTACTCCTTCAGGCCGGGGATCACGCCGAGATGGGCCTTCTTGACGTAGAAGTAGAGCGGGCGCGACACCGGGTATTCGCCCGAGGCGATGGTCTCGGTCGAGGGGCTGACGCCGTTGATCGTAGCGACCTTCAGCTTGTCGGTGTTGTTCTGGTAGAAGGACAGGCCGAACACGCCGACGGCGTTCTTGTCGGCGTCAAGGCGGGCCAGCGTCTCGGTGTAGTCGCCGTCGATGTCGACCGATTTGCCGTCGGTGCGCAGCTCGTGGCACATCTTCTTGGCGTTGCCTTCCTTTTCCTTGTCGTCCGCCCCTTCGGCGGTGGCCAGGAACAGGTCATAGGCGCCGGTCTCCTTGCAGCCCGCTTCGATGACTTTCACGTCGAAGACTTCGCGGGTGCCGTGCTTGGTACCTGGAACGAAGGCCAGGATGTTCTGGGCGGGCAGGGCAGGGTTCACTTCGGCCCATTGGGCGGCAGCGTTGTCGGCCAGCGCGCCATCCTTGGCGACCTTGGCGGCAAGTGCGTTGTAAAGGTCTGCGGGCTTCAGCGCGAAATCGGCGCCGGCCACGGCGCTGGCGAAGACGATGCCGTCATAGCCGATGCGGACTTCCATGATCTCGTCCACGCCGTTCGTCTTGCACAGGTCGATGTCCGATTGCGCGATCCGGCTGGAGGAGTTGGCGATGTCGACGGTGTTCTCGCCCACGCCCTCGCACAGCTTCTTGCGGCCCGCACCCGAACCGCCGCCTTCCACGACCGGGGTCGGGAAGTCGAAGTTCTCGCCGAAGGCCTCGGCGACGATGGTGGCATAGGGCAGCACGGTCGACGAGCCGGTGACCTGGATCTGGTCGCGGGCGGCGGCAGGCATCGCGGCGGCGAAGGCCAGGATCGACGCGGTGAGGTAGGCGGATTTCATCGAAGCACTCCTGATATCGTGCGGCCCTTGCGGCGGGCGGCATGACTGCGCTCTAGTTGCCCTGCGTGACGGCTAGATATCAGGAATGTAAAAGCTGTGTGACAACCGCCCCGATGACGGCGGGTCAGGCCGTCCGGCCCAGCATCATCCGGGCGATGTTTTCCGCGATCATTATGGTGGGGGCATTTGTATTGCCCGCGATGATCTGCGGCATGATCGAGGCGTCGACGAGGCGCAACCCCTCGACACCCCGTACCCGCCCCTGCGGGTCGGTGACCGAGGCGGCGTCGCTGCCCATCCGGCAGGTGCCAACGGGATGATAGATCGTCTCCGCCCGGGCGCGGATATCGGCCTCCAGCGCCGCGTCTGTCGTGATCTCAGGTCCGGGCAATGTCTCATGGGCGACGTGCCGGGCGAGGGCAGGGGCCCGTATGATGCGGCGGGCGATCGTCAAGCCGTTCATCAGGACCGGCAAGTCGTCGGGATGGCCGAGATAATTGGCCGCAATCCAGGGCGCGGCCATCGGATCAGGGCTGGCAAGGCTGATCCGGCCCCGGCTTTTCGGCAAAAGGTCGCAGACATGCAGGGTCAGGCCATAGCCCAGTGACAGGCGGCGGCCATGGTCGTGCAGATAGGCCGGGATGAAGTGGAACTGCAGGTTCGGCCGGTCGCGGTCGGGACCGGATGCCACAAATCCCCCCGCCTCGGCCACGTTCGAGGTGAATTCACCCTGGCCATGGCGGGCATAGGCCCAGAGGGCGCGCAAGGCGCGGGGCAGGAACGACGGCGCGATGCCGATTGCGCTCCGGTCGTTGAGGGCAGCCTGGACGGTGATGTCGAGGTGATCGGCAAGGTTCGCCCCGACCTCGGGCGCATCATGCAGGACGGGCAGGCCCATGGCTTGCAGATGCGCGCCAGGTCCGATGCCGGACAGCATCAGAAGCTGCGGCGAGTTGATCGCGCCTCCCGACAGGATGACCTCACCGCCGTCGCGCAGGGTCAGGCTCTGGTCGCGCAACTGCACGCCGGTCGTGCGGCGTCCGTCGAACATCACGCGATGGACCTGCGCGCCGGTGACCAGGGTCAGGTTCGGCCGTGACAGGGCAGGCTCCAGAAAGGCCCGTGCCGCGCTGAAGCGTCGACCCTGCCGCTGCGTGACCTGATAGAGGCCGACGCCCTCCTGCCGTTCCCCGTTGAAATCCGGGTTCACCGGGAACTGGCACTCGACCCCCGCCTCGACAAAGGCTTGGGACAGCGGATTGGGCTGCGCAAGGTCGCTGACCGTCAGCGGACCGCCCCGGCCATGATGATCATCGGCGATGGACTGGTTGTCCTCCATCGCCTTGAACAGGTTGCGGACGTGAGGCCAGTCCCAGTCCGGCCCTGCCGCCCTGGCCCAATCGCGATAGTCCTGCGGATGCCCGCGCATGTAGATCATCGCGTTGATCGAAGAGGAACCACCCAGCACCCGGCCCCGCGGCCAGTAGAGGCGGCGGTTCAGCAGCTGCGGTTCGGGGTCCGTCTCATAGCCCCAGTTCAGCCAGCGCATATGGGCAAGTGCCGCCAGACCGAAGGGCATGTGGATCATCGGGTTGCGGTCGGGCGGACCGGCCTCGATCAGGCAGACGCGCGTGACAGGATTGGCGGACAGCCGGTTCGCCAGCACGCAGCCGGCAGAGCCTGCGCCGACGATGATGTAATCGTATCCGCTCACCCGAGGATTCGCTTGATCAGCCCGACCAGTCGCATGACGCGAGGGCCATAGGGCGGGAAGAGGAGCGGCAACAGCAGGAAACGGTTGCGCATCACGGCACGCTCATGACTGAAGGCGCGGAACCCCGCCTCGCCATGTGCCGCGCCGATGCCCGAGGTGTTCACCCCGCCGAAGGGCAGGTTCAGGTGAGTGTAGTGCAGAAGCGTGAGGTTGATCCCGACCGCGCCCGAGGTGGTGCGGCGCGTGATCTCCTCCACCCGCGCAGGGTCGCGGTCGAAGATGTACAGCGCCAGCGGTTTATCGCGGGCGTTGATCGCCTCGATGACCGTGTCGATCGCGTCGAAGGGGATCACCGGCAGGACAGGGCCGAAGATCTCCTCCTGTGCCATCCGCATCTCGGGTTGGAGGCCCTCCATCAGATGCGGACCGACGGACTGCCCGGACTGGCCATTCGACTGGATCGTCGTGGCGCCCTTCTCCATGGCATCCGCGATCAGCGCCGACAGCCGCGTTGCATGCGAGGGGCTGACGATGCGGGTCAGATGCGGGCTATCCGCGCCCGACCCGTAGGCGTGCGTGATCCGGGCGCGCAGCGTGGCAAGGAAGGCGTCCTTCACCGAGGCATGGACGTAAAGATGGTCGGGCGAGATGCAGTTCTGCCCGGCGTTGAGGAACTTGCCGAAGGTGATCCAGTCCGCCGCCTGTTTCAGGTCGGCGTCCGGACCGACGATGACGGGGGACTTGCCGCCCAGCTCCAGCGTGACCGAGGCCAGCGTCTTCGCTGCCGCCGCCATCACGATCTTGCCCACTGCGGGCGAGCCAGTGAAGAAGATATGGTCGAAGGGCAGGGCGAGCAGCGCCTCGGCCACCGCCTTGTCACCCTCGATCACGGTCACAAGTTCGGGCGGAAAGGTCTCGGCAATCATCCGGGCGATCAGCGCGCTGCAGGTGGGCGTCAGTTCGGACGGCTTCAGGATCGCGGCATTCCCGGCGGCAAGGCACGAGGCGAGCGGCCCGAGCGCGAGGTGGAAGGGCAGGTTCCAGGGCGCGATGATCAGGCAGGTGCCGCGCGGCTGGGGGTCCACCCGTGCGCTGGCGCCGAAGGTGGCCAGCGTGGGCCAGACCCGTCGCGGACGCATCCAGCGGCGGAGGTGGCGTCGGGCGTGGCGGATCTCCTGCAGGATGTTCAGGTAATCCATCAGGATCGCCTCTGCCTCGGGACGGCCGAGGTCGGCGGCAAGGGCAGCGACAATGGCACGCTCGTTCCGGCGGACCATGCTGGCCAGATCGCCCAAAGCGGCGCGGCGCTGCACGAGACCAAACCCCGTGCGCC
Organism: Rhodobacterales bacterium; assembly: GCA_017303485.1. Taxonomy (GTDB): domain Bacteria; phylum Pseudomonadota; class Alphaproteobacteria; order Rhodobacterales; family Rhodobacteraceae; genus Tabrizicola. Next base: position 5,163 of record JAFLCY010000054.1, read on the forward strand.
GGTCATCGTTCCCGGCCTTCATCCGCGCGAATTGTGTGGCGATCTCTGTCTGATCCATGCCCAGAGCTTAGCCGATCCGGGCCGCAAGCCCAGAGCGACGCGACGTCAGGCCGGTTCGGTCAGGAAGGCGGGGCAGGCCAGTTCCAGCCCCTCGGCGTAGATCACTTCCTCGTCGTCGAAGCGCAGGGTGAAAAGCCGGGCATTTCGGTGGGTTTCAAGGCAGATGAACTCGCCGTCCGCCAGCCGTGCCGCCCGAATTGCGGCGACCGGCACGCCATACAAGGCCTGCGCGCGCCAGTCCCGGATGATCACCGGCTGGCCCGGCGACAGGAACAGGTCCTCATCCGGGCGGTCATGACCCACGGTCGAGGCACGGATTCGGACAAGATCGACAGACTTGCGCAATACGACGGATACCGAGGTCAGCCGCCGCGCACCGGCCCGGGTCACGATCCGGTCGCCGGGGCTGAGGTATTCGACCGGAAGGACCCCGTCCAGCGTCCGCACCATGGTGCCGGCCAGCATCCCGGGGGCGGGGGCCACTCCCTTCCCGCCTGCCGATCTGGAAAACGGCGCGTCGGCGTCCATTCCAAATTCCTCACTTCTGTCCTGCGCCCAGCCTCGCCCGGCTTTGTGGTCCGCATTCGATGCCAGTTCGGTCATTTCGGGGCAGTTGTGGCCTTAACCCGCTGGGGTTGTGGCGCAAATGGGGCGGCGCTTTTGCCTCTCGCGCCGGGATGAAGCCTTTGCTAGAAGGCGCGCAGGCTGCGCATGCGGGTGTGGCGAAACTGGTAGACGCACTGGATTTAGGTTCCAGCGCCGCAAGGCATGGGGGTTCAAGTCCCTTCACCCGCACCAGCCCTGTCCAACGGCACGACTGGCGATTCCCCCTTACACCGGACGGAAAGCTTTGCTAGAAGGCCCGCGAAATCGCGCAGGGCCTTGCCATGCGCCGTTGACCTATTGCGCGCAAGCGCCCGACACAGTTTAGGAAGGACATCCACCCATGCAGGTCACCGAGACCCTGAACGAAGGCCTTAAGCGCGGCTACACCATCACGGTGACGGCGGCCGAACTGGATGCGAAGGTCCAGGAAAAGCTGCTCGAGGCGCAGCCCGAGGTCGAGATCAAGGGCTTCCGCAAGGGCAAGGTGCCGCTGGCGATCCTGAAAAAGCAGTTCGGCACCCGCATCCTGGGCGATGCGATGCAGGAAGCGATCGACGCGGCGATGAAGGATCATTTCGACAAGACCGGCGACCGGCCCGCGCTGCAGCCCGAAGTCAAGATGGTCGATGGCGAGACCTGGAAAGAAGGGTCGGATGTCGTGGTCGAAATGACCTACGACGCGCTGCCGCCGATCCCGGAGGTCGATGCCGGCAAGATCAAGCTGGAAAAGCTGGTCGTGAAGGCCGACGACAAATCCGTCGCCGAGGCGCTGGAGAACCTGGCGGGGTCGGCCAAGTCCTACGACGACCGCAAGAAAGGCGCAAAGGCCAAGGACGGCGATCAGGTCGTGATCGACTTCAAGGGCTCGGTCGACGGTGAGCTGTTCGAGGGCGGTTCGGCGGAAGACTACCCGCTGGTGCTGGGGTCCAACTCCTTCATCCCGGGCTTCGAGGCGCAACTGGTTGGCGCCAAGGTCGGCGACGAAGTCTCGGTCAACGTCTCGTTCCCCGAGAACTACGGTGCCGCGCATCTGGCCGGCAAGGCCGCGGTCTTCGCCTGCACCGTCAAGGCGGTGAAGGAACCGAAAGCTGCCGAGATCGACGACGAACTGGCGAAGAAGTTCGGCGCCGAAGATCTGGCTGCGCTGAAGGCCCAGGTCGCCGAGCGTCTGGAATCCGAATACAAGGGCGCGGCCCGCGCTGTGCTGAAGCGGTCGCTTCTTGATCAGCTGGATGGCATGGTCAAATTCGACCTGCCCGCGAACCTGGTCGAAGCGGAAGCGGGCCAGATCGCCCACCAGCTGTATCATGAAGAGCATCCGGACGATCACGGACACAACCACGGCGCCATCGAGACAACCGACGAGCACAAGAAGCTGGCCGAGCGCCGGGTCCGTCTGGGCCTCCTCCTCGCCGAGATCGGCCGCAAGGCCGAGGTCACCGTGACCGATGCCGAGATGACCCAGGCCGTGCTGGCCGCCGCCCGCCAGTATCCGGGGCAGGAGCGTCAGTTCTTCGAGTTCGTGCAGAAGAACCAGCAGATGCAGCAGCAGCTGCGCGCCCCGGTCTTCGAGGACAAGGTTGTCGATCACCTCGTCGGCCTGGCGAAAGTGACCGAGAAGGAAATCTCCAAAGAGAAGCTCCAGAAAGCCGTCGAGGCGCTGGACGAAATGTAAGAGGCCGGTCAGGTCCGGGGGGAGGAGATCAGGCCGCGCCTTCGGGTGCGGCCTTTTCGTTTCTCGTCTCGACCCGGATCACAAGCAGCCCGGCCCCGATCAGAAGCGCGATGCCGGTCCAGGCCAGCGCGGTTGGAAGCTGCGACCAGAACAGCCAGCCCCACAGCACACCCCAGATGATGAAGCTGTATTCGAAGGGCGCGACGGAGGACGAGGGCGCGACGCGGTAGGCGTAGGTGAGAAGCGACAGGCCGATAGAGGCGATCAGCCCGCAGGCCATGAACAGGAGGAGGTCGCGGATCGGCATCTCTTGCCAGCCCCGGGTCAGGAAGGCGAGCGACGGGTGGCTTGCCGCCTCAAATCCGCCAGAGCCGAAGACGGCGGCCAGGCCCAGGGCGCTGGCAAGAAAGGTCAGGTTGCCCCAGAAGGTCATCGCCCCCGCCGTCTCGGTCCGGCCAAGCACGCGGGTCGCAAGCTGGGTCAACGCGTAACCGAACGCGCCAAGGACGGGCAGCAGCGCGGCGGGGTCGAACACGCTGCCACTGGGATTGAAGATCATCAGCATCCCGACGAAACCTGCCAGCAGCGCGAACAGGTTGGTCGGGCCGATCCTCTCCTTGAAGACAAGGGCGGCGGCGATGGTGATGAAAAGCGGCGCGGTGAAGAACAGCGCCACCGTATCGGCCATCGGCATGGCGGCAAGACCAAGGTAATAGGCGGTGTAGGCGACAAAATTCAGGAAGCCCCGCGCCAGCATCCAGCCCCAGTTCGACGTGGTGATCGTGGTGAGACGTCCATCCAGCACGCGCACGATGATCAGGAGAAGCGGCACGGCAGTCAGGCTGCGGATGATCATCGCCTGATACAGTGGGTATTCCCCTGACAGGAGCTTGAGGATCACGTCCTGCAGGGAAAAGACGGCTATCCCCACGACGAGGGCGAGTATTCCGCGACTGGTTGCTGACATCCGCATGCCCGTCAGGCTAGCTGCGGAAACCCCTGCGGCTTGCCTCTGCCCGACAGCGACTGGTCAAAGCGCGGCAAGCTTTGCGGCGGTTTCCGGCATCCGCTTCAACGTGGCCCCGATATGCGTCCGCCATTGGGTGCCGCGGTCCATCGCGTCCTCATAGGCCTCACGCAGCTCATCCGGGCGATCCTCCGCCAATGCCTCGATCAGAAGTGCCGCCTGCGCCCGGTCTTTGCGGGATTTCAGCTGGTCGGGGCCGGCACGGCGCCGATCCGAGACGATAAGCTTGTGAATGGCATAACGCTCGGGTCGGGGAATCTGGAGAAGCACACCGGATCTGTAAAGTGCGGCTGCCTTGATAGGCTGTGCGATCAGGTAGTTCAGGAAATGCAGGGATTGGGCTGCAACGCCAAGGGCAGGCAGATTGCGAATGTCCTCTTCGGGCCGGAAGGAAGGCGTCAGGAACTCAACATAGGTATCGGATTGCGTCTGACGCCACTTCCAGACGGCCGATCCATGCAGTGACGGGACGGCCGAAAAATCCAGATCGGCAAATGTCTTCGCCATGGGTTCCTCAACCTGATCTTCAAGCGCGAGAGAGAGCCGCTCGAATTGTGCGATGTCCAGATCATTCGTTTGGGCTACATCGTCCTGATCCATACGAATGCCCAACTCGCCTTCAAACTGACGAAAAGCATGGGTGCCGACCACGGTTCCTCCCAGTCGGAAGACGCCGGTTCGCGCAAACGCGCTGTAGAGCCGCCCGGAAGCGCCGTCGACCGGCAGGAAACCCTCTGCGCGCAGAATGCGGACCAGCCGTGTTCGCGCTTCGGCACGCTGCTTGGCCTCGTGCGACAGTTTCAGATGATTGGCGATGCGCGCGGCCATCTCTGTGGTGTCTTCGCCGATATAGGCCTTTTTGACCTGATCGCCGATACGGTAGGTATCGTACCAGTATTTGCGCCCTTTGCGCTCTTCCTGCATCGGGGTGCCGCGGATTGCGGCAACCTGATCATCCATCAGGGATCGACGGAGATCGTGATAGGCGGCTTGGGCGGTGGCACTGTGATATTTCATGATGTTCTACGCTTCATGCTTTTGTAGAACATCAACCGATGTGCAACAAAAGTCAATTCTGTTGAACATCAGGTCAAACAAAACAAAACCGCGCCCGGTTGCCCGGGCGCGGTTCGCAAATCCCTGACGGGAAAGGCTTATTCTTCCGACGCGGCCGCGCCGACTTCGTCGAACAGCTCGGCAATCTCGAACTCGGCCTGTGCTTCCGCTTCGGCCGCCAGTTCCTGGATCGACTTGCCCGAGGCCTGCAGTTCGGCTTCTTCAACCGAGCGGGCGACGTTCAGCTTGATCTTCACCGCGACTTCCGGGTGGAGCTGCACGGAAACGGTGTGCAGGCCCAGGTCCTTGATCGGGCGGTCCAGCACGATCTGGCCACGGTTCACAGTGAACCCGGCCTCGGTTGCAGCTTCCGCCGCATCGCGCGGGGTGACCGAACCGTACAGCGCGCCAGCGTCAGACGCCGAGCGGATCACCACGAAGACCTGACCGTCCAGCTTGGCGCCGACAGCTTCGGCTTCCTTGCGGGTTTCCAGGTTGGTGGCTTCCAGCTGGGCCTTCTTCACTTCGAACGACTTGATGTTGGCGTCGTTCGCGCGCAGCGCCTTGCCCTGCGGCAGCAGGAAGTTGCGGGCATAGCCGTCCTTGACGTTGACGACTTCGCCCATCTGGCCAAGCTTGGCCACACGTTCCAGAAGGATCACTTGCATGGTCGTGCTCCTTATTTCACGGCATAGGGCAGTAGGGCCAGGAAGCGGGCGCGCTTGATGGCCTGGGCCAGTTCACGCTGCTTCTTCGCCGAGACTGCGGTGATGCGGGACGGGACGATCTTGCCGCGCTCGGAGATGTAGCGCTGCAGGAGACGCGTGTCCTTGTAGTCGATCGCCGGAGCGTTGTCGCCCGAGAACGGGCAAACCTTGCGGCGGCGGAAAAACGGTTTGTTCGCCATTTTGGATGTCCTCTCTCAGATCAACGACGCGGAGCGCCGAACGACGGCCGGTCACCCCGGTCGCCACGGTCCGGGCGGTCGCCGAACGACGGGCGCTCACGACGCTCGCCGCCGAAACCACCACGGTCCCCACGATCACCGCGGTCGCCGTCACGCTCTTCGCGCTTCTGCATCTGGACCGACACGCCTTCGGCATGCTTGTCGACCTTGATGGTCAGCACGCGCATCACGTCGTCATGCAGGCGCATCAGGCGTTCCATTTCCTGAACGGCAGCGGCAGGCGCGTCCGATTTCAGGAAGGCATAGTGGCCCTTGCGGTTCTTGTTGATCTTGTAGGCCATCGTCTTGACGCCCCAGTACTCGTTCTCAACGACCTTGCCGCCGTTGTCCGCGAGGACGGTGGAGAAATGTTCGATAAGGCCTTCGGCTTGCGCGTTGGACAGGTCCTGGCGCGAGATGAAGACATGCTCATAAAGAGGCATGCGGGCTTCCTTCGTTTCAGGGCGGCTTCATAGGACGGGCGAAACCCTTTCCGCGGCCCGTCCACGAGAGGCATCGCCGGTTCATGGATAAGCGGAAAGATGCGGCCTTATACAGGGCTTTCCCCAGGATGCAAGCGTAAGCGAGGCTGATCAGCCCGCCAACCCCTCACCTCGCCCACTCCGGTCACCAGCCATTCGGTCTTCGAAGGCGGCGCCATCTCCTTCATCCGCGCCGACCACATCGGCAGGCCCGTCTTCGCGACCAACGCCACCGGAGTGAAAGTCTGGACCGCCACCTACACCCCCTTCGGCGGCGTCCACACCTCCACCGGAGCGCTCCCCTCCGCCCGCTTCCCCGGCCAGTGGTTCCAGAGCGAGAGCGGCCTCCACCAAAACTGGATGCGCGACTACGACCCGACGACGGGGCGGTATTTGCAGGCCGACCCGCTGGGGCTGGTGGACGGGGCGAGTGTGTATGGGTACGCCGCACAAAGTCCAATGATGAGTTCAGACCCTACTGGGCTATGCTCGGCCTTGCCTCTTGCAGTTTGCCCAATCATACCGCCAGTTGGCGACCCTAATTGGGAGCCGTACTATGGCGACCCCTACTGGTTCCACTGCGGATTCGATGGATATCTGGAAAAGCGTTCACCAACGCCAGAAAATCCCATAGCAGAGTGCTTTTATGACAATGGCAGGTTAGTAGATGGAAACCACCCTTATCCTTCCTGCGGAGGAACACCCGATCAGTACGGAAAGGATTCTCCATTCTCGCATACATTTAGGGATTCGGGAGGCATAATGTCAGAAGGCTGGGGTGCCTTTCACGAAAGTCAGCGCTATTTCTCAGATCAAGAACGTCTAATGTGCGACTGTGAGCCGGATGTCACGATGCCTTGGGGATACTGATGAAGCTAACCCAGAGATCGAAGACTGTTGAAGTATTGTTCGGCTTAGGTATCGGCACTGCGATTTTTTGGGCCGCAGCAATCATATTCAGCGGTGATGCGAAGTTTGGCATTATTGATTTAGTATTTTTGTTCCTTTCGGCGCTCATTTCTCCAGTATTGTCTGTTCTTTACTGGGAGGGCCTGCTATTTCTTTCAACTCTTGTGAGTGCAATCTATTTTTTAACGACAAGAATTTCCTCTCCATGGTTGAGGTTAGCCGTCGCCGCATGGCTTAATACTTGGCTTCTCGGGGGCGTTCTAGTACTGGTTTACCTATTCGGATGGTGGTAATGGACTTGATGTTCGTCCTAAGGGTGGGTCGGGGTTTCGTCTGCATACGTGTTCCATCTCGGATGATCACATAGACCCTCGGCGCTCTGCGTTTTTTATGGCAAGATCGGTTCTGAGCGAGCTCGTAGGGTGGGTGCCAACCCACCACTTCTCGCCACTCCCCCGATTCGCCGCGGATGGTTAACAACCCTCGGGCCATACGCGCGTCTGTACGGATGCCAGACGCTTGCCATACCGGTTCCATACGCCTCCTCTCCCGGCCCCCACCCCGATTAACGCTGCGTTCCCAATGCCTTGCCCGACGCCCCGCGGCCTATCCCCGTTCACCCTCCGTAAACCTCACCGCGCGGTCCCCGCCAGTGGCCGCAAGCGACTCCCCCCAACCCACACCCTCACCTCGCCCAGCCCGGTCACCATCCACTCGGTCTTCGCTTCCGAAGGCCGCCGGATCGCCGAGTATGAAGAGACCTCCGGCGCGCTGATCCGCGAATACATCTGGAACGGCTGGGACCCGGTCGCAGTGATCGAGGGTGGCGTCATCTCCTTCGTCCGCGCCGACCACATCGGCCGCCCGGTCTTCGCGACCAACGCCAGCGGAGCGAAAATCTGGACCGCCATCCCCGGCCCTCACAAGTGTGCTCGGGCGTTCGGGGGGAAAACGCTCCACTAGAGCGTTTCCTGATCCCCCTCACCCCTTCGGCGGCGTCCACACCTCCACCGGCGTAGCGCCCACCCCCCGCTTCCCCGGCCAGTGGTTCCAAGGCGAATCCGGCCTCCACCACAACTGGATGCGCGACTACGACCCGACGACGGGGCGCTACCTCCAGGCCGACCCGCTGGGGCTGGTGGACGGGGCGCCCAAACCGAAAACTCAATTCCTAACGATTTCCCAACGTCAGCAAACAACCTATTGATTTTATTTGTAGTTCTAGCTTGCCCACGCGTGAGCAGACTCGTCCCCACCCCCTCACCTCGCCGAGGCGGGCAGGCCGAAGACCCGGTCGAACCCCCAGGTGAAGAGGTAGGTGTAGACGATGAAAAGGGCGATCAGCCCGGCCTCGTAGACCAGCGCCTCCAGATAGCCGACCTGCAGCCACCAGGCCATGACCGGGATGCAGATCAGGACCAGTCCGCCCTCGAACAGCAGTGCGTGCACGGTGCGGCGGCGAAGCGACCGGCCCCTGACGGGTTGCCGCGCCTCCCAGGCCTCGAAAGCTGTGTTGAAGAGAAAGCTCCAGCATAGCGCGATGGTTGCGGTCAGGATCGACAGCACCAGTGATGAACCGGCACTGGCATCGGACACGATCCAGAGATAGGCCGACGCGACCAGCGTCCCGATCGTCTCGAAACTGACGGCGTAGATTATCTTGCGGCGGGCAGGGGTCATTCAGCCCGGCTCCTTCGGGCGGCGCAGCTCCCGCACTTCGCGGACGAAAGTGTAGTCGTGGTATCCCAGCCGCGCCGCCGGAGTGTAGCGCGCAGGGTCTAGCCGCCCGTCCACCAGGCAGTCGTCGCGGATATGAACCCCGACGACCTCGCCGATCAGCACGCGTTCGGGGCCGATCAGCTCGACCAGCTTCACCACGCGGCATTCCAGTGTCGCCGGGGCATCGGCGACGCGCGGGCAGTCGATGGCCAGGCATTCCGCTTTCGCCACCCCTGCCGTCGCAAACTCATCCGTCCCGCGCGGGTAACGGGCAGAGGTCGCGTTCATGGCCTCCAGCATTGCCTCGGCCACGATGTTCACCGCGAAGACCCCGCTTTCCATCGCGTTGACCATGCTGTCGCGGTAGTCGCCCGCGAACATGACCTGCGGCGGCGTGTAACCCACGGCGTTGAAGAAGGAATAGGGCGCGAGATTGTCGCCCGTCGAGGCGCGGGTGGAAATCCAGCCGATCGGCCGGGGCGAGACGATGGCAGAGAACGGGCTGTGCGGCAGGCCGTGGCCCTCGGCGGGACGGTAGAACATGCGGGATACCTTTTCACAAATTGATCGTGACACTGCGCCATGTTACGGCCCGGTGCCAGCGGATTCGGGCAAACGGCGACAGGTGGGGAAAGCACAGGCGTGTACCGGCTTGAGGAAGAGACTGAGGATGACTGGTGGGAGGTCGAGGCGCTTTACGACCTCTGTTTTGCCCCTGGCCGCACGGCGCTGTCCTCCTATCGGCTGCGTGACGGCGTGCCGACCGTGGCCCCCCTCTGCCTGACGCTGCGCGATGATGCCGGGGGCCTGGCCGCCGTGATCCGCTACTGGCCCGCGCTGATCGGCGAGCATGACGTCCTTCTCCTCGGCCCGGTGGCTGTCCACCCGACCCATCAGGGCGAAGGGCTGGGCGGGCTTCTCATCAACGAAAGTCTGGGCGAGGCCCGGCGGCTGGGTTGGGAGCGGGTGATGCTGGTCGGCGACGCGCCCTATTACGCGCGCTTCGGGTTCAGGAAGCTTGAGGGTGTCGAGATGCCCCCCCCAACCAACCCCGACCGCGTGCTGGGACTGGGTCTGAAGGCAGGGGCCTGGGAGGGCGTGACGGGCATGGTGACCAAGGCGACCTGATCCCATTGCGCCGGGGGCTGCGGTCCCCATATCCATGGTCATGGACCAGACGCTGCCCGTTGCCACGACGACCGACCTTGAAACCGAGGTGGCCAGGCTTGCCCACCGCTACAAACGCGCCAACGGCCCGGTGATCCGGCTGGTGAACCGGCTGGGCGGCACGCTGGAGAACCAGCTTGCCGCCTTGCCGGACGGGCTGCGCAGCCAGATCGAGCGGCTGACGGCACAGGCGCTGGAAGCCTCCTACGGGATTGCCGCCCGTGCGCCAGACCTTGGCCCGCGCGCTCCGATGATGGCAGCCGTGGCGGCAGGTGCTGCGGGCGGCGCGGGGGGGATCGCGACCTCTCTGGCCGAGCTGCCGGTAACGGTGACGCTGTTCCTGAACACGATCCGCAGCGTGGCGCGCGAGGCGGGGCTTGACCCCGATCAGGACTGGGTGCGCGCCGAATGCCTGCAGGTCTTTGCCGCCGGCAGCCCCCTGGCGCAGGATGACGGGGTGAACACCTCCTTCATCGCCTCGCGGCTGGCGCTGTCGGGGTCGGCGGTGCAGAACCTGATCACCAGCATCGCCCCGAAGCTGGCTACCGTGCTGGGCCAGAAGCTTGCCGCGCAGGCGGTGCCGGTGCTGGGGGCGGTCTCGGGTGCTGCGCTGAACGCCGCCTTCCTGTCCTATTACCGCGAGATCGCCCGCGTCCGCTTCGAACTGGTGAAGCTTGGCCAGATCCACGGCGCCGAGGCGGTCGAGGCCGAATTCCGCATCGCCGTGACCCCGCCGAAGGTGATCAAGGCCTGACATCGGTTGCGGTCCGCCCCGGCCCTTGGGTAAATGCCCCTGGGCAAAGGGGAAGCGGCATGAGCGTAGACGTCATCGCGAAACTGAAAGAGATGGCCGGTGATCCGGGCCGGGTCTGGATCGTCGGAGGCCAGAGCTATGCCGGTCTGCTGGCCCAGACGGGTCAGCTTGCGAACGCGCTGGTTTCGCTCGGCCTGAAGAAGGGCGACCGGCTGCTGCTTCAGGTCGAAAAATGCGAGGCGGTGCTGTCGCTCTACCTTGCCTGCCTGCGGGCCGGGGTGGTCTTCCTGCCGGTGAACCCCGGCTACACCGTGGCCGAGACCGCGCATTTCCTGCAGGACGCCGAACCTGCGCTGGCGGTGACCGATGCCGACCGGGTGGCGGGCCTTGAGGCCCTCGGGTCGCGGGTGATCGCTCTGCCCGATCTTATGTCCCTTGCTTCGGGACAGCGGGCCGATTTCGCCGACCCTAACCATGGGCCGGATGATCTGGCGGCGATCCTCTACACCTCCGGCACGACGGGTCGGTCAAAGGGGGTGATGCTCAGCCGCGACAACCTCGCCTCGAATGCCGAGGCGCTGGTCGGGCTCTGGCGGTTCACCGAGGCCGATGTCCTTCTGCATGCCCTCCCGGTCTTCCACACCCATGGGCTGTTCGTGGCCACCAACTGCGTCCTCTATTCAGGCGCCTCGATGATCTTCCAGCGGGCATTTTCTCCTGCTGCCGTTCTGGCCGCGCTGCCGGGGGCGACGGTGATGATGGGCGTGCCGACCTTCTACACCCGCCTTCTCGCCGACCCCGGCCTGACGCGACAGTCGACCGCGCACATCCGCCTCTTCCTCTCCGGTTCCGCGCCGCTGTCGCCCGCGACTCATGCCGAATGGCAGGACCGCACCGGCCACGCGATCCTGGAACGCTACGGGATGACCGAGACGAACATGATCACCTCGAACCCCTATGACGGCGCCCGGAAGGCAGGAACGGTCGGGATGCCGCTGCCGGGGGTGGAGGTTCGGATTGCCGGGCCTTCGGGCGTGCTGCCGCAGGGCGAGGCGGGGGCGATCGAGGTCAGGGGGCCGAACGTCTTCCACGGCTACTGGCGGCTGCCCGAGAAGACGGCGGAGGAGTTTCGGGACGGCTGGTTCGTCACGGGCGACATGGGGGCCTTCGATGGCGAGGGCTATCTGTCGATTCTGGGTCGGGCGAAGGATCTGGTGATCACCGGGGGGCTGAACGTCTATCCGGCCGAGGTGGAGGCGGCGCTGGACGATCTGCCGGGGGTCGCGGCTTCGGCGGTCATCGGGGTGCCGCACCCCGACTTTGGCGAGGCGGTGGTGGCCTGTCTGGTGGCGGCCAAGGGGGCGGCGCTGGAGGAAGGTACGGTTCGGGATGCCCTGCGGGACAGGCTGGCAGCCTTCAAGATTCCAAAGCGGGTTATCCTACTGGAGGAACTGCCAAGGAACGCGATGGGGAAGGTCCAGAAGGCAGAGCTGCGCCGGGTCCATGCGGGGCTTTTCGCAGATAGGTGAGGCGGATTGGCCGTCCGCCCCCTGAGATCATCCCTGCATCAGACGATCAAAGACCGGGTCGGGGTCATCGGTTTCGGTCAGCCGTCCGCTATTGATGACCCAGAAGCGTGTTGCCACGGCACGGACGAAGGCCCGGTCATGGCTGACCAGAAGGCAGGCGGCCCCGTGTTCGACAAGCTCGGTTTCCAGCATGTCCTGGCCTTCGATGTCCAGATGGTTCGTCGGTTCGTCCAAGAGGTAGAAGTTCGGCTGCGCCAGCCGCAGGATCAGCATGGCAAGCCGGGCCTTCTGCCCTCCTGACAGTCGCGAAATCGTCGCGGTCTGCGCGTCGATGGCGAGCCCTGCGCCAGAAAGCTGTGACCGTGCCTGCTGGTCGGCAATATCGGCGCTGGCCTTGACCGCCTCCCATGGCGAGGCAAAGCCGTCAAGCTGCGCCAGAGCCTGATCGGAATAGCCAAGCTTGAGGCTTGCGGCAGGGCGGATGTCGGCATCATCGCCCTGAATGGCGGCCCTGATCCGCGCGACGAGGCGGGTCTTTCCGGTGCCGTTCGCGCCGAGAAGGGCCACGCGGTCGCCGTTTTCGATCCAGAACGGACCGGATCGGAACAGGACCCGCTGGTCCTGCGTCGTGACGGCCATGTCCCGGATCGTCACCAGCGCCTTGGCATGGGTGCCGCTGTTGGTCAGGCGGATCGTTCCGGCCGACCGTTCCGCGACCAAGGATCTTGCGCTGTCTTCCAGCCTGTCGGCCCGGTCGGACAGCTGCTTTGTCTTCACCACCAGAAGGTCGGAACCGGAGTTGATGCCGATGTTCTTCAGCTTGGCCGCCTGCAGGCGCAAGGCACGGACCTTGCGCATGTCGTTCTCAAACTGCCGCCCGCGTGCGGTGTCGCGCTCGTGCAAGGCGGCAAGGGCGCGCGAAAAGGGCAGGGGGAAATCCTCGCTGGCATCGCTGCGCAGGAACAGCGTCCGGCTGCTGGTGTCATCCAGGAATGCCCGGTCGTGGCTGGCCGCGATGACGGCGCAGTCGCGCGGAAGGCTGGCGAGGAACCGTTGCAGCACGCCGATCCGGCCAAGATCGAGGTGGTTGGTCGGTTCGTCGAGGAGAAGGAGGTCGGGTTCGGTCACCGCCGCCCGGGCGAGAAGCATGGTCCTCTGCCAGCCGCCGGAGAGCGTACCGACAAGGCGGTGTCGAATGGCCTGATCGACGGCAAGGTCATCCAGCAGAATGTCGACACGCCAACCTTCGGTTTCCGCGATTTCGGGCGCGAGGGCACTCAGCACAGCGTCGTGGAACGTGAGGGGCAGAAGGCGGGCAGGCGGGTCCTGCGGGGCGAAGGCGGCGACCAGACCGCGCGCGGTTGTCAGTGTGCCGGTGGTGGCTTCGTCCATGCCCGCCATGATCCGCAAGAGCGAGGATTTGCCCTTGCCGTTTGCGGCGACAAGGCCAAGGCGGTCACCTTTGGCGATGGAAAGCGTTAGGTCCTTGAAAAGGACATTGGTGCGGGTCAGCGAGAGGTCTTTGAGCGAAATCAGGGACATGGGGGTCTCAACGGATCAGGAGGGCACCCGGACAGGTGCCGGAAAGGCTGACGTTGAGACGGCGATGCGGCCCGAGGTCAGCCCCGCGAGGTCAGGCGCGGGGCAGAGACAGGATCGGCCGTGTTCTGGAAGCGATGGCGGCGCACCGGCTTCCCCCTTCATGTTGAGTGACTGGGTAAGCGTAGCCGGGGAGCGGAGGGTTTGGCAATCGCTCCCATCAACAAGGATCGGGCACGCTTTGCGCAGACGGGCTACATCAGGCCGCGCGCAGGGGTTCGGGGTTGGCCAGTTTCCGCAATACGTTCAGATTTTCTAGTCCCTTCATCACCACGGCGGGATCGACCCCGAAGTCGACCAGACAGGCCACCTCATCGACATCCAGCCTGGCCAGATGGTCGACCGTCGCCAGGCACTTGTCGTAAGAGCCAAGCAGGCTGCCCATGTAGAAATACTTCTCGAAACTGGCTTCCAGTGCAGCCTCGGCCAGTTCCGGCGTCAACTGGGTTACGTCAATCTTGCTGGGGTCCTTCAGGAAGGGCACCGAGGCCAGGTGCTTTGAAGCAAGGTCGAATGAGGCGCCAAGGTAATTCATCATCGGCTCTCGGGCGAGATCATGCACCTCGTCATCGTCATCGCCGACCAGCGTGTGCAGCATCAGCGTGACAGCGCCGCGACCGGGATGCCCTGCGTCCGCGCGGGCTTCGCGATAGGTGACGATCTTCTGCGCCAGGTCCTCGACCGTCTGGCCGAGGAGATGGGTCAGCACGTTCGCCCCCATCGCCCCCGCCTCGCGAAAGGTGTCCGGGTTGGCGGCGGCAGTGATCCAGATCGGCAGGTCCGGCTGCACCGGACGCGGCATCACCCGGACGTCGAACTCTTCGCCCAAAGGGTTCTGCACGCGATGCGGCTCGCCCCGCCACAACCGGCGCAGGGTTTCGGTGCGGTCGCGGAACACGTCCTTGCGGTTCTGGAAATCCTCCTGATGGCCGGAGATGACGAAATCGTTCGGCACCCAGCCGCTGGCGATGCCAAGGCCGACCCGTCCGCCCGAGATGTTGTCGACGATCGACCATTCCTCGGCCACGCGGATCGGGTCGTGCAACGGCAGGACGACGCTGCCCGCGCAGATCTGGATGCGCTTGGTGACCCCGGCAAGTGCTGCGGCCAGCACCGAGGGGTTGGGAGAGAGACCGCCGAAGCTGTGGAAATGCCGTTCCGGCACCCAGAGCCGGGCCATGCCGTTCTGGTCGGCCCAGCGGGCGGCTTCGAAGATAAGGTCGTATTTGCCGGTCTGGCCTGCCCCCGAAGTGTCATTGGCGAAAAAGAACAGACCGAATTCCATGGGCGCACCTGACAAGACAGAAAATATCAGGGCGAGTGTAGGCGGCAGGCACCTTGCAGCGCTTGACTTGGGTCAAGCCGCGGCTTCGGGCAGCCCGGCTTTCGACGGACAGATCGTTTCGATACTGGCGACAGTAGCGCGGGTCTAGGCTTCCACCGACGCCAGCCAGTCCATCAGCGCGGGCCGCGCTGTTTCCGCCCCTTCGGCCCGGGCACGGTCGATCACGGCCCGCGCCTCGGTCAGGTCCACCTTGCGCAACAGTGCCTTCACCGGACCGACCGAGGCGGGCCTCATCGAAAGCGTCCGGAACCCGATGGCAGCCAGCGCCAGCGCCTCGATCGGGCGGCCCGCATCCTCGCCGCAGAAGGACAGCATGGTCCCGGTCTCGGCGCAGCGGGCGACGACATGTTCCAGGAAGGACAGGAAGGTCAGGTTCAGCGTGTCATAGCGGCGGCGGACAAGTTCGTTCTCGCGGTCGGCGGCGAAGAAAAACTGCTTCAGGTCGTTGCCGCCGACCGAGATGAAATCGGTCAGTTCGAAGAAGGCCTTCGGCGCATAGGCCAGGCTTGGCGTCTCCATCATCGCGCCGATTTCCAGCTTTTCGGGCACCGGATGGCCCAGCGACTTTTCGCGATGAAGCTCGCGCAGGGCATGGGCGCGGGCCTGCTGAAACTCGCTGAGTTCGGTGATCAGCGGGAACATCACCGTCAGCGGGCGCCCCCCGGCGGCGCGGATCAGGGCCTGTAACTGCATCCGCAACACGCCCGGCTTGTCGAGGCCGACGCGGACGGCGCGCCAGCCCATCGCAGGGTTCGGCTCCTCGGGTGGTTTCATGTAGGGCAGCACCTTGTCCGACCCGATGTCGAGCGTGCGGAAGGCGACGCGCTTGCCCTTGGCGGCATCCATGACGCGGGTGTAAAGCGCGGCAAGCTCGGCCCGCTGCGGCATCTTCGAGCGGATGAGGAACTGCAGCTCGGTGCGGAACAGGCCGACCCCGTCCGCGCCGGAGCCTTCGAGGCTGGGCAGGTCGGCCATCAGCCCGGCGTTCATGTGCAGGCTGATGGTGGTGCCGCAGAGCGTTGTGGCGGGCAGGCCGCGCAGGCTCGCGTAGCGCTTCTGCGCCTCGGCCTGCATGGCGATCTTGTCGCGGAAGGCGCGGGCGACGGTTTCCTCGGGGCGCAGGTGGACGACGCCCTGATCGCCGTCGACAAGGATGTGGTCGCCGTTCAGCGCCTCGGCCACCACGCGGCTGGCGCTGATCACCAGCGGGATCGCCAGTGCGCGGGCGACGATGGCGGCGTGACTGCCGACCGATCCTTCCTCCAGCACCACGCCCTTCAGCTTGCGGCCATAGTCGAGCAGTTCCGCCGGGCCGATGTTGCGCGCGACGAGGATCGGGTTGTCCGGCATCTCTGCGCCGGTGTCCTTGCCCTGGCCGGTCAGGATGCGGAGCAGCCGGTTGGAAAGGTCGTCGAGATCCTGCAGCCGTTCGCGCAGATACTGGTCGGGGACCTGTTCCATCCTTGCGCGGGCGGCGGATTGTTCCTTTTCCACCGCCGCCTCGGCCGAAAGGCCGCGCATGATGTCTTCCTCCATCCGGCGCAGCCAGCCGCGGGAATGGGCAAACATCCGGTAGGCTTCCAGAACCTGCTTCTGGTCCTTGTCCAGCTGTTCGGCTTCCAGAAGGTCGTCGATCGAGACGCGAAGTTCGCCCACCGCGCCACGGATGCGGTCGATCTCGGTCAAGGGGTCGTCGGCAACCGGATTGGTGATGACGACGCGGGGTTCGTGCAGCCAGACCCGGCCCTCGGCAGCACCTTCCTGGCCAGAGGTGGCGCGGATCATCACCGGCTGCTTGTGCAGGGCCTTCATGCCGCCTTCGTCGCCGGTGAAGGCGCCAAGCTCGGTCATCTCGGCCAGCACCATGGCGACGACGTCGAGGCCGTAGAGGTCATCCTCGGAAAATTCGCGGGCGGTCTTGGACTGGACGACAAGGACGCCGAGCTTTTCGCCGACCCGCTGGATCGGTACACCGAGGAACGAGGAATAGATCTCTTCGCCCGTCTCTGGCATGAAGCGGAAGCCCTTTTCGCCCGGGGCGTTGGCCGTGTTGACGGGCTGGCCACTGCGGGCGACGCGGCCGACAAGACCCTCGCCCAGCTTCATCCGGGTCTTGTGGACGGCCTCGGGCTTCAGGCCTTCGGTGGCGCAAAGTTCCAGCGTCTCGGGGTCGCGGAAGAGGTAGATCGAGCAGACCTCGGTCTTCATGCTGTCGGCGATCAGATGGGTGATCTGGTCAAGCCGGTCCTGACCGCGCCCCGGGATGGCCAGCATGTCGCGCAGACGGCGCAGAAGCTTGCGGCTGTCACTTTCGGTCCGTTCGGGCATTGCGGCGTCCTTCTGGGCTTCCCCTCTCTATAGAAGCGCCGCAGCGGGAAGAAAACGAATTTGCATGCCCTGCACGCGGTTTGCGCTGTCGCAGGGGGCGGCGCGTTGGTCCGATGCACAAGGCTTGGGCACTGGCCGGGCGGGCAGAGGAGGCCGGGCCGGAGCAGGCGCTCCGGCTCGTGCCAAGGGGCGACGGCCGGCGGATCAGGCCTTTTCCAGCTCGAACGTGTCGTGCAGGGCCTGGACGGCAAGCTCCATGTACTTGCGGTCGATCAGCACCGAGATCTTGATCTCGGAGGTGGTGATGACCTTGATGTTCACGTTTTCTGCGGCAAGGGCGGCGAACATCTTGGCCGCGACGCCGACCTGGCTGCGCATGCCGATGCCGACGACCGAGACCTTGGCGACGTCGGTGTCGGTGACCAGCGAGGTGAAGACGAACTTGCCCGCCGCCGCCGCCTCGTCGATCGCCTTCTTCGCGCGCTCGACCTGGTTGGTCGGCAGGCTGAAGGTCATGTCTGTATGGGCGCGCTTGTCGGTGGGGTCGTCGACTTCGCTGATGTTCTGCACGATCATGTCGACGTTGACGCCGGCATCGGCCAGCGAGCCGAAGATCGCCGCAGCGACGCCGGGCCGGTCCTCGACCTTCAGGAGGGTCATCTTCGCTTCGTCGCGGCTGTAGGCGACGCCGGACACTACTTTCGATTCCATGATTTCATCCTCGTCGCAGACCAGGGTTCCAGAGTTCTCGTCCGTGTCCTCGAAGGACGACAGGACGCGCAGCCGCACCTTGTAGCGCATCGCCAGTTCGACCGACCGGGTTTGCAAAACCTTGGCGCCCAGCGAGGCCAGTTCCAGCATCTCCTCGAAGGCGATCTTCGGCAACTTGCGTGCCTTCGGGCTGATGCGGGGATCGGTGGTGTAGACGCCGTCGACGTCAGTGTAGATATCGCAACGCTCGGCCCCGAAAGCGGCGGCGAAGGCGACGGCGGTGGTGTCCGAACCGCCGCGACCCAGCGTGGTGATCCGGCCTTCTTGGCTCACGCCCTGGAAGCCCGCCACCACGGCAACCTTGAAGCCTTCGGCGAATTTCGCATCGATGTTCTCGCGCGGGATCGAGATGAAGCGGGCTGAGGAATGCGCCGAGGTGGTGTTGATCGGCACCTGCCAGCCCTGCCAGGACCGGGCAGGCACGTCCATTTCCTGCAGGCGCAAGGCCAGCAGGCCGGCGGTGACATTCTCGCCCGAGGCAACCACGGCATCGTATTCGCGCGCGTCATAGAGCTTGGAGGTGGTCTCGACCCAGCCGACAAGTTCGTTGGTCTTGCCCGACATGGCGCTGACAATGACGATCACGTCATAGCCGCGCTCGACCTCGGCCTGCACCTTCTTCGCGGCATTCTCGATCCGCGACAGGTCCGCGACGGAGGTCCCGCCGAATTTCATCACCAGAAGCGGCATCCGCGCCTCCCCGTTGGGACTTCGAAAACGCCCGCTTCTTATGCGGGGGCTTGGCCGGGCGCAAGGGGCGGAACGGTCAGTCCAGCCGGTAGCCGACGGGTTGTAGCGGCGGCGGAGGATCTTCGCCCAGATGGGGCGCAAGCGAGATTTCGGCAGCGCGGCAGATCGCGTCCAAAGGAAGGGCGTTGGCGGTCGGACCGAAGGGATGTGCCAGTTCCTCGGTCACCTCGGCAAGGCCGAAGAACGTATAGGCGACGATCACCGCGAAGAGGGGGGTCAGCCAGCCCGTCGGCTCCAGCAGAGCGAACGGCAAGAGCAGGCAGTAGAGCCAGCTCGTGCGGAAGATGAGCAGCGAATAGACGTAGGGCAGGGGCGTCAGCTTGATGCGCTCGCAACCTGCCTGGGCCAGGGCGATGCCGGACAGGCGGGTCGACAGCGTGCGGGCGCCGAAACCGTCCAATCGTCCGGCCCGGAGGGCTTTGGCAAGCTCTGTCCCGATGGCATCAAGCGTGGCGTCGGGCGTGGACGTGCCGGGGGCATCGCGCAGGGCGGCGGCATCGGGTGGCAGGTTCCGCAACGCGCAGCGGTGCTGGTGCAGGAACGCGCGCATCGCGCTCAGGAGACGGTGGCGGTCCTGTGGATCGGGCAGGAAGATCTCCGCCTCGCGCGCGACGCTGCGGCTATCGGCAAGGAGGCCTCCCCAGAGGCGGCGGGCTTCCCACCAACGGTCATAGGCGGCGTTGTTGCGAAAACCGAGGAAAAGCGACAGCGCCACCCCGAGGACCGCGAGCGGGGCGGCCTGGACATGCGGCAGGGTGAGGATGTGGCGGTCGACGGCGACGACCGCGGCGGAGAACAGGGCGACGAACAGGAGCTGCGGCGCGATATGCGGCAGGACCGAGCCGCGTACCGCGAACAGGAGCGCCAGTATCCCCGGCTTGTCGCGAAGGATCATTTCGCCGCCAGCGCCCGCCAGCCGATGTCGGACCGGCAGAAGCCCTCGGGCCAGCGCAGGTGGTCGATCATCGCGTAAGCGCGGTTGCGGGCGTCCTCCAGCGTGTCACCACGGGCGGTGACATTCAGCACCCGCCCGCCATTGGCCAGGATGCGCCCGTCCCTCTCGACGGTCCCGGCATGGAAGACCATGTGGCGGCTGTCCTCGGGCATCCGCTCGAGTCCGCGGATCTCCGAGCCCTTCTGGTAGGCGCCGGGATATCCCTTCGCCGCCATGACGACGGTCAGGGCATGGTCCTCGGCCCAGTTGACCTGAGTCTGGTCCAGCCGCCCCTCGGCGCAGGCGAGCATCAGGTCCAGCGCCTGCGCACCAAGGCGCATCATCAGGACTTGGCATTCCGGATCGCCGAAGCGGCAGTTGTATTCCACCAGCCGCGCCTCGCCGTCCTCGATCATCAGCCCGGCATAAAGCACGCCCTGGTAGGGTGTGCCGCGCCGGGCCATCTCGGCGATGGTGGGCAGGACGATCCGGTCCATCGCCTGCTTCTGCAGCGCCTCGGTCAGGACGGGGGCGGGGGAATAAGCCCCCATGCCGCCAGTGTTCGGGCCGGTGTCGCCATCACCCACGCGCTTGTGGTCTTGGGCTGTCCCGATGGGAAGGGCATGGGTGCCGTCGGTCAGGATGAAGAAGCTGGCTTCCTCGCCCGCCATGAACTCCTCGATCACCACTTCCGCGCCCGCGGCGCCGAGGCTGCCGCCAAACATGTCGTCGATGGCGGCCATGGCTTCGGCCTCGGTCATCGCGACGATCACGCCCTTGCCGGCGGCGAGGCCGTCGGCCTTGACGACGATAGGTGCGCCTTGCTCACGGACATAGTCTTTCGCGGGGGTGGCCTCGGTAAACCGAGCCCAGGCGGCGGTGGGCGCTCCGCTGGTATCGCAGATCTCCTTGGTGAAGGCTTTCGAGGCCTCCAGCCGTGCGGCGGCGGCAGAAGGGCCGAAGGTGAGAAGGCCCGCGGCCCGGCAGGCATCGGCGACCCCAGCGGCAAGGGGTGCCTCGGGGCCGACGATGACGAAATCGACAGCGTTTTCCTCGCAGAAGGTGACCACCGTGGCGCCGTCGAGGATGTCGATACCAGCGTTTTCCGCCAGCATCGCGGTGCCGGCATTGCCGGGGGCGACGATCAGCCGGTCGCATTTCGGGTTCTGTTTGACCGCCCAGGCGAGCGCATGTTCGCGGCCGCCGGAGCCGAGGATGAGGATGTTCATGGCCGCGCCCCCGCTTGGAATTCTCTGTTCTGCGTCATAGGGTCAGGCGGACGGGGAGGCAAGCATGGACCCGGAGTTCGGAGTCGGGATCGGACAGACGAAAGCCAGTGGCGCGGTGCGACGCCCGCGCCCGACCCTGCTTGTCCGGGGGATGGAACTGGCAGGGTTGGCACTGGTGGTCTACGGACTGGGTGACTATCGCTTCGGGTTTGTGGCAGTTGGCGGGGCGATGATCCTCGGGAGCTATGCGCTGTATCGCCGGAAGCACGGACCAGCCCAGCCGGGCGGTGAGAACAATGGCCCCGATGGATCGGACACGGATGGAGGCGGCGACTGATGGACCTGATCGACGACGGCCCCGCGCCGCAAGGCAACCAGCCGGAATACACCGTGTCCGAGCTTTCCGGCGCGGTGAAGCGGGTGATCGAGGGCGAGTTCGGGCTGGTCCGGGTGCGGGGCGAGGTGGGGCGGGTGTCGCGTCCGGCCTCGGGGCATCTTTACTTTGACCTGAAGGACGACCGCAGCGTGATTGCGGCGATCAGCTGGAAAGGCCAGGTCGCGCGGATGCAGGTGCGCCCCGAGGAGGGGATGGAGGTCGTGGCCACCGGGCGGATGACTACCTTCCCGGGCCAGTCGAAATATCAGCTGATCGTCGAGGACGTGGCCCCGGCGGGGGCAGGCGCGCTGATGGCGATGCTGGAGAAGCGGCGGGCGGCGTTGCAGGCCGAGGGACTTTTCGATCAGGGCCGGAAGAAGCCGATTCCCTATCTGCCAAAGGTGATCGGGGTCGTGACCTCACCCTCGGGTGCAGTGATCCGGGACATCCTGCACCGGCTGCGCGATCGCTTTCCCCGGCATGTGCTGGTCTGGCCGGTGGCCGTGCAGGGACAGGACTGCGCGGCGCAGGTGGCCGCCGCGATCAAGGGGTTCAACGCTTTGCCCGAGGGCGGGCCGATCCCGCGACCGGATGTGTTGATCGTGGCGCGGGGCGGCGGATCGCTGGAGGACCTCTGGGGCTTCAACGAAGAGGTGGTCGTCCGGGCGGCCGCGGCATCGGCGATCCCGCTGATCTCTGCGGTGGGGCACGAAACCGACACCACCTTGATCGACTATGCCGCCGATCTGCGCGCGCCGACCCCCACGGCGGCGGCGGAACTGGCGGTGCCGGTCCGGCTGGACCTCCTGGCCGGGCTGGAGACGCTGGGCGCGCGGCTG
>JAFLCY010000055.1 GCA_017303485.1 Rhodobacterales bacterium
CGGTTCCTGCCCCAATCGGGCAGGAGCGGCGCCTGTTGCAGCCGGATCATGCTGGTCGGCACCCAGTCCTGCGGGCGGGTGCCGGGGGTGTAGTCGCGCGGGAAGCCCAGGTTCTCGATCTTCGCGCCGCCATCGGTTGCGGCCCAGGCCAGGATATGCGCCGCCACCGCCTTGCCATGCGCGACGCTGCGGTCGACGATGTCGCCGGCGATGCCGTCGCTGGCGGTCTTGCCCATGATCTCGGTCATCTTTCCCATCGCGTGCTGGCCGGTCGGACCGGTGTTCGCGAAGAGCGCGCGGACAGCGGTGTCGAGCGCGGCATGCAGGACGCAAGGCTCGTCGAAATCGCCCTCGCCCCGGGCAGGCAGTGCCGCAAGGCCGGTCAGTTGCCCGGCCAGGCTGTGCAGGGCCGGGTTGCCGGTCGTCAGCGCCTCATGCGCCGTGATGCCGATATAGGCAAAGCCGCGGGCGGCGACTGGCGGCATGTAGGTTGCGGTATGGCGCACCAGTTCCAGGATCAGCTTGTGCCAGGTCAGAAGCACCTTGCGCGACACATCGGCCCGGCCTGCGGCCATGGCGGGCCGGACCGACATTGCGAAGGGTGCGGCCAGGGCAAGTCCCAGAACCTGACGGCGGCGGAATGTCATAGCGATCTCCCTGATTGGGGCGTTTCTGTCATGCGCTAACTTTTCGCGCAACGTTTTCCCGCCGGGCGTTCAGCCGCGCCCGGTCAGCCAGTTGCCAAGGGCGGCCAGCTTCGACGGTCCTGCGCCGGGACGATCCTCGCGCCGGTCGGCGGCGTTGAGAAGGGCATACATGCCGTGGACACCCAGCCAGCGGAAGGGCTCGGGCTCCCAGTCCTTCACCCGGCGATTGACCCAGGGCAGATGCACGAGGTCGGTGTCGCGCCCGAGCGCGAGATCGGCCAGCGTCCGCCCGGCGAGGTTCGAGGTCGAGACCCCCACGCCGACATAGCCCCCGGCCCAGCCAAGGCCGGTGGCGGGGTCAAGCCCCACTGTCGCGCACCAGTCGCGAGGTACGCCAAGGACGCCGCACCAGGCATGGTCGATCCTCGCCCCCGCCGCGGCCGGGAAATGCCGGTGCAGGATCGCGGTCAGCCGCCGGATCGTCTCGGCATCCGGGGCGCCGTTGGAGTCGAGGCTGGAGCCGAAGCGGTAGGGCACCCCCCGCGCGCCGACCGTGATCCGGCCCTCGCGTGTGCGCTGGCAGTAGCAATAGGCGTTGGCGAAATCGCCGACGATCTCATGACCCTGCCAGCCGATCTTCTCCCAGATATCCGGCGCGAGCGGTTCCGTCGCGATCTGGGCCGAGTTCATCGGCAGCCATTCCCGCTTGCGACCGGGCAGGCCTGCAGTGAAGCCCTCGGTGCAGCGCAGGATGACTGGCGCGCGCACCTGGCCGTGGTCGGTGGTGACAAGGCCCTTCTCGTAGCTCGTGACCGTGGTTCCCTCGACGATCCGGACCCCCGACCGCTCGACCGCCTTGGCAAGACCTCGCACCAGTTTCGCGGGCTGGACCCGGGCGACATTCGTCACCACCATCGCCCCGAGCGCGCCGGGAATGCGGATGCGCTGCTCCAGGTCGGCGCCCGACATCTCGAACACCCGCTCCTCCTCGCCCCAGTGCCGACGGTGCGCCACCTCGGATCGCATCCGGCCCAGCTGCGCCGGTTTCGTCGCCACCATCAGCTCGTCGGTGCGCTGGATGTCGGCCTCGATCCCCTCGGCCTCGGCCACCCGGATCACCTCGTCCACCGTGCCGTTCATCGCCTCGACCATCGCGCGGACCGCATGTTCGGACGAGGTTTCCACATAGCGCCGATGCGTCCAGGCGAAGCCGCCGGTCAGCCAGCCGCCGTTCCGGCCCGAGGCGCCGAAGCCCGCGAAGTCCTTCTCGATCACCAGGACATTCAGGCCGGGGTTCGCCTGTTTCAGATACCAGGCGGTCCAGAGCCCGGTATATCCCGCCCCGATGATCGCCACATCCGCCGTGGTGTCGCCGGCAAGGGGCGCGCGGGCATAGGGCAGGCCGATGTCGGCATACCAGAACGAGACGTCTCCGATCCGCATGGGTCCCCCTGTTTTCGGGCAAGAGGGACACAGGGTCGCCCGCATTTCAAGCCGAAACCGCCGTTGCCTTTGCCGCATCCTTTACCGATGCTGCGCCGAGAACAAGGGGATGGATCATGCAGGGCTTTTTCGTCACCGGGCCATATGACGACGGCGATCCCGTCACCGGGCATTACTACGAGATGGCCTCGGACGACCCGTCGCGCCCGCAGGTCTGGGGCTACACCGCCGCGCTTTCCCACCTCCCGGGCGAGACGCTGCGCCTGCATGCCATGTCCAGCGCACGGGAGGCCCGGCTGACCATCGCCCGCGACGGCCTGGCGCCGCAGGTGGTGCTGGAGACCACGATCCCCACCCGCTTTGCCCCCACGCCCGCCGATTGTTCCGTCACCGGCTGCGGCTGGCCCCTGGCCTTCGAGACGGTGATCCCGGCGGACTGGCCCTCGGGTGTCTATACCCTGACGCTCCGGATCGACGGCCATGCCTCGCAGGGGATGTTCGTCCTGAAGTCCGCCGCGCCCGCCGCAAAGCTGGCGATGGTCCTCGCCACCGGAACCTGGTGCGCCTACAACGACTGGGGCGGATCGAACCACTATCAGGGGCTGACCGGCCCGACCGGCGGCGATTTTTCCCCCAATGTCAGCAGCTTGCGCCCCTGGGCCACGGGCTTTGTCTGCTGGCCGGACGATGCCCCGCGCATTCCGCATGCCTCGCCGCTTCTGTCCCGGCCGCGCTATCCGCATATGGAGTACGCCCGTGAGAAGGGCATCTCGAAGAAATACGCCTCCTCCGGCTGGGCGGCCTTTGAACGCCCCTTCGCGCTTTGGGCGGAAGGGCAGGGCATCGCGCTGGACTATGTCACCCAGCACGACCTGCACGCCGACCCGCACCTTCTGGACGCCTACCCCCGCGCGGTCATCGTCGGCCATGACGAATACTGGACGCGCGAGATGCGCGACCATCTGGACGGCTGGCTTGACCGGGGCGGCCAGCTTGCGCGCTTTGGCGGCAACTTCTTCTGGCAGACCCGGCTTTCGGCGGACCTGACCACCCAGACCTGCTACAAGACCCGGGCCGAGGCCGAAGACCCGCTGGGCACGACCGACCGGCTGACAAGCTACTGGGATCACCCGCAGGCGGGCCGCCCGGCGGTCGCCACCATGGGCCTGACTGGCAGCATGGGTGTCTATGCCGGATGGAGCCGCTGCGCCGCGCATGGCTCGGGCGGCTTCACGGTCTACCGGCCCGATCACTGGTCGATGGCCGGGACGGGGCTTGGCTATGGCGACGTGCTGGGCGCGGCCTCGAAAATCTTCGGCTATGAAGTCGACGGGATCGACTATGAAATCCGCAAGGGCCTGCCCTGGGCGGCTGAGGGGACCGGGCTGGAGGGTGCCTTGACCATCGTTGCCCTGTCGCCCGCCACCACGCTGGCCCACCACACCGGGCGGCATGACATGGACCATTTCATCGGCACGCTCGATGCCGAGGAGGTGGCCCAGACCATCTATGGCGAAGTCACACCGGAGACCCTTGGGCTGGCCAGCCGGGGCAATGGCTGCATGGCGGACTACCGGCGCGGCCGGGGGGCGGTGTTCAATGCCGGAAGCTGCGAATGGGTGGCGGGCCTGATCTCCCGCGAACGCCCGGTGGAAGTGGTGACGAAGAACCTGCTTCTGGGGGACTGGGGAGAGGGGCCGACTTGACCAATCCCCTTTTCGACGCGCCGCATATCGGCTAGGCGTTCCCCATGTTGAGCCTTTCGAACCTTGCGGTGGCCCGGGGTGGCGTCACGGTCCTGCGCGGCCTGAGCCTGACCGTCGCGCCCGGTCAGGCGCTGATCCTGCGCGGGCCGAACGGCTCGGGCAAGACCACGCTTTTGCGCACGCTCGCGGGCCTGCAACCGCCCGCCGAGGGGTCGTTCCACCTGCCGCCCGACAGCGTCGCCTATGCCGCCCATGCCGACGGGCTGAAATCGACCCTGACCCTGACCGAGAACCTTGCATTCTGGTCGCGGATCTATGGCGGCCCGGCGATCGACGCCGCACTTGTCGCCCTGAACCTGACCCAGCTGACCCGCCGCCGCGCGGGAGAGCTTTCGGCAGGCCAGAAGCGCCGTCTCGGCCTGGCTCGCCTGTTGGTGACGGGACGCGCAGTCTGGCTTTTGGACGAGCCGACCGTCAGCCTTGACCTGGCCTCTGTCGCGCTGTTCGCAGACATCGTTCGGCAGCACCTGGCCAGGGGCGGGCTTGCCGTGATCGCCACCCATGTCGACCTTGGCCTGCCGGAAGCGACGGTCCTCGACCTCGATCCTCACCGCGCCCGCGTGATCCAGAGCAGCGGTTTCGACGAGGCCTTTGCATGATGGGTTGCGCAGCGGGGAACGGTCGGAGCCTCCGGCGGGAGTATTTGGGAAAAGAGCAAATGCGGGGCCGGGCATGAAGGCGCTGCTTCTTCGCGACCTGCGTCTCGCGCTGCGGTCCGGCGGCGGCTTCGGGCTGGGGCTGGCGTTCTTCTTCCTCCTGTCCGTGCTGGTGCCGCTGGGCGTCGGGCCGGAGGGCGGCATGCTTGGCCGGATCGCCCCCGGAATCCTCTGGGTCGGGGCGCTGCTGGCCTGTCTCCTCTCGCTTGACCGCATCTTCGCGCTGGACCACGAGGATGGCTCGCTCGATCTTCTCGCTACGGCGCCGATCCCGCTGGAGGCGGTGGTCGCGGTGAAGGCGCTGGCGCATTGGCTGGTGACGGGCCTGCCCTTGACCCTGATCGCACCGGGACTTGGCCTGTTGTTGAACCTGCCACCCGCCGGTTACCCTTGGCTCGCGCTCAGCCTCCTTCTCGGCACGCCCGCACTGTCGGTGATCGGGGCCTTCGGCGCCGCGATTACAGTGGGTCTGCGGCGCGGCGGGCTTCTTCTCAGCCTTCTGGTCCTTCCGCTTTACGTCCCCACCCTGATCTTCGGAGGCGAGGTCGTCCGCCGCGGGGCCGAGGGCATGGCACTGGCCACGCCGCTTGCACTGCTTGCCGCGATCAGTCTTGGCGCGGCGGCCCTTCTTCCCTTCGCGGCCGCCAGTGCGATCCGCGTCAATTTGCGCTGATGACTCGCGCGATGGTGTGTTGAGCGAATGCGACGGACAGGATAGGCGAACCTCATGTCGATCTGGGAATATGCGAACCCGAAGAAGTTCATGCAGACCTCTGCCTGGGCCTTGCCCTGGGTGGTGGGGCTGACGCTGGTGCTTCTGGCCACCGGCCTTGTCTGGGGCTTCTTCTTCACGCCCGATGACTACAAGCAGGGTGCCACCGTCAAGATCATCTACCTGCATGTGCCCTCGGCGATGATGGCGATCAACGCCTGGGCGATGATGCTGGTCGCCTCGCTGATCTGGATCGTCCGCCGCCACCATGTCTCGGCGCTGGCCGCCAAGGCCGCGGCACCCGTGGGGCTGACCTTCACCCTGATCGCACTGGTGACCGGGGCGCTTTGGGGCCAGCCGATGTGGGGCACCTGGTGGGCCTGGGACCCGCGGCTGACCTCGTTCCTGATCCTGACCCTGTTCTACTTCGGTTACATGGCGCTGTGGGCGGCGATCGAGGACCCGGACACGGCGGCCGACCTGACCTCGATCCTTTGCCTCGTCGGTTCGGTCTTCGCGCTCCTCTCGCGCTATGCGGTGCTGTTCTGGAACCAGGGGCTGCATCAGGGGGCTTCGCTGTCGATGGACGAGAAGGAGAACGTGTCGGACGTGTTCTGGATTCCGCTGGTGATCTGCATTGCCGGCTTCGTCCTCTTGTTCGTCACCATGGTCCTGCTGCGGACCCGGACCGAGATCCGGGCGCGGCGGCTGAAGGCGCTTCTGGCGCGGGAAAGGGTGGCGTGATGCCGGACCTGGGGAAATACGCCTTTGCGGTCGTGGGATCCTATGCGGCGACGGCGCTGCTGATCGCAGGCTTGGTCGGGCTGACGCTCTGGCAGTCGGCCCGGATGAAACGCGCGCTGGCCGAGATCGAGGCGCGGCAGGGGAAGTCTGATGGCTAGATGGCTGATGGTGCTGCCCCCGGTCCTGTTCGCGGGGCTGGCGGGGCTGTTCTATGCGGGGATGTACCGCGATAATCCGGGCGAGTTGCAGTCGGTCTTCGTCGGCCGTCCGGCCCCGGCGGTGCCTGCGACCACATTGCCGGGCATTCCGGGGTTGACGGATGCCGAGCTTCGGTCCGGCAAGGTGACGGTGGTGAATTTCTGGGCCACCTGGTGCCCGCCCTGCCGGGCCGAGCATCCGGTCCTGAAGCAGATGGCCGCGGACGGTGTGCGGGTCGCGGGGGTGAACATCCGTGACGATGATGCGAAGGCGGTGGCCTACCTTGCCGAGGAGGGCAACCCGTTTTTCGCCGTCGCAAGCGATCCGGCGATGCGGGGGGCGATAGACTGGGGTGTCACCGCCCCGCCGGAGACTTTCATCGTCGGCGGAGACGGGACGGTACTGTTCCGCTTTGTCGGCCCGCTGGTCGGGACCGACTACGAGACCCGGTTCGTGCCGGAGCTGGAAAAGGCGCTGGCGCCGCCGAAGTAACTTCGGATAAGGCGAGGGGCGCCGAAGCCGCGGAGACCGGCTGGTGCTGCCGGGGTTGGCGATTCCCGACCTTGCGGCCCGGTGGTCTTGCATGGTTTCCTGAGACCGCGCCGCTCCCGCCATGAAGGAGGCAAGCCATCTTCCGCCGCTCAATTCTTGCCCTGATCCCCGCGATGACACTGGCGGAAGCGGTTCAAGCCGAGCGCCCGTCGGTGGACTATTTCACCGGGCTGTACCAGCGGATCGGGCGCGATGCCGAGGGCAAGCTGATGGAGGGTCTGGTGCGGCTTGACCCTCTCGGGAAGGGGCTGGCACTGACGGAATGTCCGCTGCCCGATCTTGACCCGCCGCTTGAGCTTGCCTTCGATGACAGCTTCGAGGTCGAGAATTTTCTGACCGGGCGGCAGGGGCCGTTTGGCCTGTCCTGCCAGTATTTCAACGACAGCCAGAACTATCCGATCCTGAATTGCTGGTCGGACGGCGGGGCCCTGTTCACCCTGTGGCCCCTAGGGTCGGGGTCGGGCTGCGTGGCGGAGTGAGCCGGGACGTCAGGCCAAGGCAACCATGACGCCAAAGGCCAGAAGGACGAGAAGCTCGGCCAATGGCCATGTTCCGTTGAAGCGCAGCCAGAGCGGATGCCGTTGTGGCACCGGGATCAGGCGCTGGGCTTCTGGTGCGACGAGAGCGGGGAAACGTTTCAGCACGGGGTGGCCTTTGGTTCGGGGTGTCCCGAACCTGATCCCCAAGCCCTAACAATGCGGAAAGGCCCGGATCGCTCCGGGCCTTGTCTTTGGAAACAGTCGGTTTCCGATATCAGGACGCCGCGAGGTTCCGCAGCACATACTGCAGCACGCCGCCGTTCTCGACATATTCGATCTCGATGGCGGTATCGATCCGGCACTTGATCTGGATCGTCTTTTCACGGCCGTCCGCATAGCGGATGGTACAGGGCACCAGCGACAAGGGCTTCAGGTCGCCTTCAAGGCCGGAGATCGAGACGATCTCGTCGCCCTTCAGGCCAAGCGTCTTTCGGGTCTCGCCCGGTAGGAACTCGAACGGGATGACGCCCATGCCGACAAGGTTCGACCGGTGGATACGCTCGAAGCTCTCGGCGATCACCGCCTTGACGCCGAGGAGCGCGGTGCCCTTGGCCGCCCAGTCGCGCGAGGACCCGGCCCCGTATTCGATGCCGCCGAAGATCACCAGCGGAGTGCCCGCTGCCTGATATTCCATCGAGGCGTCGTAGATCGAGGTCTGCTTACCGTCCGGACCAAGCGTGTAGCCGCCTTCTACCCCGTCCAGCATCTCGTTCTTGATGCGGATGTTGGCAAAGGTGCCACGCATCATCACCTCGTGGTTGCCGCGCCGTGCGCCGTAGGAGTTGAACTCGGACACCGGAACTTGCCGTTCAGTCAGATACTTGCCGGCCGGAGTTGAAGCCTTGAATGAACCCGCAGGCGAGATGTGGTCGGTGGTGATCATGTCGCCCAGAAGCGCCAGCACGCGCGCGTCCGTGACGTTCTTGATCACGCCCGGCTTGGGCGACATGCCCTGGAAATAGGGCGGGTTCTGGATATAGGTCGAGGTCGGCGGCCAGTCATAGGTCTCGCTGTCGGACACCTTCACCGCCTGCCACTTCTCGTCGCCCTTGAACACATCGGCATATTTCGACTGGAAGGCTTCGCGCGTCACGGTGGCATGCACCAGGTCGGCGATTTCCTTGTTGGTCGGCCAGATGTCTTTCAGGAAGACCTGCTTGCCGTCCTTGGAAATCCCGATCGGGTCTTTCGTCAGGTTGACGTTCACATCGCCCGCGATGGCATAGGCCACGACCAGCGGCGGCGAGGCGAGGAAGTTCGCCCGCACATCGGGGGAAATCCGCCCCTCGAAGTTGCGGTTGCCCGACAGGACCGCGGCGGCCACCAGATCATGATCGTTGATCGCCTTGGAAATCGCCGGATCGCCCAGGGGGCCAGAGTTGCCGATACAGGTGGTGCAGCCATAGCCGACAAGGTTGAAGCCAAGTGCGTCCAGGTCTTCCTGCAGGCCGGCGGCGTTCAGATACTCACCCACCACCTGCGATCCGGGCGCAAGCGAGGTTTTGACCCAGGGCTTGCGGGTCAGGCCAAGCGCACGCGCCTTGCGGGCCACGAGACCCGCGCCGATCATCACATAGGGGTTGGAGGTGTTGGTGCAGGAGGTGATCGCCGCGATCACCACCGAGCCGTCGTTGATCTTGTAGTCCTTGCCCTCGACCTGCACCACCTTGCGCGGATCGCGGGGCGGCGCCACCGGGGCAGGGCCTTCCGAGGCCATCTCGACCGCAGGTTCGGTCACGTCAAGCCCGCGATAGTCGCAGACCACCTTGTAGAAGCTGCGCGCCGCATCGGTCAGCGGCAGATAGTCCTGCGGCCGTTTCGGGCCCGAGATGGCGGGCACGATCTCGCCCATGTCCAGCGACAGGGTCGAGGTGTAGACCGGGCTGTAATCCGGGCCGCGCCACATGCCGTTGGCCTTGGCATAGGCTTCGACCAGCGCGATGCGGCTTTCCTCGCGCCCGGTGTTGCGCAGATAGCGGATCGCCTCGTCATCAATCGGGAAGAAGCCACAGGTCGCGCCATATTCCGGCGCCATGTTGGCGATGGTGGCACGGTCGGCCAGCGGCAGATGGTCCAGCCCCTCGCCGTAGAATTCGACGAACTTGTTCACGACGCCATGCTTGCGCAGCATCTGCACGACCTTCAGCACAAGGTCGGTCGCCGTGGTGCCCTCGACCATCTTTCCGGTCAGCTTGAAGCCGACGACTTCCGGGATCAGCATCGACACCGGCTGGCCCAGCATCGCCGCCTCGGCCTCGATCCCGCCGACGCCCCAGCCCAGAACCGCAAGACCGTTGACCATGGTGGTGTGGCTGTCGGTGCCGACCAGCGTGTCGGGATAGGCCACGACATTCCCGTTCTGGTCCTTGTCGGTCCAGATCGTCTGCGCCAGATATTCCAGGTTCACCTGATGGCAGATCCCGGTGCCGGGCGGCACGACGCGGAAGTTGTTGAAGGCGTTCTGTCCCCATTTCAGGAAGACATAGCGCTCCATGTTCCGCTCATATTCGCGGTCGACGTTCATCTGGAAGGCGCGCGGGGTGCCGAATTCGTCGATCATCACCGAGTGGTCGATCACCAGATCAACCGGAGCCAGCGGATTGATCTTCTGCGCATTGCCGCCCAGCCCCTTGATCCCGTCGCGCATCGCCGCAAGGTCGACCACCGCCGGAACGCCGGTGAAATCCTGCATCAGCACGCGGGCCGGGCGATAGGCGATCTCGCGCGGGTTCTGGCCGCCCTGCTTGCCCCAGTCGGAAAAGGCGCGGATGTCATCGACCGTGACCGTCTTGCCGTCCTCGAAGCGCAGCATGTTCTCCAGCACCACCTTCAGGCTGGCCGGAAGCTTCGCAAAGTCGCCAAGGCCCGCCGCCTCGGCGGCCGGAATCGAGTAATAGCTGACCGTCTGGCCCCCGGCCGTCAGGGTCTTGCGGGTTTTCGAAAGGTCGTGTCCAACGGTGACGGTCATGTCTGGCTCCCATGAAAGGCGGCTGTTGCGGCTTTGTATACCATTGTATGCCGAATATCCAGCCCCGGATTGCGGCTTTCATACGACAGATGACAGCTCTCTCGCAAAACCTTGATTGGCTCGGGGCACCCCGCCTCCCTATAACGGACGCGGGGATAAAGATCAGGATACGCGACATGCGACAATTCGTCAGCGCCGCTTGCGGCCTTTGGCTTGCGGCAGCGGCCCAGGTGCAGGCGGAGCCCCTGGTGGTGGTGGAGCTTTACACCTCGCAAGGCTGTTCCTCCTGCCCGCCCGCCGACGAATTCCTGTCTATGCTCGCCTCTGACCCGCGCATCCTGCCCTTGGCGCTGCATGTCGACTACTGGGACTACATCGGCTGGGCCGACAAGTTCGCGATGCCCCAGTTCACCGACCGCCAGCGCGCCTATGCCAAGGCGATAGGGTCGCGGACGATCTATACGCCGCAACTGATCGTCGGCGGCACGGACCGGATCGAGGGCTATGCGCCGGAAGAGACGGCGGAACGGCTGCGCGTTCATCTGGGGGCCGGCACCCCGGTCCTGCTGACTGTGACGCGTGAGGGCGACCGGCTGGTGATCCGTGCCGAGGCCGACCCCCCTCTGACCGAGCCGGTGCGCGTGCAACTGGTGCGCTTCAAGCCGGAAGAGACTGTGACGATCGAACGCGGCGAGAATGCCGGCAAGACGATCACCTACCACAACATCGTCACGTCGTGGGACCGGCTTGAGGACTGGGGCGGGCAGGAGCCGCTGGAACTCACCGCGCCCTTTGCGGGCGACGAGCCGGGCGCCGTGATCGTGCAGACAATGGGCCCGGCGGCGATCCTGGCGGCGGCGCGGGTGGATTGAACGGGGGGCGGGCGCTTCCCTCACCTTACAACTTGCCGCCCTTCCAGCGGCGGTGAATCCAGAACCACTGGCCGGGATGGGCCATGACGCGCGCCTCAAGCGCCGCAGTCACCGCGCGCATCATCGTCTCGGGGTCGCTGTGCGGCACCGGACTGTCCAGCATGACGTGGAAGCCCAGCCCGTCCGGCTGGCGGGTGGCGAAGAAGGGGATCAGGTCGGCCCCAAGGCGCAGCGCCAGTTCCGCCGCCGACAGCGCCGTCCGCGCCGGATGGCCAAGGAAGTGCAGGGCAGGTGCCCCCGGCACGTCCTGATCGAAAAGCAGCACAAGCTGCCCGCCCGCCTTCAGGTGCCGCACGAAGCCTGCGGTCCCCGCCCGGCCCTGCGGGAAGACCGGGCCGCCGAAAGCCTGCATGGTGCGGACGTAATGGGCGTTGAAATAGCGGTTCGACAGGTTCCGGTAGAGCCCCCCGATGTCGAACCCCCGTGCGACCAAGGCCGCCCGCGCAGCCTCGTAATTGCCGAAATGACCCGAGACAAGGATCGCGGGGCGCTTCGCGTCGCGCGCGGCGACAAGGGCGGCATAGCCCGGACCCTGGGGTTCGATCTGCCGCGCGCGGGCCAGGAAGGCGCGCGTTGAATAGTTCTCGATCAGGGTCCGCCCCGCATTGTCGAGCGAGGCCTCGGCGATGGCCAGACGCTCGGCCTCGGGGCGGTCGGGCCAGATCAGCGCCAGATTTTCCCGCGCCCTCGCGCCATACCCTGCGAATGGCCCGATCACCCGCCGCATCAACCAGCCGACGAACCCGACGCGCCAGCGATAGGGCAGCGCCAGCGCCAGTCCGATCAGCCCGCGCGCGGCGAGGTTGACCATGAAATGATCGGGTCGGAACGGGGGGCGATCTTCGCCGTCGGTCGACATCAGGGCCTTTGGCTTGGGGGCGCGTCTCGCAACGCCCGGGTTTCGCGATGCCAGACATAAAGACCGGCCCCCACGATCACAAGCGCGCCGATCACCGTCCAGCGGTCGGGCCACTGGCCGTAGAGCGTCGCCCCCCAGAAGGTCGCGAAGACGATGCCGAGATAGGCGAAGGGCGCGACGATCCCGGCCTCGGTGATGGAGAAGCTGCGGATGATGCAAAGCTGCGCCGCCGTGCCGAGGCAGGCGATCAGGCCGAACTTCCACAGGTCGGCCGTGGCGACCGGCTCCCAGAAGAAGGGGAGCGCCGCCCCGGCGACTATGGTGCCGAAGAGGGCGGCATAGATCATCGAGGCCCAGACACTCTCCTGCGCGCCGATCTTGCGGGTCAGAAGCGCCGAGGTCGCGTAAGACAGCGCGCAACAGAACGGCAGCAGCGCCCACCAGGTGAAGACTCCGGCTCCGGGCCGGATCACCAGCATCGCGCCGACCAGCGCGACCACGACGCCCGCGACACGCCGCGGTCCCAGCCGCTCGCCAAGGAAAAGCGCCGCGCCCAGCGTGATGAGGACGGGGTTGATGTCGGCAATCGCCGTGGCTTCCGCAAGGCCGATGTAGGGCAGCGACAGGAAGAAGAAGGTCGTCGCGCCGAACTGTGAGGCCGAGCGCCAGAAATGCAGCACCGGAAAGCGGGTGCGCAGAACGGGTCCAAGGTGGACGTTCAGGATCATGAGGGTCAGCACCAGCTGTCCGGCAAAGCGCACCCAGATCACCTGCGGCGCCGGGTAGCGGTCGATCAGGCCCTTTGCGGTGGCATCCATCGCGGTGAAGAGGAAGATCGCGAGGATCATCAGGGCCACCCCGCGGGTGACCTGAGAGGATGGGGCGGCGGACATGGCGGTGTTCTAGGGGCCGGCAGGCCTGGGGGCAAGGGGGCGGGAAAAAGTCGCTGCCGGCCGCCTGGCGGTCACGAGGCCGACAGCAGGACCGCCCCCATCACCAGAACGCCGCAGCCGGCCAGACGCCAGAGCCCGACGGGCTCGCGCAGGATCAGCATCCCCATCAGCGCGCCCACCATCATCGACATCTCGCGCAGCGGGGCCACCAGGCTGAGCGGGGCGCCATTGGACAGCGCCGCCAGCACGAGGATGTAGGAGAGCGGCGACAAGAGCCCCACGCCGATGGCGATGGGCCAGTAGCCGTTCATGGCCGCCATGGCCTTGCGGGGGTTGGCGAGAACCAGTGGCAGGAGCAGGCCGAACCGCATCAGGTTCGAGAACCAGTCCAGCACAACCGGCGCTATGCCAAGCGTCTTGACCGCATAGGCGTCGATCACGGTATAGCAGGCGATCAGCCCGCCGGTGCCGACGCCCCAGCGGACGCCCGCTTGCCCGCCCGGGCGCAAGAAGGCCGAGAGTTTTCCCTGTGTCGCGATCAACAGGATGCCGGCCACCACAAGGGCCAATCCGATCAGGCCGGTTCCGCTGGGCGTCTCGCCAAGGATGAGGATCGCGCCGATGAAGGACAGCATCGGCCCGGTGCCCCGCGCCACCGGATAGACGACCGACAGGTCCGCCACCTGATAGCCGCGCTGCAGGCAGAGGCTGTAGGCGAGATGGATCAATCCACTGGCAACGACAAAGCCGATGCCGACCCAGGTCCAGCTTTGCCCGTTCTGCGCCAGCAGCCAGATGACCCAGGGGGCATAGGCGATGCAGGCCACAAGGTTGTAGGCGAAGACGAACACCGGGCCGACCGATGCGGCCCGTTTGGCAAGCAGGTTCCAACTGGCATGGGCGAAGGAAGCAAGAACAACAAGGAACACCGAGGCAAGCGTCATGGAGACCCCCTGATGCGCCGCAAAGGCGCGGTTGATCTCGACGTCTCCTCCCCTGGGCTTTTGTCCCTTGGGTGCAGCCGGGAACACCCCGGTCTCTGCAACGCTCGGTCCTGCGGCGCCCCGAAAGGCGACCCGGAACCCTAGTTACCACTCGGTCGATAGAAAACCCTAACCGGGGGACGGGTCAAACCGCAAGGCCCGGTCGGCTATTTCGCTCGTCCCGGGAGGCAGGGATTGGCGCAGGTGCCGGTCGTATCCTGCCGTCAGTCCTCCTCTGGCTGCACCAGCGTGATCTCTCCGCCGGTCTCAAGCGCGCGGATCGCGCCGATGATGGCGGTCATCGCCTCCTCCGCGTCATTGTCCTTGATGCGGCCCCGGGTGCCCATCTCTTCGCGCAGGCCCTGGGCCAGCCGCTGCGAGATGTTGGCAAGGATGAACTCCGCCGCCTCCTCCAGCCCCGGCTTGCCCATCGCTGAGGCAAGCGCCGTGACCAGCAGAGGCTGGTCGACAAGACGGGTGATCTTGGGCGTGTCGCGCGGGTTCAGGCGCGCGGGGATGTGGGTAAAGGTGAAGATCGCCTTCCGCACCTCGGCGGCGAAACCGGCATCCTCGGCCTCCAGCCCCTGCAGCACCTCGTCGCGGGTGAGGCTGGGAGAGACGTTCAGGATCGCGCCCACCCGCTCCACCGGTCCCTGCTCGAAAGCCTTCGGCGGCTGGTTGTCCAGTTCGGCCAGCAGCGCCGCGCCGATCCGACGCACGGTTTCGGGATCGACATTGCCGGTCATCGACACCGCATAGGCGACCCGGCGCGCGCGGTCGCCCGGCAGTTTGCCGAGAAGGTCCGCCGCCTTGCCCACCGGCAATTTCGAAAGCATCACCGCGCCGACCTCTGTCGCCTCGTTCAGCAGGATCGGCAGCAGGCGGTCAGGGGGCAGGGCGGTGATCCGCTCCCACGGGTCGATCTTGGACGAGGTGGAGGACATTCGCCGCAGCCGCTGCGCGGCCGATTGCGAGATGTGGCCGTCCATCATGGTAAGCGCACCCTCGATCCCGCCGGGGAAGGCGAGGCCGACGGATTCAAGCTCGGCCAGGAATTCGGCGACGACGTCGTCCAGCGTCACGCGGTCGATCAGGCGCATCTGGCCCATCTGTTCGGCAAGCGCCGCCTGCATGTGTTCGGGCAGCGAGGACAGCGGCAATGCGGCGTCTTCGGTCAGCAGGTATCGCACGATCACCGCCGCCTTCTGCCGGGGACTCAGCGCCCGTTTCGGCAGCGGCGGGACCGTGACGATCCGGCGTTCCGGGGTGATCCGGGCAAGCGGCACCATGTCCTGCGGCATCGGGTCCTCATCGATTCCTGTCGGATCGACCGTGACACCGCCAGGTTAACGGGGGCTTGATGCGGAAAGGTCAGCTGGACGGTTTCTCGACGCAGGTTCCGGCAGTTGCATCCCAGACCATGCCGGGCATGCAGCTTGCGGCAGTCTGGTCGGTATGCTCGCCCCGGCATTCGGCAAGGGCGAAGCCGGGCAAGAAGGCGAGGGCAAGGACGGCAAGGCTGAGCGCTGGCTTCATCTGGTCCTCCACTGGGTCAGAAGGTGTAGGTCACTCCGGTCTTGATGGCTGCCGCGAGGGCGGTTTCGGCCCAGGTTCCCGCGCCGCCATGCGCGCGGATCTGGGTCAGCTGGTCTTCGGCCAGCGCCAGTTCGTCCATCTGGACAAGAAGCTGGCCGTAGTAGCTGCGGGCGAGGATGTTGCCTGCGTCCAGCGCGATGGCGCGTTCGTAGGCGGTGATCCCTTCCTCGACATGGCCGGTCTGGCGCAGAAGGAAGCCCTTATAGGTCATCACGCGGGAGGTCTCGCCCTCGCGCATGGTGGCAAGCACTGTCATCGCCTCGTCGTAGCGGCCGGCATAGGCCAGTTCCCGCACCGCGCCGAAGCGCTGGTCATCGTTCAGGCTGGAGTCTTCCGCCTTGATGCAGGTCTTGGTCTTTTCGTCCCAGACCGTGCCCGTCTCGCATTCGGTCGTCGTCGCGGTGGGTTTCGGCGGCTGGCTGTCGTCACTGCCGACCGCAAGGGCGATCTGCGGTGCAAGGGCAATAGCTGCGGCAAGGATCATGCGCATGGTCGGACCTTTCGGAACTTTCCCGAAAGGTAGCACGACTGCCGCAGCGTCAAGGCGCGAAATCCGCGACCGGACGGGCCCTGCCGATCACGCTTGCGTGACGAGGTCAGGCCCCGAAGACCCGGGCAAAGATCGTGTCGACGTGCTTGGTATGGTAGCCGAGGTCGAACTTCTCCTCGATCTCGGCGGGCGAAAGGGCGGCGGTCACTTCGGGATCGGCCAGAAGCTCGGTCTTGAAATCGGCGCCCTTCTCCCAGACCTTCATCGCGTTGCGCTGCACCAGGCGATAGCTGTCCTCGCGGCTGACACCGGCCTGCGTCAGCGCCAGAAGTACCCGCTGGCTCATCACCAGACCTTTGAACTTGTTCAGGTTCTTCAGCATGTTCTCCGGGTAGACCACCAGCTTCTCCACCACGCCGGCCAGCCGGTGCAGCGCGAAGTCCAGCGTGATCGTCGCATCCGGGCCGATCATGCGCTCGACCGAGGAATGCGAAATGTCGCGTTCATGCCAGAGCGCCACGTTCTCCAGTGCCGGGACCACCGCCATCCGCACCAGACGGGAAAGGCCGGTCAGGTTCTCGGTCAGCACCGGGTTGCGCTTGTGCGGCATTGCCGACGAGCCCTTCTGGCCGGGCGAGAAGAATTCCTCCGCCTCCAGCACCTCGGTCCGCTGCATGTGGCGGATCTCGATCGCGACATTCTCGATGCTGCTGGCAATGACCCCAAGCGTGGCGAAGTACATCGCGTGGCGGTCGCGGGGGATCACTTGCGTCGAGATCGGCTCGGGCGTGAGACCGAGCATCTTGCAGACATGGTCCTCGACGCGGGGGTCGATGTTGGCGAAGGTGCCGACAGCACCGGAGATCGCGCCCGTCGCCACTTCGGCCCGTGCCGCGACCAGCCGGGCGCGGTTGCGCGACATCTCGGCGTGAAAGCGGGCGAAGGTCAGGCCCATCGTCGTCGGTTCGGCATGGATCCCGTGGCTGCGGCCGATCCTGAGCGTGTCCTTGTGTTCGTAGGCGCGGGCCTTCAGCGCCGCCAGCACGCGGTCAAGGCCCTTCAGCAAAAGGTCCGCCGCCCGCACCAGTTGAATATTCAGCGTGGTGTCCAGCACATCGGACGAGGTCATGCCCTGATGCACGAAGCGCGCATCCTCGGCGCCGATATGTTCGGCGAGATGGGTGAGGAAGGCGATCACGTCGTGCTTGGTCACCGCCTCGATCTCGTCGATGCGGGCCACGTCGAACTCCACATCCTTCGCGCGCCAGACCGCCTCGGCATTGGCTTTCGGGATCACGCCCAAAGCGGCCTGGGCGTCGCAGGCATGGGCCTCGATCTCGAACCAGATCTTGAAGCGGGTTTCCGGGGACCAGATTGCCACCATCTCGGGGCGGGAATAGCGCGGGATCATCGGGGCAACCTTTGGGCAGCGGACATCGCCGCCCCCTTACGCCGCAGGGAAAAGCGGCGCAACCCTTGCAACCGTCCGGCAGCCTGTGATCGAACTGTTGCCAAAGCCGCAACGCATTTATGCCGCAGTGATCGCGTTACTGGTCGGGAAAGGGCAGAAACACCGCCGGACAGTCCGGCGAGGGGAAGTGAATGGAAGAAGAAAGCAGGATCTGGCAACAGCTGATCGGGGCCGCGCTCGGGCTGGCGATCCTGGCCCTGGCCGGGGGCTATCTGGGCTGGCTGCATCCCCTTGGCGATTCGCTGTCAGTGGGGCGCGGCTTTGCGGCAGGGGCGGTGATGGTGTGTGCCGTCTTCGCCAGTTTCGCGGGGCTGCGGATGGCGGCTTTCATGTCGATGCTGCTGGCGCTGCTGACCGGGGGGCAGGTGCTGCTGGCCTACAGCTGGCCGGGTCTTTCCGGGCAGTACAGCGTCTACCAGAAGAACGTCCTGTTCCGGAACGCCGAGCTTCCCGCACTCGCTGCCGATATCCGCGCCGTGAACCCCACTCTGGTCACCCTGCAAGAGGTGCTGCCGGAGAACCGGGCCTGGATGGACGGGTTGAAGGACGGCTGGCCACACCAGCTCCTCTGCCCCGGAACCCGGGTCGGTGGCCCCGCGATTCTGTCCCGGCTGCCCGCGGTCGAGGGTACGGCCTTCTGCGCCCCAGGCCTTGCGGCGATGCAGGTGGTGGGCGGCACGGTTGACAACCCCCTGAGGTTCTGGGTCGTGTCGGTCCATCTGCACTGGCCCTGGCCCTATAGCCAGGCCGAGCATGTGCAGCTCTTGCTGCCCATCCTCGACAAGCTGCAGGGGCCGGCGATCATGGCGGGCGATTTCAACATGGTGCGCTGGGCGAATTCGGTGCGGCAGATGTCGGACATCCTCGGGGTGCAGGCCGCCGGTCCGATGCTTGGCAGCTATGTCGGCCTGTCGCAGGTCCTGCCGCTGCCGATCGACCACATCTTCGCCACCAGCGGCGGTCGCGTTACGCTGCGCCCGGCGGCAGGGTCGGACCATCTGGGGCTGCTGGCGCAGGTCGTGCTTTAGGTTCACGCGCAGGTGACTGGCGACAGGCCGGAGAGAGGCCTAGGCTTCCGCCGTCCGGGGGGCCTGCCCATGCTGCGATCCGCCTTGCTTGTCCTGTGTCTTGTGTCGCCGGTCCGGGCCGGTGAGTGGACGGCGCTGGATG
Organism: Rhodobacterales bacterium; assembly: GCA_017303485.1. Taxonomy (GTDB): domain Bacteria; phylum Pseudomonadota; class Alphaproteobacteria; order Rhodobacterales; family Rhodobacteraceae; genus Tabrizicola. The sequence goes on from JAFLCY010000055.1 coordinate 18,620, forward strand.
ATGCCGGGATCACCGTCGCTCTTGCCGCACGGGTGCTGCGGTATGAGGACGGGTCAAGCCAGAACTTCTTCCAGGACGGCCGCACTTTGTACGAGGCCGGAGGCGGCGAAAGCTGGGGCAAATGGTGGGTGGAGGGGGGAAAGTACTGCTCGTCCTGGCCGCCTTCGGATGTCGCCGCCTGCTACGCGGTCGAGGCGAGGGGGCTGGATGTCCGCTTCACGGGACAGGGCGGAGAGGTTTCGGTCGGGCGCTATCAGGACCTGTAAGCCCCGCCACCCGAATCCGGACCCGGATCTGATCCACTTCAGGGAATTATCTGCAGGTGCTAGGGGCGCCTTCAGGCCGCGCCCGCTTCGTCAGTGCCTGAAGATTGCGCATCGACGACTTCCCCTTGCCGCAGGTGCGGCAAGCGCCATCACCCCATCAGCCTCTCGTCGAACGGATAGGTGGTCAATGTCTCGCAGCCCGTTTCGGTGATCAGCACCTGATCCTCCAGCTTGATCGAGAAGCTGCCCCCTTCCGGCGAGACCAGCGCCTCGACGCACAGCACCATCCCGGGTTCCAGCGCCGCATCGAAAGCGCCCGGCATCCAGCCGTCGGGGTAATGCACATAGGGCCATTCGTCGCAAAGCCCGACACCGTGCATCTTGCAGGAATACTTCTGCGCCCAGTATTCCGGGGCCAGCTGATGGCCCTGCATCACCAGTTCCTCGATGGTCACGCCCGGCTTCAGCCGCGCCTTGTGGTCGGCGATGTGATCCAGTGCGTGATGGAAGGCGCTCACCATCGCGTTCGAGGGGCGGCTGTCGCCCACCCACCAGGTCCGGCTGATGTCGATGCAGAAGCCGTAGGCTCCGATCAGGTCGGTGTCGAAGGCGACGATCTCTTCCGGTTGCACCAGCCGCGGCCCGCATTCCTGGAACCACGGGTTCGTCCGTGGCCCCGAGGCCAGAAGCCGCGTTTCGATCCATTCTCCGCCGCGCCGGATGTTGGCGGCATGAAGCTCGGCCCAGATCGCATCCTCGCTGACGTTGCCCTTCGGCACGTTCTCGCGGGTGAAAGCCTCCATCTCGGCGATCCCCGCCTCGCAGGCGTGATGGGCGCAGCGCATCGCCAGGATCTCGTCCGAGGTCTTCACCGCGCGAACCCGTTCGGTCACTTCCTCGCCTTCCTCGACCGTAAACCCCGCCGCCTCCAGCGCCCGGAGGCCATGGACCATGATCTTGTCCACCGCCAGCCGCCGGTTGGTGCCCGCGTGTTCCCGCATCACCTCATCGACCTGCGCCGCGAACCCCTGCGCCGCCGCTACCCCCCGGTCCCCGGTCGAGTTGTAGAAGAACGTTGCCCCCGACCGCAGTTCCTTCACCAAGGGGTTGAAGGTCACGAGGAAAGGCGAGTTCTTGTACTCCCACATCACCATATGCCCGTCGGCGCACAAAAGGCAGGCGCGGAACGGGTTGTGCGTGTTCCAGAGCTGCATGTTCGTCGTGTCGGTCGCGTAGCGGATGTTCAACGGATCGAACATGAGAAGCCCGCCATAGTCCCGCGCCACCAGTCCGGCGACCAGCTTTCGCCAGCGGTCCTCACGCATCCGGCCAAGGTCCGGCAAGGCAAGCCCCGCCGCCGCCCATTCCCGGAACGCCAGTTGCGTCGGCCCGATCTCCACCCGGTCGTTGTCATTGGGGGTGCCGTCGCCCAGCGAAACCCCGCGCGAGGGGTCGATCTTCCGTCGGTCACGGGTGTAGTCCATGGGCCCCTCCCTTTCCGACAGACTGCACGGGCCGGCAAATCCCCGCCTATGCCAGCCGCGACGCTTCTGGTCGCAAATGTGTTGGTTGCAGCCGCCCCGCACCCGTGGTCAAACGCCACCCATGCCGAACCCGATGCAAGATGCCCCCATCCTGCAGGACCGCCTGCCGCACCTGCCCTGGATCGACCCGCGCACCCGGCGCCTGCCCGGAATCCTGCCGGTCGAAGGGCGCGACTGGCTGCGGATCGACGAGGTCTACGCGGCGCAGATGGCACTGCGGGACCGGCTGATCTCCGCGCAGCCGGAGGTGGTCCACGCGCTGCTGCCCGAGGGTCGCACGGCGGCAGAGGAGCTTTACGCCACCACGCTTGAATGGTTGCGGCAGGAGCCGGGCTTCGACCTGTCGGCCACCAGCGCCCGCCGTCCTGACGGAACCACTGTTCCGCTTGACGCGGCGCAGCCCCTCCTTACCCTCGGCCGGCTGCTGCAGGAAGACCTCTGCCTGATGGAGAGGGAGGGCGAGGAATACCGGCTGACCGGCGGCATCCTCTGCTTTCCGGCCTCCTGGACGCTGGCGCAGAAGCTTGGCCGCCCGTTGACCGGCATCCACGACACGGTCCCGGTCTACGACGCCGACATCGCCCGCCGCGTCGCCCGCCTGTTCGACGCGATCCGCCCGGAACAGCCGCTCTGGCGGATGAACTACCTGACCTATGACGATTTCGTCCTGCACCAGCCCCGCCGCGAGGGCGAAAAGCGGCCAAGGCCCACCGATCACGTCTTCATCCGTTGCGAACGCCAGTGCCTGTTGCGGCTGCCCGAGACGAAGGCGGTGGTCTTCACCATCCACACCTATGTCGTCGATGCAGGCACGGTGACGCCCGCGGACCTCGCCGCGCTTCGCGAGGCCGTGCATTGATCCGTTGCCTGATTGTCCTGGCGCATCCCCTTGCCGACAGCCTGAATGCCCGCCTTGCCGCAACGGTCGAGGCCGCAGCCCGCGCGCAAGGCTGGGACGTCACCCGCCGCGACCTCTGCGCCGAAGACTTCGATCCCCGCCTGACCGCCGAAGAACGCCGGGGCTTCTATGCCTCCCCGCCCGACACTCTGGCGGCTGAGAAGGCGGAGCTTGCCGGTGCCGAGGTGCTGATCCTGGTCTTCCCGACCTGGTGGTCCGGCTTCCCCGCCATCCTGAAGGGCTGGTTCGACCGGGTCTGGGCGCCGGGCACGGCCTATGACCATGCGCCCGGCTTCGGCCCGATGCTTCCACGACTGGACAGGTTGCGGCAGGTGCTGGCCGTCACCACGATGGGTGCGCCGCGGTGGGTCGACTGGCTGGTCCTGCGCCGCCCGCTGGCCCGCGTGTTGCGGCTGGGGATCGTGAAGCCCTGCGCCCCGAAGGCCCGCGTCACCTGGCGCGCGCTCTACACTGCCGAGGCGGTGGCGACCGACCGGCTGGCGCGGTTCGAGGCGGCCCTTGCCGCCGACATGCAGAGACTGCAACGGAGACTGTGATGCCTGGACTGATCCGACGGACCCTGCTGATCGGGGGTGTCGCGGCCGCGGCAGGGGGTGTGGCCCTCTGGCGCTGGCGCAGTCCGGGGGGCAGCGAACTGGCCTACGGCAGCGATCCGGCACAACTCTTGGACATCCGGTATCCGCGCGGGACCGGGACGGCACCCGTGCTGGTGATCTTCCACGGCGGCGACTTCGCGACCGGGGACAAGGACGATGTTCCGGTCTGGCCGGAATGGCTGGAGGCCGGGATTGCCGTCGTGCGCGTCAACACCCGGGCCCCTGACATGGCGATCTGGCCTGCGCAGGCCGATGACGCGCTGGCAGCCGTGGTGCATCTGCAGCGCAACGGCGCGGATCTTGGTCTTGATCCCGGCCGGATGGTGCTGATGGGGCAGGGCGCCGGGGCCTATCTGGCGGTCACCACGGCGCTCAGTCTGGTCGAGGTCGGCCTGCCGCCGAAAGGCGTGGTCAGCCTCTATGGTCCGATGGATTTCTCGACGCTCGACACCGACATGAAGACGCTCGGCCGTGCGCCGTCGCGCGGTCCGGCGGATACCGCCTCCAGCCCGGAAAGCCGCCTCCTCGGCTTTGCCATCGGAGAGAACCGCGACAAGGCCCGCGCGACAAGCCCGCTCGCCCGGCTGGACCGGATGCGCGACCCCTTGCCGCCGATCCTGATCCGGCACGGCGATGCCGACACGATGGTCGCCGACCTGCAAGCCAAACGCCTGCGCGAGGCCTGGCTTGCCGCCGATCCGTCAGCCGTGATCGATTACAAGCTGGTCCCCGGCGCGGGCCATGGCGGCGAGGCCTTCGAGACCGGTGCTGTCAGGGCTGACATTCTGGGCTTCGTTCGGGAATCGCTTGGGTAGACCGTGTGCCGGCGCCGGTCAGTCCTCGGTCCCGATGCGTTTCAGATCGGTTCCGTTCAGCCAGAGCCAGATTGCACGGCAAAATCCGTAGGGCAGGGCAACAATGGCCGAGGCCCAGCCGATCAGCCAGCCCGAAACCTGGATCGCCCCCTCTGCCAGCGCGCCGGGCGGGGCGGGCGGGCTGGCCGGTCCGGCTGGGGCACTGACCGCCGGTTGCCCCGGCTTGCCCGCAAGATCGTCCCGGATCGCGGCGAGCGGGTCATGCGTCGGGGCTGTCGGTTCGGCAAGGACGACCGGGGGGGCCGTGTCCGGGGTCGTTGAAACGGCAGGCTCGGGCAGGGGGTCCGGCTCCGGCATCGGCTCCGGGACCGGCTGGTCCCAGAGAGGACGCTGGATGTCGGCCACCAGCGCATTGCCGCGCGTCACATCCGGGTCCGCCGTCGCGCTGGCATGGGCAAGCGTGGCCCCGAAATTCCTGATCCAGGCCGCAACCCGCAGGTGCGAGGGCACGAACCGCGCGGCCCGGCCAAGCTTTTCCTCCGGAATGCGCCCCGCGCCGTTCTTGACGTTCACCGCAACGCGCCGGGCCATGCGGGCGGTCCAGGCATGAAGGGACGCCACAGCTTCCCGTGACAGATGGAGGCTTGCCCGCCAGACCGCCCCGAAGCTCAACGGGGGGCGCTGCCCGCCCGAGGCCCAGATCCTCGGGCGCCCCTTGTCCGGCTTCTCTCTCAACGGAACGCGGGCCATGGCACCCCTGACGGCATCTGCAACCGCAGGTTATCTGGCCTTGGACTGCTTTCCAAGTGGGTATTGCCCCGGCATGACCGCAAGCAATTTCAAAGCCTTGTGTGTGATCTCATGCGAGGATGGCAATGAAAAAGGGCGCCCCCGGGGCGCCCTCTCGATCCTGGCCAGGTAGTGTGGGCAATCTGCCCACCGCCCCTCAGCAGGAATAGTACATCTGGTACTCGATCGGGTGGGGCGTATGCTCGTAGGCATAGACCTCCTCCCATTTCAGCGCCATGTAGGCCTCCAGCTGCTCGCGGTCGAACACGTCGCCCGCAAGCAGGAAGTCCATGTCCTTCTCCAGCTCTTCCAGAGCCTCGCGCAGCGAACCGCAGACGGTCGGGATTTCGGCCAGTTCCTCGGGGGGCAGGTCGTAGAGATCCTTGTCCGAAGCCGGGCCTGGATCGATCTTGTTCTTGATCCCGTCAAGGCCGGCCATCAAGAGAGCGGCAAAGGCCAGATAGGGGTTCGCCGACGGATCGGGGAAACGGGCCTCGACACGCTTGGCTTTCGGCGATTCCGTCCACGGAATACGAACGCAGCCCGACCGGTTGCGGGCCGAATAGGCGCGCAGCACCGGGGCCTCGAAGCCCGGGATCAGGCGCTTGTAGCTGTTGGTGCCGGGGTTGGTCAGCGCGTTCAGGGCTTTCGCATGCTTCAGGATGCCACCGATGAAATACAGCGCCTCCTGCGACAGGTCGGCATACTTGTCGCCCGCGAACAGCGGCTTGCCGCCCTTCCAGATCGACATGTTGACGTGCATCCCCGAGCCGTTGTCGCCCTTCATCGGTTTCGGCATGAAGGTGACGGTCTTGCCGTAGGCATGCGCCACGTTGTGGATCACGTATTTGTACTTCTGGATGTTGTCGGCCTGCTCCACGAGCCCGCCGAAGATCATCCCAAGCTCGTGCTGGCAGGTCGCGACCTCGTGGTGGTGCTTGTCGACCTTGATGCCCATCCGCTTCATGGTGGACAGCATCTCGCCCCGGATGTCCTGGGCCTCGTCGATCGGGTTCACCGGGAAATAGCCGCCCTTGTGGCCCGCGCGGTGGCCGTAGTTGCCGCCTTCGGTCGGGGTGTCGGTGTTCCAGGCGGCCGCTTCGGCGTCGATCTCGTAGGCCACCTTGCGGGGGGTCACCGAATAGCGGACGTCGTCGAACAGGAAGAACTCGGCTTCCGGGCCGCAGTAGAACGCGTCACCGATGCCGGAGGACTTGAGGTAAGCCTCGGCCTTCAGCGCGATCTGGCGCGGGCAGCGCGAATAGGCCTCGCCGGTGTCGGGCTCCACCACGTTGCAATGCACGCAGAGGGTCTTTTCCGCATAGAACGGGTCAAGGTAGACCGAGGCCGCATCCGGCATCAGCTTCATGTCGGACTGGTCGATCGACTTCCAGCCCGCGATCGACGAGCCGTCGAACATGAAGCCTTCCTCGAAGAAATCCTCGTCCACAAGGTCGCTGACCAGCGTGACGTGCTGGAGCTTGCCCTTGGGGTCGGTGAAGCGGATGTCGACGTATTCGACTTCCTCGTCCTTGATCAGTTTCAGAGCTTTTGCAACTGCGCTCATCATGCTGCCTTTCGGTGTTGCGGTTGATGGTTTCAGGCCGCTAAGCCCGGTTTTCCTTAGTTGTCGCGTGTCTGGTCCGAAAACCGGTTCCCACTTTTCGGGACACGCTTAGACAGCATCGTCGCCGGTTTCGCCGGTGCGGATGCGGATAGCTTGTTCCACGGGGGTGACGAAGATCTTGCCGTCGCCGATCTTGTCGGTGCGCGCGGCCGAGACGATCGCCTGCACGGCGGTGTCGACCATGTCGTCGGTCAGGACGACCTCGATCTTCACCTTGGGCAGGAAGTCCACGACATATTCGGCGCCACGGTAAAGCTCGGTATGGCCCTTCTGGCGGCCAAAGCCCTTGACCTCGGTCACCGAAAGACCCTGGATCCCGGCTTCCTGCAGCGCTTCCTTCACTTCGTCCAGCTTGAACGGCTTGATGATCGCTTCGACTTTTTTCATCGGCTGCTCCCCCCGCGTTCGGTCTGCGCCTCTCTGACCACTTCCCTGCCCGGGGGGCAATGTGACAGGGTTTCCGCAAAGGCTTTGCCGGGGGGATTCCCGGGGTGATGCCTAAATTTTGTGCAAAGCGACTGTTCGATATGCAGTTTGAAAACCTGGATGCTTGAGAAATGACCGAACTCCTGACCGCCGCGCAGATGCGGGCCATCGAACAGGCGGCAATCGCCAGTGGCGAGGTCACGGGGCTGGAGCTGATGGAACGCGCAGGAAAGGGCGTGGTCGAGGCGATCTTCGAGGAATGGCCGGAACTGAAGGCCACCTCGTACCGGGCGGTGGTCCTGTGCGGGCCGGGCAACAATGGCGGCGACGGTTTCGTCGTGGCGCGGCTGTTGAAGGAGTGGGGCTGGGAGGTGGAGGTCTTCCTCTACGGTGACCCGGAGAAGATGCCGCCGGACGCGCGGGTGAACTATGAGCGGTGGGTGGGGATGGGGGAGGTGAGGGCCGACTTCGACGGTCTCGAGGGGATGCCGACCGACATCCTCGTTGACGCGCTTTTCGGGACAGGGCTAGCCCGACCATTCGAGAGTGATCTCTATTCGGTTGTCGACGGCGCGCTTGACTGCATTCAGTTCAATGGTCCTGAGCGCATAGTCGCTTTGGACGTTCCTTCGGGCATGTGCGCAGACAGCGGTTGCGGATTAGACACTGAGAAGCGACGGGCGCTGCCCGTCATCTCTGCCAGTATAGCAGTGACATTCCACCTACCGAAGATTGGCCACTATCTGACGCACGGACCGGGCTATTGCGGGAAGATGTATTGCAAGAGCATCGGGCTAGCAAATCGTCGGGCAACGGAGAGGTTGCACGCGGGAGAGGTCGTCGAGTGGCCACCGATAGATCGCGTTGTTCTAATTGAACCCTCGGATCGGATCGAATTCGAGCTCTCGCGGGCCTCAAAGGATTCCGGTGAACACAAGTACTCCCACGGCCACGCCCTCATCCTCTCCGGCCCCTCCGGGCGCGGTGGGGCGGCGCGGTTGGCGGCGCGGGGGGCGCTTCGGATCGGGGCGGGGGTGGTGACGGTGGGGTGTCCTCCTGATGCCATCCCGGAGAACGCCGCGCGGCTGGATGCGGTGATGCTGCGGGGGGTG
>JAFLCY010000056.1 GCA_017303485.1 Rhodobacterales bacterium
GCCGTGAGGTGATGGCAGCCCGGCTGATGCTGGTGGAAGGACGCATCCAGCGCAGTCCGGAAGGCGTGGTCCATCTCATGGCGAGCCGGATCATCGACCGGTCATCGCTTCTCGACCAGCTTTCCACCCTGCACCGGACCGATGTCGAGGTCGCGCGGGCGGATGAATTTCTGCGTCCGCAAGCGCCACGCGGCCGCCACCCGCGGGATGTCAGGGTGATTCCGAAATCGCGCGACTTTCATTGAGCGGCAGTTGTGAACCGGGCCTTCGGTCTCGTCATGCCTTGACCTCTCCTCGTCATGGCCGGGCGTGGCCCGGCCATCCACGACTTGGGTTGGCGCATCGGCAAGTCGTGGATGCCCGCCCCAAGGGCGGGCATGACGAAGAATGGACCGGTCATGACGAAAAACGCATAGTCATGACGAAAAACAGCCAACCATGATAAAAACGCCTGCCCTCACGCAATCCGGAAATGGCGGATCGGCTTGCCGCGGGTCATCCCCTCCGCCGCCCGCAGGATGCCACGGGCGTCGATGCCATAATGACGGTAGAGATCCGCGATGGTTCCGGTCTGGCCGAAATGCTCCACGCCCAGGGCGCGGCAGCGGTGACCATGCACCGAGCCGAGCCAGCCCAAGGTTGCGGGGTGGCCATCGACCACCGTGATCAGTGCGCAATGCGGCGGCACGCCATCCAGCAGCCGCTCGACATGGCTTTGCGCATGCACGAGGCCGTTTTCCCGTGCGCGTTGCGCGGCCGTCCAGCCGGCATTGAGGCGATCTGCCGAGGTGATGGCGAGCAGCCCGATATCGCGACGGTCCTCGCCCATCAGCCCCACCGCCTCGATGGCTTCCGGCGCCAAAGCCCCGGTATAGGCCACAACCACCTGGGCATTCGGGCCGGGGCGGCGCATCCAGTAGCCGCCATCCACAATGTCGCGTTCCAGTTCGGGCGTCATCTCGCGCAAGGGCTGTTCAAGCGGCCGGGTTGACAGGCGGAGATAGACCGAACCGCCAGTCTCATCCCGCAGCCAGGTCCGCTCGTCCGGGTCACCCTCGCCGTCGCGCTGCAGATAATCGAAGGCCCAGGCCATGATGACCGCCAGTTCATCGGCAAAGGCGGGCTCGAAGGCCGCCAGCCCGTCCTGCGACAGGCCGGTCAATGGCGTGCCGATCGACTGGTGCGCGCCCCCCTCGGGGGCCAGCGTGACGCCCGAGGGCGTGCCGACGATGATGAAGCGCGCATCCTGATAGCAGGCGTAGTTCAGCGCATCGAGGCCGCGATGCACGAAGGGGTCATAGACCGTGCCGATGGGAAACAGGCGCTTGCCGAACAGGCTGTGCGACAGGCCCGCCGCCCCCAGCAGCAGGAACAGGTTCATCTCGGCGATGCCCAGTTCGACATGCTGGCCTTCGGGGGTGAATTCCCACTTCGCTGTCGAGGGGATGCGGTGTTCGATGAAGGCGTCGGCCTGCGGTTTGCGGGCGAACAGCTTCCTGCGGTTCACCCAGGGGCCGAGGTTCGTCGTCCCCGTCACATCGGGCGAGGTGGTGAGAATCCGGGCCGCCAGCGTGGAGTCGCCCTTGGACAGCTCGTCGAGGATCTTGCCGAACGCGGCCTGGGTCGAGATTTCGCGCTCGGTATCAAAGGCGATGGGTGGCACCGCCAGCCGGGCATCGTGATACCGGCGGCGACCCTTGGCAAAGAAGGGGGCCTGCGCAAGGAAGGCCTTCAGCCCGGGCAGATCGGAGACGCCTGCAAAGGGGTCCCATTCCTCGCCCGGCGCCACACCCATATGCACCTGCCAGGCGGCGAACTGCGTCTTGTTCATCAGCCCGCCGTGATTGTCCTTGTGCCCGGCAATCGGCGTGCCCCAGCCCTTGATCGTATAGGCAAGGAAGCAGGTCGGGCGGTCGTGGTCGACGGCGTCGAACACCTCGGCCATGGTCGCCACGCAGTTGCCGCCCAGGTTTTCCATCAAAGCGGCGAGGTCAGCATCCGACCGCCGGTCGATCAGCGCCGAGACATCGCGCTGATCGCCCAGATCCTCCATCAGACGCTTGCGCCAGGTGGCCCCGCCCATGAAGGTCAGCGCGGAATAGTCCTGGTTCGGGCAGGCGTCGATCCAGTCGCGCAGGGCCTCGCCGCCGGGTTCGGCAAAGGCCGCACGTTGCAGGGCGCCATACTTGACCCGCACCACCTCCCAGCCGAAGGCACCGAAGATCTTCTCGATCCGGGCGAACAGGCCCTCGCGCACGATCCCGTCCAGCGACTGCCGGTTGTAGTCGATGATCCACCAACAGTTCCGCAGGTCGTTCTTCCAGCCTTCCTGCAACGCCTCGTAGACATTGCCCTCGTCCAGTTCCGCATCGCCGACCAGCGCCACCATGCGGCCCAGCGGCAGCCCGCCGCCCCAGCTCTTGGCCGCAATGTAATCCTGCACCAGCGAGGCAAATGCCGTGATAGCCACCCCAAGCCCGACCGATCCGGTCGAGAAGTCCACGTCATCCACGTCCTTGGTTCGCGACGGATAGCTTTGCACGCCGCCAAGGCCCCGGAAATTCTCCATCTTCTCGCGGGTCTGGTTGCCCATCAGGTACTGGATCGCATGAAAGACCGGCGCGGCATGCGGTTTCACGGCCACCCGGTCCTCGGGCCGCAGCGCGTGGAAGTAAAGCGCGGTCAGGATCGACACCATCGAGGCGGACGAGGCCTGATGCCCACCGATCTTGATGCCGTCCACCTTGGGCCTGACGTGGTTCGCGTGATGGATCATCCAGTGCGACAGCCACAGGAGCCGTTGTTCGATGGTCTTGAGATGGGTCATGTGAAGAATCCGGCTTCCAGATCGGTGTCTGGCCCAGTCTATCCACTATCAAAAGGTGAAACTCGCCATTCTTCGCCACTGTAGGTGCAATTCGAGAGTGAATTGCACTATGCTTCGAAGGGATCGCGCAGAAGTTCCGCGACTTGCGCCCGGATCGGGCAGTCGATCCGCGTCAAGACGGGAGGCAACCCCGGCAAGCTTGCAGCGCGTGTCCGGCTGGCACGACCATCCGGCGACCTCGCGAGCCGGGATCACCCGGCTACTGGCGGTCCGGCCCAACTTCAATGAGGGAACTTTTCTGTTGATCGAATCGGTGTCTCGTAGTTAGTTCGTCTATAGAACGAATTAACTTGGTGGCCAATGGAACCCCAGTCCTTCTCCCGGCAGGTCTCGCTTTGCATGGCGATGCAGACGATCATCCATTGCGGGCCGATCTCACGCGCGTCGATTTCCAAGCAGACCGGACTTTCCAAGCAGACGGTGTCGGAACTGGTGCGCATCCTTGAGGACGAGGGGTGGGTGCGCGAAACCGGCCGGACCTCGGGCCATGTCGGACGCACTGCCACCACCTATGAACTTGTCCCGGACAGCGCCTACATGGCCGCAGTCGATCTCGGCGGCACCAAGCTGCGGGTCGCGATCGTCGATCTGGCTGGCTCGGTGGCAGCAGAGGTCGTCGCGCCGACGCATCCGGAGGGCGGGCAGGCCGTCGCCCGCCAGATCGGTGAACTGGTCGCGGCCGCCGTCGCCGAGGGCCGGATCGACCACGCGAAAATACGCCAGACCGTTGTCGGCTGCCCTGGCGTGCCCGATCAGGCCACTGGCGCCGTGCGCTATGCCCCGAACATCGCGGGCATCGACGGCATCGACTTCCGCAGCGCGGTAGAGGCCGCCACCGGAACGCAGACGCTGCTGGAAAACGACGTCAATCTTGCCGTTCTGGGCGAGCAGTGGCTTGGCGCGGGGCAGGGGGTGGACCACCTGGCCTTCATCGCCCTTGGAACCGGGATCGGCGCGGGGCTGATCGTGAACGGAATGCTCTTGCGCGGGGCGACCGGGGCGGCCGGCGAACTGGGCTACCTTCCCTTCGGCGCCGATCCGTTCGAGGCGGAGTCCCTGCGGGTCGGAGCCTTCGAGCGTGTGACAGCGACGCACGGAATACGTTCCGCCTACCAAGAGGCGACCGGGCGATCCCTCACTGTTCCCGCGATCTTCGACGCCGCCGCAACCGGTGACGCGGCAGCCCTCGCAATTCTGGAGCGCGTCGCCCGTCAGCTTGCGCGGGCGGTGGCGACGCTGGGTGCGGTGATCGCGCCCACGACGGTGATCCTCGGGGGGTCGATCGGCGCCCGCCCGGAACTTATCGCGGCCACCAAGGCGGAACTGGTGCGCTGCTTCCCTTTCCCGATCCATGTGGTTCCCAGCCTTCTCGGAGACCATGCCGCGCTCAGCGGCGCCGTCGCCATCGGGTTGACCGAACTGCATACCGCGCTTTTCGCCCAATCCACCCCGGGCGCGGTCGTCACCCTGCCGGTGCCGAAGTCCGGCCTGATCCCGAGCGCTGCCGAATGACCGGCCCCGATGCCCTGATCGCCCGCCTGTGCCCGCATCTGGATGCGGAGGCCGCAACCGGCCTCCTGTCGCGTGCGGTCAGGGCGGCCTCGGTCACCGGAGACGAGCGGGCGATGGTTGCCATGCTGCGGCCCGAGATGGAGCGCCTCATGCTCGCGCCGCGGACCGAGGACTTCCTGCCGGGGCGGCCGAACATCACCGGGCGGCGCCCGGGCGCCGGTGCCGGACCGGACCTCCTGTTCATCGGCCACACCGACGTGGTCCATCCGAAGGACTGGAGCGCGCATTGGGCCGGTCAGGCCCAGGCGGACCCGTTCGGTGCGGCAGTGATCGACGGCGAGCTTTGGGGTCGCGGCGCGGCCGACCTGAAGGCGGGCATCTGCACCGCCCTTGCCGCGCTGGACCTGATCGACAAGGCGGGCATCCGACTGGCTGGCAGCGTCTCCTATGCCTTTGTCGGCGATGAAGAAAGTGGCGAGCCGGGCACAGGCGTCAGCGCCGGCGTGCGGCACTGGAGCGATGCCATCCTGCAGGGTGACCTGCCCCGGCCCGATCTGGCCGTCTATGTGGAACCGACCCGGTTGCAGGTCCTTCCGGTCCAGATCGGCTTCTACATCGCCGAGGTGGTGCTGACCGGCCAATCGGCCTATTTCGGGCGGCCCGACCTTGGCCGCGACGCGCTCCGGGCCGCGCACCGGGTGTTGCAGGCGATCTGGGACCAGTCCGACCGGCTGGCCGCGACGGGTGAGCATCCCCTTCTGGGCCGGGCCTTCACGCTGGTGACCGGGCTGGAGGCTGGCGGCCTGATCGCGGTGCCCGGCGAGTGCCGCTTCTCGCTGATCGGCAAGCTGCTGCCGGGCGATAGCCTTGACGCGGTTACCGCCCAGCTTGAGGCGGTGATCCGCGCGGCGACCCCGGCGGACATCGGCGTTGACATTGCGTTCCCCGCCGGTCGCGACCACCCGCGCGGCGGCTCGCCCGCCGGGATTGCGGCTGATCACCCGCTGGTGTCCGGCCTTGCGGACTGCATTCGCGCGGTTCGCCCGGACCGGGGCGCGATCGAGGGCGCGCCCTTCTGGTCGGAAATGCCGTTCCTCACCGAGAGGATCGGCATCCCGGCGGTCTACTGCGCCCCCGGCGACATCTCGATCTGCCACACGAACTTCGAGCGCGTGCCGCTTGCCGACTACCACGACGCTATCCTCGCCTTCGCGGCCTTCATCGTCACCACTTGCGGAATCCTGCCCGATGACCCGGGCCAACATCAGGGAGAAAGATCATGACACTCGTCACGCGGAACCTTTTGGCATCGCTCTCGGTGCCTGCTTTTCTGGCGCTTCCCGCCGCTGCGCAGACGGTCGGCCCGTCGGGCGAGGCGGCGACCCCGTCGTCCGAGATCACCCTCGACGACGCGCAGGTCGCCGAATTGCAGGGCAAGGGGCTGAAGGCAGCCCTGCTCTGGCACGACCAGGCGGATTTCGTGAACGCCGTGACGGCGGGCGCGACGGAGGAATTCAACCGTCTCGGGATCGAGGTCGTCGCGACCACCTCTGCCGGGTTCGACAGCGCCAGGCAGCTTGCCGATGTCGAGACCACCCTGGCGCTGAAGCCCGACATCATCCTGTCGCTGCCGCTGGACCCCGTAGCCGCTGCGGCGGCGTTCAAGAAGGCCAGCGCGGCGGGGGCGAAGCTTGTGTTCCTGTCGAACCTGCCGGCCGACTACAAGCACCCCGATGACTATGCCGCCATCGTGACCGATGACCTGTTCCAGATGGGCAAGCAGGCGGCGGATGTGCTGGCGGCCTCGATGGGCGGCAAGGGCAAGGTCGGCTGGATCTACCACGATGCGGCCTATTATGTGACCAACCAGCGCGACAACGCCTTCAAGACCACGATCCAGACCGACTACCCCGACATGCAGATCGTCGCCGAAGCGGGGATCAGCGACCCGGCCCGGGCGGAAGAGATTGCCAATGCCATGCTGCTTCAGAACCCTGACCTTGGCGGCATCTATGTCACTTGGGCGGGCCCGGCAGAGGGTGTACTGGCGGCACTGCGGGCGTCCGGAAACACCACGACGAAGGTCGTGACGCTGGACCTGTCCGAACCCATCGCGCTGGACATGGTCAAGGGCGGCAACGTGACGGGCATCGTCGCGGATGAGGCCTATGAACTGGGTCGCGCCATGGCCGCCGTTGGGGCCCGCGCCGTGCTGGGCGTCGACAACCCGCCCTTCATCGTCGCGCCCGCGCTGGCCGTGACCAAGGAAAACGTCGCGGAGGGCTGGCAGAAATCCCTGCACAAGGACGCGCCGCAATCCGTGCTTGACGCGCTGAAGTAACGACACGCAACCGGGAGGATCAAGACATGACCACATATCGCAGACGCTCGCTTTTCGGGCTTGCTCTCGCCTTCGCCCTGCCATCGCTTGCGCAGGCGCAGGAACCCGTTACGACCGGGCCGAATGGCGAACCGGCCACCCCGGCGGCCTCGGTGGTCCTCTCGGATGCCGACATCGAAACCCTGAAGGCCGGCGGGTTCACCGCCGCCTTCGCCTGGCACGAGCTTTACGACTGGTCCTCCGCCGTCTCGCGCGGGGCGCAGGACGAATTTGCCCGGCTCGGCATCAAGGTCGTCGCCGAAACCAACGCGGGGTTCGATGCCGCGCGGCAGACCGGCGATGTCGAAACCGTGCTGGCGCTGAAACCCTCGATCCTGATCTCGCTGCCCGTCGATGCCGAGGCGGGGCCTGCCACCTACGGCAAGGTCGCGGCCGCCGGGACGAAACTGGTTTTCATCGACAACGCCGCGGCCGGTCTGACCCAGGGCAGCGACTATGTGACCACCGTCACCTCGGACCGCGCCATCATCGGCGCGCGCACCGCCGAGGCGATGGATGCAGCCCTCGGCGGATCGGGCAAGATCGGCTACATCTTCCATGACGCGAATTTCCAGGTGACCAACCAGCGCGATCAGGCCTTTGTCTGGAACATCAAGAACCGCTTTCCGGGGCTGGAGATCGTCGCCGAAGCGGGCATGGCCGACCCGGCGCGGATCGAGGACATCGCCCATGCGATGCTGACCCAGAACTCCGAGATCACCGGCATCTATGTGCCCTGGACGGAACCTGCGCTCGGCGTTCTTGCGACCCTGCGGCAGCTTGGGCGCGAGGATGTGAAGATCGTCTCGATCGACCTCAACGAACCGGCGGCGCTCGACATGGCCAAGGGCGGCTCCATCGCCGCGCTGGTCGCGGACGAGGCCTATGCGATCGGTGTCACCGCAGCACGGGCGGCGGCACTCTCGCTTCTCGACAAGAAGGTCGATCCGCTTCTCGTGGTGGGGGCCGGGATCGTCACCAAGGACAATCTGGCCGAGGGCTGGCGCGCCTCGCTGAACACCGACCCGCCGCAAAGCGTGCTTGACGCGCTGAAGTGACACTGCGCCGCCGGGGCAACCCGGCGGACCCCTCTTTGACCCAGGTGACGCGATGACGCTTTCCCTTCCCTCCCGTGCCGCCCTGCAGGGGCTGATCGTCTACGCGGGCTTCGTGCTGATCTTCCTGTTCTTCGCCGTGATGCTGTGGGACCGCGGATTTCTGTCGGCACAGAACCTGACCAACATCGTCTTGCAGACTGCGCCCGCGACGGTTCTGGCCGTCGGGCTGGTCTTCGTGCTGGCCGCTGGCGAGATCGACCTTTCCTTCGGTGCCGCCGTTGCCCTGTCGGCGATTGTTGCGGCGATGGTCATGCGGATCCAGCCCTGGCCGGTCGGTGTGCTGGCTGGCCTTGCGACCGGCATGGCCGTGGGGCTGGTGAACGGGGCCATTGTCGCCTATGCCCGGCTGCCGTCCTTTCTGGTGACGCTGGCCACCATGGGCGTCGTGGCCGGCGTGGCGCGGGAAGTGTCGAACCTCCAGTCCATCCCTGTCACAGCGGAACCCTTTATCGCCATTTTCGGCGGCGGCAGCCTGTTCGGCATCCCGTCGCTGGTGCTGTGGACGATTGCGATGCTGATCGTCGGGCATCTGGTCTTCCGCGAGACCCGCTTTGGCGCGCATGTGCTGGCCACCGGCGACAACCCGCGCGCGGCGCTGGTCTCGGGCATCAAGGTCGCGCGCCTGCGCCTCTCGGTCCTCGTCCTGTCCGGGTTCTGCGCCGGTCTGGCCGGGCTCCTTTATGCCGGACGGTTGCAGTCCGCGCGCTATACGCTGGGCGAAAGCGACCTGATGACGGTGATCGCCGCCGTCATTGTCGGTGGCACCGCGCTGAACGGCGGGCGGGGCACCATCCCCGGCGCGCTGGTAGGCAGCCTGATGATGGGGATGCTGTCGAACGGGCTGATCCTGATGGGCCTCTCCGTCTCGTGGCAGATGATCATCAAGGGCCTGATCGTCCTTGCCGCCGTCGCCGTAAGCTTGCGCGAACCCAACCGCTGAACCGGAGGTTTCCATGTTTCTCGACACCCTTCGCCGCCGCAACCCCGCGTTCATCCTGGCCGCGCAGGCCCTGCATCAGGCCGGTGCCATTCCCGCCAATTCCTACGTCCTCGACCTGGATGCCGTGACCGAAAACGCCCGCCTCTTGCGTACCGAGGGCGACCGGCTGGGCCTGAAAGTCTTTGCCATGACCAAGCAGGTCAGCCACCAGAGCGGGTTTTCCCGCGCCGTCATGGCGGGGGGGATCGACCGCGCCGTAGCGGTGGACATGGCCTGCGCCATGGCCTGCCACCAGGCGGGCCTCAGGGTTGGCCATCTGGGCCATCTGGTGCAGGTCCCGCGCTTTGAGGCCGCGATGGCCGCCCACGACCTGGCGCCGGATTACTGGACCGTGTTCTCCGACGACAAGGCCACCGAAGCGGCAGCCGCAGCCAAGGCTGCTGGGCGCGAGCAGGCGATCCTGGCCCGGGTCCAGACCCAGGGCGATACGTTCTATCGCGGCCACGAGGGCGGCTTTTCTGCCGATGCGGCGGTCGAGGCCGCGCGCCGGATCGACGCGCTGCCGGGCGCGCATTTCGCCGGGATCACCACCTTTCCCGCCCAGCTTTACGACCATGCCACCCGCAAGGTGCGCCACACGCCGAATCTTGCCACGCTGCAACGGACGGCGGATGCGCTGCGCAAGGCGGGCTATGCCGATCTGGAAATCAACGCCCCCGGCACCACGTCGCTGGTCACGCTGCAAGCGCTTGCCGAGGCAGGGGCAACCCAGGTCGAACCCGGGAACGGCCTGCACGGTACGACACCATTGCACGCGGTGGAGGACCTGCCCGAACGCCCTGCCGTGCTTTACCTGTCCGAGGTCAGCCACCTGCACGGAGGACGCGCCTACTGCTTCGGCGGCGGTCTCTACATCGACCCGGTGTTCCCCGACTACGACGTGAAAGCTCTGGTCGGTCCGGAACCGACGACCGACGCCAGCGCGCTGCGGTCAGTCGAAATCCCGCCCCCCGCTGCCATCGACTACTATGGCATGATCGACGCCACCGGCCCGACCCCGCCCCGCACGGGCGACAGCGTCATCTTTGGCTTTCGTGGGCAGGCCTTCGTCACCCGCGCCCATTCCGTTGCCATCGCTGGAGTGTCCACGGGCAACCCGCATGTCGTCTCGATCGAGAACATCTTTGGCCAGCCCGAACCCTGGCCCCAGCTGAAGGCGCTGTCATGACCCCCGTCCTGCAACTGAAGAACATCCGCAAGTCCTTTGGCGGCGTCACCGCGATCCAGGATTTCTCGCTTGACCTGCTGGCCGGTGAGGTGGTCGCCCTTGTCGGCGACAACGGGGCCGGAAAATCGACGCTGATCAAGATGATTTCGGGCGTCCACGCACCGACCTCGGGCGACATCCTGCTGGACGGTCAACCCGCCAGCTTTGCCGATGCCTCGGTCGCGCGCGAACGGGGGATCGAGGTGGTCTATCAGGATCTGGCGCTGGCCGACCAGCAGACGGTCTACATGAACCTGTTCCTTGGCCGCGAGCCGGTGAAAGGCCCGCTGCGGCTTCTGGACCGCAAGCGCATGATCGCCGAGACCGAGGCCCTGGTGAAGGAACTCGACGTCCGCATCCCCTCCGCCTCGGCCACGATCCGCGACCTGTCCGGCGGCCAGCGGCAGGGTGTGGCCATCGCCCGCGCGACGCATTGGGCGAAGAAGCTCGTGTTGCTGGACGAGCCGACCGCCGCCCTTGGCGTGGCCGAGACGGCGCGGGTCGAGGCAACGATCCAGGCGCTGAAGGCCCGCAACCTAGCGATCTTCATCATCTCCCACAGCCTGGATCAGGTGTTCCGCCTTTCGGACCGCATCTGCGTCTTGCGGCGCGGCCAGCAGATCGGCGTGCGCGAAACGGCACGGACCGACAAGAACGAGATTATCGCCATGATCACCGGCGTATCCGCATAACCGGCGCCGCGATCCGGGGCACGACCGCCTGCTCCTCCCGTCCTCGCACCCGCATCCGAGAAGATTGGGCTTGACCTTCCCGCAATGGGAAGCCGCATCCTGCGGTCTTCCCGTCGCCTGGAGGCCGCAATGAACTCCGATCGCAACCAGTCGCACTCGGTCTACACATGCCCGATGCACCCCGAGATCCGCCAGGACGGGCCGGGCAGCTGTCCGATCTGCGGCATGACGCTGGTTCCGGCAGCCGAGTCCGGGGTCGCAGTAGCGGCCAGCGTGACTGGCCAATTCGACAAGGTGCCAGCAGGCTGGCGCGGAACGGTCTACACCTGTCCGATGCACCCCGAGGTGCGCCAGACCGAACCCGGCTTTTGCCCGATCTGCGGCATGGGGCTGCAGCGCGAGGCGGCAAGTGCGCAGGACGACGGGCCCAATCCGGAGCTGGTCGATTTCACCCGACGGTTCAGGGTGGGCGTCGCGCTGACCATTCCGCTTCTGGTGCTTGCCATGGGACCGCTGATCGGCTTGGGCTGGATTCGAGGCATCTTCGGTGAACGCCCCACGATGTGGATCGAACTGGCGCTCGGTACGCCGGTCGTCCTCTATTGCGGCTGGCCGTTCCTCTTGCGCGGTTGGGTGTCGTTCCGGACCTGGCGGCTGAACATGTTCAGTCTGATCGCGATGGGGGTCCTCGCGGCCTGGCTATTCAGCGTGGCCGGCGTCCTTGCGCCGCAGATATTCCCGGACGGCTTCCGCGACGAGGATGGCCATGTCGGCCTCTATTTCGAGGCCGCCGCCGTGATCGTCACTCTGGTCCTTGTCGGGCAGGTGATGGAGTTGCAGGCACGCGAAGGGACAGGCCGCGCGATCCGGGCACTTCTGGGACTGGCGGCAAAGACCGCGCGGGTAATCCGCCCCGACGGAACCGAGGCGGAGTTGCCGCTTGACGAAGTACAGGTCGGTGACCACTTGCGGGTGCGTCCGGGCGAGAAGGTCCCGGTTGACGGAATCGTGGTCGAGGGACGCTCTGCCGTCGACGAAAGCCTGATCACGGGCGAGGCGGTTCCGGTCGAGAAAGTGGCCGACGACCCGGTGACCGGGGCGACGATCAACGGCACCGGCTCGCTGGTGATCCGGGCGACAAGGGTGGGGTCGGACACGTTGCTCAGCCAGATCGTCGATATGGTCGCCAAGGCGCAGCGGTCCCGCGCGCCGATCCAGAACCAGGCCGATTCCGTGGCCGGGATGTTCGTGCCCGCCGTCATGGCCGTGGCGGTGCTGGCCTTTCTCGCCTGGGCGGTCTGGGGGCCGGAACCCGCGTTCTCCTACGGGCTAGTTGCGGCGGTGAGCGTTCTGATCATCGCCTGTCCCTGTGCGCTGGGCCTTGCGACCCCGATGTCGATCATGACGGCCACCGGGCGTGGCGCCGAGGCCGGGGTGCTGATCCGCGATGCCGAGGCGCTGGAGCGGTTCGAGACGATCGACACGCTCATCATCGACAAGACCGGCACCCTGACTGAAGGCAAGCCCCGGCTTGTCGCCGTCATGCCCGAGCCCGGTCATGATGAGACAGAGGTTCTGCGTCTGGCCGCGTCACTTGAGCGGGGGTCGGAGCATCCTCTTGCCGAGGCCATCACCCGTGGTGCCGGGGACCGGGATGTGTCGATGGCGGATGCCCATCATTTCGAGGCGCTTACTGGCAAGGGCGTGAAAGGCGTGGTTGATGGACTGCCGGTCGCGTTGGGAAACCTGCGGCTGGTCGAAGACATGGGGCTGAGCGGCGAAAGCCTGGCGGCGCGGGCCGACGTCCGGCGCGACCAGGGCGAAACGGTGATGTTCGTCATCCTTGACGGGGCGGTGGCGGGGATGGTCAGCGTGGCCGATCCCGTCAAGGACACCGCGCCCGCGGCGCTGCGGGCGCTGCAAGACCAGGGCCTGCGGATCATCATGGCCACCGGCGACAACGTGCGCACCGCGCAGGCAGTCGCTGCCCGGCTGGGGATCGACGAGGTCCGGGCCGATGTCCTGCCACAGGACAAGGCGCAGCTCATCCGCGATCTGCAAGCGGCCGGGCACCGCGTCGCCATGGCCGGGGACGGCGTCAACGACGCCCCGGCACTGGCGCAGGCGGATGTTGGCATCGCGATGGGTACGGGGGCCGATGTCACCATCGAAAGTGCGGGCATCACGCTGCTCAAGGGCAATCTCGACGGGATCGTCCGGGCGCGCAGACTGTCCCGCGCGACCATGCGGAACATCCGCCAGAACCTGTTCTTTGCACTGGTCTACAACGCGGCGGGCGTGCCTGTGGCGGCAGGGTTGCTCTACCCCTTTACCGGCATCCTGATCGGCCCGATCTTCGCCGCCATCGCAATGAGCGCCTCGTCCCTGTCCGTCGTGCTGAACGCGCTGCGGCTTCGGCGGGTGCCGATCTGAGCCGGGATCGCGCAACAGAAAAAACCGCATCCGGGGCTTGACCTTGCCATGGTGGGAAGCCCCATGTTCGACAAACGCAGGCCGGAACTGGTCCGGCTCAGAGGAGTCCATCCAATGTTTTCGCTTCACATCCCGAACATGAACTGCGGCGGCTGTGCGCGAGGCGTCACGGCTGCCATTCAAGCGGTTGATGCCGCGGCGCGGGTAGAGCCCGACCTTCCCGCCCGCTCCATCGCCGTCGAGACGACACTGCCCGAACCCGCCCTGCGCAAAGCCCTTGCCGAGGCGGGGTTTGCTCCCGCCTGACAGCAGGAACGCGCCCGGACGTGATCGGCCAAAGGGTGTTTGACTTGATCCTGGTCATGTCCTCACCCGGAAAAGATGCGATCCTGCGCCCCGGAAGGAGTCCGACCCCATGCCGCGCATCCTGGCCCTGCTGGCCTGCCTCGCCCTACTGTTGGCGCCGTTGAGCCTTGCGCAGGCCCAACCGGCCTGTAGCATGGGTCCAGAGGCGGCACCGCATGGCATGACAATGACAGTTGCGGGGCCGGACGCCCGGCTGCCGAAACCCGCGCACCATTCCTCGACCGGGATCTGCAAGCTGATCTGTTCCGCGGTTTCCCTTCTGCCACTCCAGGAGCCTGAGCCTTTCCAGATGGCGGTGAACGTCGCGCCGCCGCGTCCTTCGGCAATCCTTCTGGCTTCGGCAACTCCTGCCCCCTTCGACCGCCCCCCGAAATCGCCTGTCTGACGCCCGCTACCCATCAGACCAGGGCGCAGGTCGCGCCTGCAATTTCGGAGCAATGACATGACACTGATTTCCCGCCGCGGCTTCCTTGCCGCCAGCGCGGCGCTTGCCGCACCCCTAGTGATATCCGATGCGCTTCGGGCCGAAACACAAACGCGCCAGCTGCGTGCCACCACCCGCACGCTGGACATCGCGGGCCGCGCCGTAAGCGTGAAGGGCATTCTCGACGACCAGGGCCGAAGCGGTCTGGTCCTGTCCCCGGACGAATCCTTCCGCGTCGAACTGGTGAACGAGCTGGACAGTGCCAGCATCCTGCACTGGCACGGCCAGATCCCGCCCAATGTCCAGGACGGGGTCCCCGACATGCCGCAGCCCGCGCTTGCCGCCGGGGAACGGCGGTCCTTCGACTTTGTCCCCATGCCCGGCACGCATTGGATGCATTCGCACATTCCGGTTCAGGAAATGGAGCTTCTCGCCGCGCCCCTGATCGTGCGGCGCCCGGAGGAT
The DNA here is from genome assembly GCA_017303485.1 of Rhodobacterales bacterium. Classification (GTDB taxonomy): domain Bacteria; phylum Pseudomonadota; class Alphaproteobacteria; order Rhodobacterales; family Rhodobacteraceae; genus Tabrizicola. The sequence continues at coordinate 14,485 of JAFLCY010000056.1, forward strand.
ATCACCGCAGACCGGCAGGAGGTGGTGATCCTGTTGCACGACCTCAGCTTCCGCCCGGCGGAAGAGGTGCTGGCCGGGATCACAGCCGGCATGGGCGGCATGTCGCATGACATGGGCGCGATGGGGCACAACATGGGCGGGATGGACATCGGCGGGATGGACATGTCTGGCATGGGCTCGGGCGGTATGATGGGCGGCATGTCGATGGGGGCCATGGACCTCAACGACATTGATTTCGATGCCTATCTTGCCAATGACCGGACGCTGGACGATCCCGAGGTCGTCCCGGTGGACAGGGATGGCCGGGTCCTGTTGCGGGTCATCAACGGATCGGCCGCTACGGTGTTCTGGATCGACACCGGCGTACTTGCCGGTCGTGCCGTCGCCACCGACGGCAACCCGATCCAGCCGGTCGCCGGGTCCCGGTTCGGCCTTGCGATGGGGCAGCGCCTTGACATCGAGCTTGACCTGCCCGCCGGGGGAGGGGCCTTCCCGATCCTCGCCCTGCGCGAAGGAGCGGTCGAGCGGACCGGGATCATCCTCGCCAGCAAGGGGGCCAGGGTGGGCCGGCTGGCCGGAACCTCTGACGCGGATCATCCCGCCTTCTCGGCCAACTTCTCGCAAGAGGCGCAGTTCAGGGCCGTGCAACCGCTGGCCGACCGCCCGGTGGACCGCAGCGACGCGCTGATGCTGGGCGGTTCGATGATGCCCTACCTTTGGACCATCGACGGCCAGGCTTGGGGCAATCACCGGCCGATCCGCGCCGTTTCCGGCGAAAGGGTCGGGCTGACCTTTCACAACATGTCGATGATGGCGCATCCCATGCATCTGCACGGCCATCATTTCCAGGTGGTCGCGCTGAACGGACAGCCAGTGTCCGGGGCACTGCGCGACACGATCCACGTCCCGCCGATGAGCATGGTCACAGTCGCCCTCGACGCGGGCGAGGCGGCGCGCTGGATGCTGCACTGTCATCACATGCCGCACCTGTCGACCGGCATGATGACAGAATTCGAGGTGTCGGCATGACCGGGAACCGCATCATGTTTCGCCTTGCCCTGATCGCAACCCTCGCCGCGCCCGCCGCGGCGGAAGAGGCGATCCCCCTCGCCGATCTTCTGTCGAAGACTCACATCCACGGCATTGCACCTGGCGCCGGCGGGATCGACAGCCTGACCCTTGCCACCCACGACGGCCTCTGGGCCGTCGATCTGGCGGGGCAGAGGGCAACACGGCTTGGGCTCTCGCGGGATGACTTCATGGGCTATTCGACGGTTCCGGGCAGCACTGGCACGGCCTATGCCAGCGGCCATCCCGTGACCGGCGGCAACCTGGGCGTCATCCGCAGCGATGACGCGGGAACAAGCTGGACCCATGTTTCGGATGGGTTGAACGGCCCGGTCGATTTTCACAACATGGAAGTCAGCCGAGCGGATCCCGCTGTGATCTACGGCATTGGCCATGACGGTGTTGTCCAGCGCAGCGGGGATGGCGGGCTCAGCTGGGAAGCCTCCGGCCAGGCCCCGGACAAGCTGATCGACATCGCCACTTCCGCGGAGGACGCCGCCACGCTTTATGCCGCCACCGAGACCGGGCTTCTCCTCAGCCGCGACAAGGGGGCAAGCTGGTCGGCAATTCTGGACGACGCGCCGGTCTCGACCGTCGATGTCGGGGCGGACGGCGTGGTCCGCGCGGTCGATCTTGCTCAGGGCCTGATCACCATCGGGCCCGCCTTGGAGATCGTCCCGGTGTCGAACGATCTGCCCGACGGCTATCTCTTGCTGCTCGCGACCATCTCGACCGCCCCTCATCGCCTTGCGGCCATGTCGGCAAAGGGCAGGCTTGTCGTGTCGGACGACGGCGGACACAGCTGGAGGGACGCCCTGACTCCCTGAGTGAGACACAAGCCGTCTCGCCGCCGCCTTCCTGCACGGGCAGGTTGTCCCGCATTTTCCGGGGCAGGTGGCGGCGGGCGGGCCGCCCAATGGCAATCCCCGTGCGGACCCAATTCCCCCGCGATGACGATCCGCTGACGGTCGTCCGCGAAGGTCGCAACTGACCGGCGAATCATCGGTCATATCTTGGGACCTTCAAAAAGTGGGGAAAGACCGTGAAGAACATTCCTTGCATCAGTGCCATGCTGCTTGGCACGACCCTTGTCGCAGCCTGTGGCGGCGGCGGAAGCAGCGGTAACGGCGTGGTATCCCGCTCCGGCAACACCGGGGCGGACAAGATCCTGGCGGTCGACGCGGGCAATGCCGCCGAGGCGCTGGAGGATGGCGCAACGCTCAAGGCGTCGCAGCGCGCATCGTCGGGCTGGAAGCGGTCGTATGACGCAGCGACGGCCGAACTGTCCGCAGACAGCACGGCGACGGTCCGGCGCAACGATCAGGGCGGGCTTGATCTTACCGTCGGCGGACAAACCATCCGCTTCGTCGCCGCCGACCTGTCCGAAGACGGCTACGGTTTCGAACTGCCCGATGGATCGGCCAGCATCTGGTCCTGGGATGGTGAGTCGATGGCAGAAGCGCTGGACCCCAGTGCAGGGCGCTTCAGCCTGGTCTTCGACTACCACTCCGAAAATGACGACAACACCGGGCGGAGCGGCTTTCTGGTCGTTGGCACCGAGACTGCGGACGCCGATCTGCAGGCGCTGCCGACCGCGACCTACGATGGCTATGCCCGGATCCGTGTCGCTCCGACGACCGGCTTCGACGACTGGAATACCGACATGTCCGAAGCGCGCGGCGATGTCACGATGGTCGCGGATTTCGGCGCGGGCAATGTCTCGGGCGCAGTGACGAACATGGCGGGCCGTGCGCCGCGCGATGAGAATCCGACGCGCACCTGGGTTCCCTTCGACGGATCCCTGACGATGGAGGAAGCGGCGATCACCGGAAACGGCTTCACCGGCGCCATCAGGGCCGACGCGGACTTCACCGATAACGTCGGCACGATCGATGCCGGTTCCTCCTATTCGGGAACCTTCTTCGGTCCGAACGGCGAGGAAGTCGGCGGCGGCATCAACATGTCCGGCACCTCTGCCGAAGATGGGCTCGACTATATCGGCTACGGCCATTGGCGGGCCTGGCAACAGTAGCTCTCCAGCCTGAAAATCTTGGGGAAAGGCAAGGAAAGGCCACCGCAAAGGCCTTGCCGGTCTGAGTTTCGCGGTGGCCCGGTGCGGGTGCGTCCCCAAGTCACACCCGCACCACCAAAAGGCAAATCTTGGGGGTCCGTCATGAACATGCATCGTAACCTGTCCAGATTGTTCCGAACCGCAGGAGCCATCATGCTTCTGCTCGCGTCGGGTGCGCTGGCAGGCCCGGTCGAAGATGCCCTGGAACGCGGCGATGCGACTGCCGCCCGCGCCGCGCTTGAGGCCGAAATCGCCGGAAGCGCGGACGCCAGTATCCACAGGGCACATCTGGAAGGGCTGATCGCCATGCGGCAGGGGGATCTGCGTGCGGCGGAACGGGCCTTCCGGTCCATTCTTGCAAGCAATCCCGACTTTGAACCGGCGCGAATTCAACTGGTTATCGTACTTAGAAAACTGGATGATCCGGCCGCTGTTCGGGAAGCAAAGATACTGGCGAAGACAACAAAGGACTCTCGGCTTCGCGAGACGCTGACACGGGCTTTGCCGAAGGACCGGAAATCGGACAAGAGCGGCGTGCAGCTTCGGTTTGCCATCCTGCCCTCCAGCAATATCACCGGGGGACCCACGATTGACACCGTGTTCATTGGCGGGTTGCCTTTCGCCCTTGACCCTGCATCACAAGCGGCGTCTGGCACGGGCATGAATATTGGAGTTGTCGCCTGGCAGAACTGGAGCCTGGGTCCGGATTGGCAATTGAGTTTGTCCGGTTCCTTGGACAAAAGGCTTTACGACACCGCGTTGAGGCCGGACGAAACCGAATTGGGCGTGCGCCTGAATCTGGCCCACAAGATGAAGCGGGGAACGCTGTCCTTCGGCCCCAGATTTGCCCTTCTGGAGCAGGACGGCGAATTGGCGCGTCGGCAGGGTGGCATCGGCCTTGAAGCGGTGTTCTTGCCTGGAAAGAACACCCGGATCACTTTCGCCACGGAATTGCTTCGGCAGACTTTCCCGCAGGCCCCGTATCGCGATGGTACGCGTGCCAGGGCGACGCTTGGCTTCCGCTGGGCCTTGCGCAAGGACACCGAACTTTCGCTGAGCATCCCCATCCTGAAAGAGACAGCTGAAGCTGACCATCTGGCGCACCGCGATCTGGGTGTCGCGTTGGGCTTGCAGATGCAACGGGGAAAGCTTGGGGTTGGAATTACGCTTGCGACCAGTCGGAACCGCTATGACGGGGTGTACCCCGGATTCTTCGCTTCTCGTGACGACACCGTGTCCAGTGTGAGTCTGTCCGTCTCCCACAGCGATCTGAATTGGAAGGGAATGACGCCCGAATTCAGCATCACACGGGAACATCAGAGCAGCAATATCCCGCTGCATGACAGCTGGACCACCGATGTCGGCATAAATTTTGTAAAGCGGTTCTAGCCATGTTCGACAGTGCTAAAGACAGGCGCAGACCCGAATTTCTGCCAATTCCCGGTGTTCCATCCGCGGATATGTCACGCAAAACAGATCGCAAGAAACACTTGCCGAAACACGGACCTTTGCCCACACTCGCCGGCGAGAAGGATCAACGGAAGTTATCGTTCCCTGCACCGAAAGGGGCAGCCTTGGCATCAGCGACAGCAGTCTTTTCAGGACCGTTTCGCGTCAAGGCTGACGATGGGCGCGATATAACGCCCACGAGTCCATTGCGCCAGGCTATTCTTGCCGTTCTCCTTCTTGCGCCGCAGCAAATGAAGGCGAGACGAAGCCTGCAAAGCATGTTCTGGGGGGCTGCGGATTCGACGCATGCCTCGGCCAATCTTCGGACCGCGCTCTATCAGTTGCGGCAGGATCTCCTCCCGCTCGGGTCCGAGGTTCTGCGCGCGGATCGCCAGATGGTTTCGCTGCTTCCCTCGACGATCCGCGCCGATCTGGTTTCAGGCGATGCGCTGGAATTATTGGAAGGCCTCGACCTGCCGCTGGCGGACTGCGACGGATTTGAGGACTGGCTGCGCAGTTTGCGGCAGTCGCGGGGGGGGCGCAACGCTCAGTCCGACGACCTGGAGGCTCCACCTTTCGCTGCAGGCTGCCAAACCGGGAGAACGGCGCCGGCACTGTTGTCATCGTACTTGGCCCTTGGTCTGTTGCCGACGGTCAGTTCCGGCCTCTCGGCCGAGAATTTGACCCGGATCGAAGCCGAGATCGACCAGATTTGCCATTTCTTCAAGTTCTTCACCCTGCTGGACGTGCATGACCTGCGGGATGCCTACAACCGCGTCATGCCCTTGCCGCTTGAATCGGCACGGGGTCCCACACACCTGTTGCAGTCGCTTGTCCACAGCGACGGGGCGGGCTTTCGGTTGCGCTTGCGGCTGCTCGATGCCCATACGCGCAAACTGCTCTGGCTCTCGCAACCCATTGCCCAGGTCGACCTAGACCGCGAGACAACTGCCCAGCAGCTTGGCGAATGCATCGTCGAGTGCATGCGTTCCCACCCGCCACATCCCGGGTCGCCAGACCTATTCCCATTCACCGCGCTGACCGCGTTCTTTTCGTTGGACCCGCGCGAGATCGACAAGGCCGAGGCGCAGCTTCAACGAATGGTTGCCGCGGGCGGCCATCCGGTCCTGCAGTGCCTTCTGTTGTTCGCCCAGGTCTTCAAGGTGAACGAGCAACTGGGTCCATCCGTCCAGATCGACATGGATCAGTTGCTGGATACGCTTTGCAACCGTCCGATTTCAGATCCGATGCTTCCCGTCTGTCAAAGCCTGTACGGCTATTCCGTTCACATGCTGCAGGGAAACAACGAGCTTGCCCATCATCTGATCGAGAACGCCTGGCGCCTTGCGCCGAATCTTGCGCTTAATCTGGATCATCTGGTGGTGATCAATCTGGCACGGGGCGACGTGGAAGCAGCGATCGCCGCCTGGAACCAACTGAACCAGGTCGGACAGAACAGCCCCTGGCGCTACACCTACGACATCACCGGCGCGATGGTCCATCTGCTGCGCGGAGACCTGCGGCAGTCGCTCTATTTCGCCAACCAGTCCCTGTTTCGCAAGCCGCGCTATCTGGCGGCCTTGCGGTATTCGATGATCGGCTCTGCGCTCTCCAATCGCCCGGATGATGCCATTCGCATGCTGGACCGGATCCGCGTGCTGCGGCCGGGGTACGATCTCACGCAATGGGTCGACGGGTTTGTGATGCGCATGCCCGCGCATCTGGCCAAGTCGACGGTGCAGAGCCTGCGGCAGAACGAACTTCTTTGAAATGGTCAGGTAGGGGAGGGAACCATGTCTGGTGACTTTGACAAGACGATCCTGATGCAAGCCAGGCTCACGATCGACAACGCTGAGATCCGGATCGACAAGACAGGTGGCAGCAGCAAAGACGTGCAAGACGCGATCGACATTCTTGAGGCAACGATGGAGGCCGAACCTCCCCTTGAATTCAGGCAGATCAAGAAAGAACTGGAAAGGGCAATCTCGAAAATATCGCGCTACGCTCAACGCGAAACATTGGCACTGAGCGTGTCGTCCACGCTCCACAAGGGGTTGCACAAAGGTCTTCACAAGGCTCTGCACAAGGGACTGCACAAAGGCCTCCACAAGGCTCTGCACAAAGGAAACATGATTACCGGGGTAGACGAGACCCGATCCCTTGGCTCAATCGAGTTTTCCTGGCCCGAGATCGAGCTGCCCTGGAAGCATCTCTCGCTTCTTGACCGCCTGCGCGAGCATTTCCAGTGGGATATTCTGCCACTTCCGCCGCCAGAGGCCGAAGGGAAACGGCTTGGGGAGACCGCAACGCTTTTGAAATGGCAGGAAGAGTTGCTAAGCCCGGGCCTGGCTGATCGCCGCCGCCGCATTGTGCTTGAGGCAGGCAATGATCTGACGGCCTACATGCTGCCGCTCGGGGCCGACGTCACGTCTCCCTTTGGCGAGACGGCGACCCTGTTCCAGCTCATCTCTGCACTGGGCGGTGCCATCGGCCAGCACTACAAGGCCCGCTTCATGGCGGCGCGGCCCTCGGTGCTGGAGCCGAACCTCAGACCCTTCATCCCGGTTCCCGCGCATTCGTCCTATCCGTCGAACCATGCGCTGCAGTCCTTCCTGATTGCCGAACTGTTCGCCCGCACGGTGCCAGAACATCCCGGCATTCCGGCCCTGTTCCGTGCCGCCGAGGAGGTGGCCGTGAACCGGGAATGGGCGGGCCTTCATCTGCCAAGCGATACCGAGGCCGGGCGCAAGTTGGCCCGGATGGCGACGCCGATGCTCGAAGCCGTGCTTGAGGATCAATTGGCCGCTGTTCGCGCCGAATGGTATTGAGGGGGACCGTGAGATGACCAATGAACCAGTTGAGCTGACCATCATCCAGACATTCGAAGAAGGAAAGGACAAGCAGCCACTCAAGAAAGGCTTCCGCCCCTCCTTCCATGCGCTCTGGCACCTCAAGGCGCTTGGGGTGATCACGGATTTGGCAACGTTCGTAGGGGCTTGGGACAGTATCGATCCCAAACCGGGAACCGAGGTCAAGATTGCGGTGATCGACACGCCGGTGGCATATGACCATCCGAACTTGCGGGGCTCAATCGACCTTGCGCTGATGCGCGATTTTTCGGTCCACGACGACGGCGCCTTCTTGGTGCCGACGGAGTCGGGCCATATTCTGACGCGGCGACAGGAACTCTGCAACGAACTCAAGGCGTGGGGCGGGACAGCCTCTGCAAAGAAAGCGATCACGAGCGAGACGAAAGGAACCGACAAGCGGCCCCCATGTGCTCCTCGCCCAAATGGTGCGCATGGCACAGCGGTGGCGGGACTGATCGGTGCAAGGCCGGCAAATGTCACCTTGCGCAAGCCATCGTTCAGAACAAATGCGAACCAGGACTATGATGCGTCGATTAGCACGGATCTAGCGGCGAGGGATGACACCATCCCGCTGCCCTATGTCGGCATCAACCCGTTCTGCCGGATCATCCCGATCTCTACGACTGCATCGCCAGATCCGGGCATGGTGCTAGCCGCCCTGCAGTACGCGATGTTGATCAAACCGGACATCGTGGTGATCGCAGCCGCATGGGAGGATCAACGCTTCCGCAATGGGCGGTGGAACGCCGTGAACAAGGCAGTTCTAGACCTGGGCAAGACCGCCATCGTACTCTGCGCGGCCGGCAACTCTGGCAACACGGAGCTTGCCTACCCGGCCTGCCTTTCCGCTGCCGGCGGCAGCGTGCTTGCCGTCACAGCCTGCGACGGCAAGGGAAAGGTCCTTTCCTATGCTCCCGATCCACAAGACAATGACAATGTGATCCGCACATTGAGCAGCTGGACGGAATCCTACACGACCGACGGCATCATCATCGACCCCTGGAAGGCCATTGACCCGATGGTCGTCCAGCCGTCGAGGGATCCGGTCAACAAGAAGGGAGTTGCCAACATACCGGCTGTGTCGCTCATCACACTCGATGTGCCAGGTCCCTATGGCTACAACCCCTCACCGTACCGGTATCGACCGCCGGTCGATGGACCTCACTTCGACATCGGGTCGCTTTACTGCCATTTCTCCGGCACATCTGCCGCCACGGCTGTCGCAGCAGGGCTGATCTCGCTGGCGATCCAGGAGTACTGGCAGAAATTCGGCATTCCGACGAAGCAACCTAAACCCCTGAAACCGGGAAAAGACCTGTTTGACTATCCCGTTGCCTGGAATCTTGTAAGCCTGTCCCGGGAATAACTGCGAAGCATCTCCGGCCACAGGATGACACGTTCTGGCGGCCGGTTTTCATATCTTGCCGGAGATCTCCGCAGCGGGGCGCTGACCACCAGGTTGATCCTGGTGATCGCGCTGGCATCACCAACCGGGATTGGAACCGTGGTGCCCATAGCGCTCACGGAGGCGTCGCTTGGTACGGGAATGCGGAAGCGGCAAACCCCGATGATCAGGTCAGGATTGGTCGTCCCCTATCCCACTGCGCTATCATACGCACTTGTCGGCGGTACAAATCCAAACTGGATCAGATGCTTGCACAAGATCAAGGGGATGGGTGGTGCTGCAAGAGAGGATTGAACTCTCGACCTCTCCCTTACCAAGGGAGTGCTCTACCACTGAGCTACTGCAGCGCCGTTGGTGGCGGGGGGATAGACGCAATCGAAACGGGGCGCAAGGGGGTATCGGCGGGAAACCTGACCCTCTCTGGACCCATCTGCGCCCTTGGGGTAGAAGGCGGCGTATGCGCAGCCCTTCGGACCCGCCCCACAGCGAAACGTCCCGCAAGCCGGAACGCGTCACCGGCCGGGACGACCGGCTCAAGGCGGCGCTCAAGGCCAACATGGCGCGGCGGAAGGCACAGGCAAAGGCCCGCAACGCCGAAGACGGCACGGGCGATGAGATGAACGAGACCAAAAAGGACTAGGGCAGATGGATTCGATACTGGTGCGTGGCAACGGGGCCCTGTCGGGGGCGATCCCGATCGCCGGGGCGAAGAACGCCTGCCTGACGCTGATGCCCGCGACGCTCCTCAGCGACGAACCGCTGACGCTGACCAATGCGCCGCGGCTCTCCGACATCCGCACCATGACCCAGCTCCTGCAATCGCTCGGCGCCGAAGTGGCCAGCCTGCAGGATGGTCTCGTGCTGGCGATGTCCTCGCATTCGATCACCAACCACACGGCGGACTATGACATCGTGCGCAAGATGCGCGCCTCGATCCTGGTCCTCGGCCCGATGCTGGCCCGCTACGGCCATGCGGTCGTATCGCTGCCCGGCGGCTGTGCCATCGGCGCGCGGCCGGTCGACCTGCACCTCAAGGCGCTGGAGGCGATGGGGGCCGAGCTTGACCTGCGCGATGGTTACGTCCATGCGAAAGCCCCCGGCGGGCGCCTGAAGGGCGCCGTGGTCGAGTTTCCCTTCGTCTCGGTCGGTGCCACCGAAAACGCCCTGATGGCAGCGACACTGGCGAAAGGGACGACCGAAATCCGCAATGCCGCGCGCGAGCCCGAGATCGTCGATCTGGCCCGCTGCCTGAAGAAGATGGGGGCGAAGATCGAAGGGGAAGGGACCTCGACCATCACCATCGAGGGCACCGACCGTCTGGGCGGCGCCACGCATCCCGTGGTCACCGACCGGATCGAACTGGGCACCTACATGCTGGTCCCGGCGATCTGCGGCGGCGAGGTGGAATGCATCGGCGGCACGCTGGACCTTGTCGAGAGCTTTGCCGAAAAGCTGGATGCGGCCGGCGTCAGCGTGACCCAGACCAACCGGGGCCTCAAGGTCGCGCGCAAGAACGGGCGGGTGCAGGCGGTGGATGTCACCACCGAGCCCTTCCCGGGCTTCCCGACCGACCTGCAGGCGCAGATGATGGCGCTGCTCTGCACGGCCCAGGGCACCAGCGTGCTGGAAGAGAAGATCTTCGAGAACCGCTTCATGCATGCGCCCGAACTGATGCGGATGGGCGCGAAGATCGAGGTTCATGGCGGCACGGCCACCGTGACCGGGGTCGAGAAACTGAAGGGCGCGCCGGTGATGGCGACCGACCTGCGCGCCAGCGTCAGCCTGATCCTTGCCGGCCTTGCCGCCGAAGGGGAAACCATCGTCTCGCGCGTCTACCACCTGGATCGCGGCTATGAACGGGTGGAGGAAAAGCTGCGGGCTTGCGGCGCCCATATCGAACGGATCAGCGCATGACGGATGCACGGTTCGAAGAGGGCGGCGAGGCCCCCTTGCGGCTTGTCGCGCAGGATGCCGAGGATCTGAAGATCATCTCGACGCTGGTGCAGGATTCCGTGCTGCCGGTGACCGAGATGAAATTCGATGCCCGCCAGCGCCGCTTTGCCCTGCTTTTGAACCGCTTCCGCTGGGAAGACCGGGTCGAGGCCGAACGGGTGGGCCGGACCTATGAACGGGTGCGCTCGCTGCTCGTGGTCGAGGATGTGCGAAAAGTGCAAAGCATGGGGTTCAATAGGGGCGACAATGATCTTGTATTGTCCCTTTTGTCCATGGATTTCACGCCCGGCGAGGATGGTACCGGCCAATTGAACCTGACCCTGGCAGGCGACGGGGCCATTGCCATCGAGGTGGAGGCCCTGGACATCCGGCTGGATGACGTGACCCGGCCCTATCGTGCGCCCTCGGGCAAGGTGCCGAAGCACGAGTGAGGCCGAGGCAAGTTCCTTCGACGGAGTTTGCGAGCGTTCTCGAAAACTCTTGCCGCCTTCCATCCCGGCTTGAGCCGCAGGCCCCCCCGCGCTATCTGGACCCCGACCCATGCGGAGGCTGAGATGCCCGTTTTCCTGAACACCGCCGATCCGGGCTTTGAGGCCGCCTTCCAGACCCTCCTGGGCCAGAAGCGTGAAGAGGCCGAGGATGTCGATCAGGCCGTTGCCGGGATCATCGCCGATGTGCGGGCGCGCGGCGATCAGGCGGTGATCGACCTTACCCAACGTTTCGACCGTCTGGCCCTGACCCCCGAAACCCTTGCCTTCTCCGCCGCGGAAATCGACGCGGAGATCGCCAGGGTCACACCCGAGGATCGCGCCGCGCTGAGCCTCGCCGCCGACCGTATCCGCGCCTATCACGCCCGGCAGAAACCGCAGGACGAAAGCTGGACCGACAGCACGGGCGCAATGCTCGGCTGGCGCTGGACGCCGGTTTCCGCCGCGGGCCTCTATGTGCCCGGCGGCCTCGCCTCCTATCCGTCCAGCGTGCTGATGAACGCCATTCCGGCCAAGGTCGCGGGGGTTGAACGCCTCGTCATTGCCTGCCCGACGCCGGAGGGAAAGGTCAACCCGCTCGTCCTCCTCGCCGCGCGGATTGCCGGGGTCGATACCGTCTACCGCATCGGCGGGGCGCAGGCGATCGCCGCACTGGCCTACGGCACTGAAACCATCACTCCGGTCGACAAGATCACCGGTCCCGGCAATGCCTTCGTCGCCGCCGCCAAGCGCCGGGTCTTCGGCCGCGTCGGCATCGACATGATCGCGGGCCCATCGGAAATCCTCGTCATTGCTGATGCCGACAACGACCCGGACTGGATCGCGCTCGACCTTCTCTCCCAGGCCGAACACGACGAAAGTGCGCAGTCGATCCTGGTCACCGACAGCCCCGCCTTCGGGAAAGCGGTCGCCGAAGCCGTCGCGAAACGGCTTGAAACGCTTGACCGCCGCGCCATCGCCGGGGCCTCCTGGGCTCAGCATGGCGCGGTGAT